>JBARSI010000031.1:0-24056 GCA_049644665.1 Anaerolineales bacterium
GACTTCGACAGTCTGCGATCCAGAATACTTCAATTGTAGTACCTTGGCCCTTCGGTGCTGCAGACAACCACATCTCATATAGCTGACAAGCTGACCTTCACCCGCATTCACTCCCTGGTATTGCTGACCCTAATTTTTGGGGGAATCCAAACGTATACTACTCAACCAAATCACAAACCAGGACCTCTAATACCTCCTCAAGCGAAGGTTGCTCTGGACTCGCCTTGAAATGCGCGAGGCGACGGTAGATCTCGCCTGCAGCCTCATGGAAACCCGCGGGCACTCCTGCCCCCGCGAAGGTCGCTGCTATCTCATCCATCTCTCCGGTAAATCGCCATGCCTTTGCCGTCGCCCGTCTGACTCTACGCGTCGCCTGGTCTGCAAAATCCGACCCGTTCCGAGACCATTGTTGCTCCAAACCCATTCGCACGCCCAGCTCCTCTGCCGCAGCCAGAATCGCACAAAGCAACGCTGTCGTCCCTTTTGTATAGGCCGCGAAGCACATCTTGAGCGCAGATGCTTTCCCAATTTCATCACCGATAATGCAGGTCTCGAGAGGCCCTTCGGAGAAACAAGCAGTCACACTCTCGGCATACTCACCGGAGAGATAGAGCCACGTTCTTCCAGGTCCCCATGCAGGTCCGCCGATGATGCCGCCATCTACGAACTTAATACCTGCTTCATCCATCATCTGATCGATACGTTTCGCCCGCTGCGGTGATATCGCATTGGCATCGAGATAGAGCCCATCAAACGATGTTTCTATGGTTTCTCTCGCCACCTCCTCTGCAGCATGAGGTGGACATACACTGACAATCACTGAGCAAGTTTCGCAAAGTTCATTCAAGGATCGAACTTCATTGAGATTGTGTTCCGCAGCTCGCTCTTGTGTTTGCGCGCTTCGCCCCTCAGATGCCCAATATACCGTGTGCCCTGAATTTTGAGCCGAAGCAGCCAGGGAAATTCCCATCGCACCCGGGTGCAGAAATCCAATTTTCAGCTTCGTCATGGTCCCTCTCTTTACATTCCCAACACGTTGGGATGCGCAATCATTGTTGTCTCCGTAATTTTCCCTAGAAGTCGAGAAACATCATGGTGTAGAGTGCACTTCCGCAGGCACATCTCTCTCCTTGGATTCTGTCCGAAAAAAGGAAGGTTAGCCAACCATTTTCCCCATTATCACGGTGTCCGCGTAATCATCATCTGCGAATTTAATATCTCGTGGCGCCCTGCCTTCAATTGTGAACCCATTACGTCTGTAGAGCGCAATGGCAGCTTCACTCGTTGAGAAGACAAATAAACCAAGCTTCTCGATTTCCATGTTCCTTACTGACCAGCGAACGACAGTATCGATTAGCGCATTTCCGATCCCTTGCCTACGCCATTCCGAGAGTACCCAAACCGAATCCACATTGCCGAAGTGCGCGGTGCGCTTAAGCCCGCCAGCCTTAACACGCGCCATACCTACGATCTGCCCATCAGCCTCGGCAACAACACGAAGGCAGCCCGACCGCTTGATCTCATCCGCGATGGCCTTTCTTTCCTCTTCCGCGGTGCGCTGCATTTCTTCTATGAGGAGCATAGTATAACGGCCCTCGATAATCACAGACCTGTATAGATTCAAAATAGCTGCTGCATCCTTCTCAGATGCCGTTCGAATGCGAAATTGATCCCCCCGCTTCAAAGATAACTCTCGTGGTTTGATTTCTCCCATTTTATTTACCCCGGTTAATTCAGAAACTGGTGATATTCAACAGTTTGCGTTAAAAGAGCGACGAATCTCAGTGTCACAAAGACTCGAGGATGGGGACAAGGACCAGAAGGTCGTATCCCGCATGGAATAGGACCGCGCCTATGACGCTATCGGTCTTATACATCGAGTAGGCTCCAATGGCTCCAAGTGCAAATACGACAATCCCAAAGACTAATCCGCCTCCCGGAAAGGCATACGTCGCACTCACATGGGACGCACCGAAAGCGATTGACGTCATGAAAACGGAAAGATTTACCCCAATGAGCGGTTCAAGTCTCTTGAGAAAAATACCCCTGAACCATAATTCTTCCATGAACGAGTTTGCGAACACAAATAGAAGCAGCCAGAGGAGGGAAGATTTTATTTTCGTCAGGTATTCTCCCGATCCTCTGAGAATTATGAAGGAAATCAAGGCAAAAACTGACAGGGAAACCAATCCAAAGATCAGCCCGCGGCGGACGTTGCCCCTACTTATAAAGATCGATTTCAGATCTTGCCTTGCCAGTAGGGTGAGTACAACGATTGAAAGAACTACATGGGCGAATTGTGAAAGCTTGTCCAGGGCGATGAACTGCGCTGGATCAGCGTCAGAGCGGGGAATATTCAGTATCCCTGTACTTAGGAACCAAAGCGCAAACGAGGCAACAAAGAAGGCGTAGGCGGCAGGCCAATACTTCTTATAATCATCTGAGCGTCGGAGCAAGAATGTCACAAGCAAGAAGAAAAGCGTAATCGCAGCATAATAGGTGGGATTCTGGTTCGTTGGAAAGACAGAATAGTAGGGGCTTCCTAACACAAAGATGGCCAGCAAACTGACGAGAAAGACGGAAGACAACGAGATCTCTTTGAGTGTCCACTGTGTAGGCTTACTAACATTCAACATGAAAAACTCCTCGCAATTCTGACACTGGCGGCAATGTGTCGATTATGTTCACTCATCCCTGAATGCAACGCTGCGGATTTGTTCCCTGCCCTCCGCAACTTGTTGTCAGGTGTGCTCGTCTCAACACCTGTTACAAAAAGACATCTTCCCATTCTACATTCACTTCTTCATACCAAACGAAAAGAACGAGCAGCAACCCGCTACTCCTTGGACAGGATTTTTTCCTGAGGAATTTACGGGTTGTACGCAGCGTTTCGATTCCAACCTATCAAGAAGAACCCGCTAGAGGAATGACATAGAAAAGAATAGCAAAAAAGTGAAACGCGCTACCCGCCAACACGAAAACATGCCAGATTGCATGGTGGTAGGGCAGGCTACGCCAAACGTAGAAGACGATTCCCCCTGTGTAGAATAGACCTCCAACAAGCAGGAGCGTCAGACCTCCCGGGTCTATAGCGGCAAGCAGTGGTTTGGTCGCGAAGATCACTGCCCAGCCCATGCCCACATATAGAGCCAGAGATAATAGTGGCCACTGGCGCAGTCGGGTCACTTGAAAAACAATCCCGATGATAGCGAGACCCCAGGCTATCCCAAAGAGAGTCCAGCCCCAGGCGCCGCGCAGGCTCACAAGAGTGAACGGCGTATAGGTCCCCGCGATCAGAAGAAAAATAGCTGAATGATCAATTACTCGTAGTACACGCTTCACGCGCGGAAGCTGGATGCTGTGGTATAGAGTGGATGAAGCATACAACAGGATCAGAGTGCCGCCGAAAATACTGCTGCTAACAATGTGCCAGACATTTCCCAGTACACTGGCGAATGCCGTAAGTACAGCCAACCCGCCAATAGAAAGAACCACGCCAACTCCGTGTGTCACACTGTTGGCGATTTCCTCACCGATGCTGTAGCGGGGTTTGCTATAGGATGTCATGTTCAATATTCTAACGTATTCTCGGTTCGTGAGCTGGAACGTTTGGTTCAGGTTGGGTCAATTCACACATGTACATGGCTTACACACCATGAGCTGGCATGAACAATTCGTCTAAGTGTTCAATCGCTTGAGGGGAGGCGGATGGTGTATGAGTCAAGCGTCTCTCCTCCTAAACCGTACGCCGACATATCGATGCGATCGGCATACAGCTCCAGGATCACAAAGTGGGATTGCGCTGTGAAATATTTACTTTCTTCTCTCGTTTCCTGTTTGCCGTAGAGTTTGTTTGAACCTCCACCCGAAACGATGTAAGTTATCCCATTCAATTCTAGCCGTTCATAGTTGTGGTCATGACCTGTTAGCACCAGGGCAACATTGGCTTCTTCAAATAGTGGAACCCATGCTTGCTGGATTGGAATCCCGTCATCACGATGATATCCACTTGTGAATGGAGGGATGTGGAAGACCACAATCTTTGTTATGGACGGAGATTCGCCAAGCCTTTCCTGGAGCCAGGCATTTTGCTCCTCCCGCCATTCTGCATCATAAAACTGCTGGCTGTTGAGAAAGATAAATTGGTAATCGCCGCGCGAGAATGCATACCATTCCCGTTGACCCGCTACCCCACCGAAGTCATCCCCGCTATTTGCATTCGCAAGCGATGGAAATGCCGTGTAGTAGAAGGGCCGGTCCCGCCAATAGGTATCTCCATACCCCTCGTGATTTCCGAAGACCGGGTAAATGGGTACAGCGCGGAGCAGGTCAGCCAGCGGTTGATAGAACTTGCGAACAAAAGCTTCCGGAGGGGATGGGTCTTCATAAACATTGTATACAAGATCACCGGTGTGGATGACAAACTCCGGTTGATGGGAAGCCATCCCTGCAGCAAGTTGAAACGTTACCGCCTCTCCAAAACCCGAATCACCGATGACGCCGATGCGAATTGGCCACTTGTTTTCCTGCGGAAATCGAATCGAAATGGGAGGCCAGATACCGTCTGCAAATGAAGGCGGATGGTGAACGCCCTCAGCATCAGCAACACCAACCCACGCCTCATACGCCGCTCCGGGCTCCAGGTCACTCACCTGAATAAGGTGTGTGTCCGTTTCTGCGTCAAACATGACCCACTGGAGCGGGTCTGATTGACCGCCGGGCGGCGAGAAGAATACTGCGCCATCAGCCGGCGATTCCAGCATAAAGTAAAGGTTTGCCGATGTCTCTGAGAGATGTTGGATTGTGAGGGGGATAACGAAAGCCCCGAGGGTCTCTG
Source organism: Anaerolineales bacterium (assembly GCA_049644665.1). GTDB lineage: Bacteria > Chloroflexota > Anaerolineae > Anaerolineales > E44-bin32 > E44-bin32. The sequence continues at coordinate 4,838 of JBARSI010000031.1, forward strand.
AAGATTCATAGCTCGGAGGCGGGATCGTCTCCTCAAGTGTGGGGGCAATCGTTGGTGATAGTGGAGGGGGTAATATGGTCAACGTTGATGCTGCTGGTTCTGCCGTATGGGATAGCTTGGGATATTCATCCTGAACCGAACTCCCGGATCGACTGCAGCCCACAAGCGCGCCCAACAAAATAATTGCAGCAACGATGTGGTTCATGGAGCGCTGGTGAATCAGTGGCGTTAGGATTCTTTTTTTGCGGTTTGCCAAAGTGCCTCCAGTTCATCGATCGATAGATCAGAAAGTTTACGCCCTTTAACGCGCGCCTGTTTCTCGACATCCGTAAACCTTCTCCTGAAGCGACGATTAGCCTCTCGTAAGGCTGCTTCAGGATCTACACCTCTCCAGCGGGCGTAATTAACAGCCGCAAACAGTACATCTCCGACTTCCGAAGCGATGTGTTCGTCTTCAACAGCTTCTTGTACTTCCGCGAGCTCTTCCTCGAGCTTTTCCAGCACGTTATCGATGTGAGGCCAATCGAACCCCACCCTGGCGACTCTCGCTTGAATCTCATCAGCCTGCGTGAGCGCAGGGAGGTCAATCGGCACACCGTCCAGGATGCCTTTTTCAGCGCCATCCTTTTCTCGCTCGGCTTCCTTAAGCGTTTCCCAGTTGAGCAATACCTGGTCGACATCCTCGACATCCAGGTTAGCAAATACATGTGGATGGCGCCGGATGATTTTCGACTGAATGCTGGCGATCACATCGGATGTTGTGAAGAAGCCCTCTTCGGTCGCAATCTGAGCATGGAGAACGATCTGAAGCAGTAGATCGCCCAATTCCTCCTGCAGCGCATTCATATCTTCGGCGTCCAGCGCCTGGAGGGCTTCATACGCCTCCTCCATGAGATGATTCCGCAGGCTGAGATGCGTTTGCTTAATATCCCAAGGACACCCATCGGGCGCGCGCAGATGGGCGACAGTCTCCTGGAAATTCTCGAAGGCGGACTCCTCTTTCAGCTCCGGCAGAAAGAGTGTGGTCATATAGTCAATACTCTCGCTGTGATCAATTTGCGCCAATGGGAGATCCTCTTTCCACTCCTCGTTGGTGCCTGCCATATGGAGCAAGATGGCCGGATGGTCAGGTGGATACTGATTTAACAGGGTCAATTTAATGTCCGCGGCGACAAGCTTCGAATATAACTGCCCGACGAGTGCCGGTGTATCAGGCGGGAACGGCGGATGATGTCGTCGTGCAATCTCGAGCGCATCGTGGATTGACAGGCCATCCAATGCGTCGATTCCAAGGAGGCCCAAGCATGGTTCAACAAAACTTATTCCGTGGAGTAGTTGAACAGAGAGATCCTCTGCCGACGCCCTACGCAGGAGAGCGCTTACCGTCGTCTCGCCGACAGTTGGATCCCCGGGAACTGCATAAACGACAGGTGGATTTCCGCGCGCCTCATCGAGGATTATATTGACGATCGATGCGTATACCCCCTCGAAGTCATCTATCTCTTCGTAGAGATGATCGAAAGTGATCCGCTCAACGCGTGGAGGAAGCGCATCGAGTACAGGATGCTGACCAGTTCTAAAGTAGACGGTCCCCGAAGCCTTGAGTGCTTCCCATGCGCTGCGTGAGACCAACTCCGGAGAACCTGGACCCAATCCTACGATGATCAAATCTGCTTCCAAAACAGCCTCCTCAATAAACACAAAAGGCCGGGATGAGTTAAACTCCCCGGCCTCGTTTTTCAACGATCAATAAAGGACGCATAGTGCCCGGATAGATCAGCGTTTCGTATACGTCGGTGCCTTACGCGCTCGCTTCAAACCCGGCTTCTTGCGTTCCTTCATGCGCGAGTCTCGAGTGAGGAACCCACCGGATCGCATAAGCGGCCGCAGTTCAGGTTCCATTTTAATCAGAGCCCTCGCTACACCGTGCATAACCGCACCCGTCTGTCCGGTAACCCCGCCGCCTCTGACAAGCACGGATACATCCAGCTTGCCATCCATCTCCGCCGCTTTCATGGGATCAAGGATGCTATCCATATCACCCATGCGGGTGAAGTACTCCGCACCGGGTTTACCATTAACAACAAAGTTTCCGCTGCCCGGAACAATACGAACACGGGCTGAGCTGGTTTTTCGTCGTCCTATGCCTTCATAATATTTCTCAGACATCTTTCCTGCCTTCCTCTAACTTTCTGATCAACGTAGTTACGCGAGACAGTTTCCTAAAGCGCAGATTATTCAAGCTCCAGTTTCTTAGGCTTCTGTGCTTTATGAGGATGGTCCGTCCCTCGATAGACTTTAAGCTTTTTCATGAGCTTCCGACCCAAGCGATTATGCGGAATCATACCCCACACCGCTGAAGTAATTACGCGATCCGGGAACCTCTCCAATTGATTGCGGAGCGAAATCGCTTTTATCCCACCCGGATAACCCGAATGGCGATAATACATTTTTTGATCTAACTTCTTTCCCGTAACGGTCACCTTTTCAGAATTTATGACGATGACAAAGTCTCCCAGATCCACGCCGGGCGTGTATTCGGGTTTACTTTTTCCTATCAGAACCTGAGCGATGCGCGATGCCAGGCGCCCAAGATTCTCCCCTGCCGCGTCAATGACATACCACTCTCGAGTTACCTCATCGGGTTTTGGATAATACGTTTTCTGCACGCTTCCTACTCCTGCGTTCCTTCTCAATCGATCTCAATAACTTCGTTGATTCTTGCTTTAGACCGTGTCAAATCTCTTATAATCTCAATCGTACTTCACACTTAGGAGGCACAATCCTTGTGGAGGTGCCAGCCCGCCTTCCCACTTCGCATTAGGGTTCTGGACTGCGGTACAGAGTTCGTCCATTTCCTTCGTGCAAAACCCAATGGCCAACAGTGCGGATACCAGCCTTCGCACCATATGGTAGAGAAAGGCGTTAGCCTCAATCTCGAACTGCAGTTTATCACCCTGCAGTTCCCAGAATGCTTCGAAGATCTCCCGCACCGTGCTCCCCTCGGGTCGCGGTGCGCTGCCAAAAGCCCCGAAATCTCGTCTGCCGCCGATCATTTCCGTAGCACGGTTCAACAGTTGAATATCCGGTTCGGCGCCGATCCGCCAAGCGTAACGTTCCCGCAGCGGATCCCGCGTTCTATCGATAAAGAGGCTATAGCGGTACCGTCTACTAATCGCTGAATAACGCGGGTGGAAATCATTCTGTGCAAGCAATGTCTTCCGGACAGCGATATCGTACGGCAGATTGGCATTTATCGCCGTTGTGAGATCTTCGGGCGGGTGCTTCCACACATGTTGGTAGGCAATAACCTGACCTCGCGCGTGCACACCGCTATCGGTTCGCCCAGCCGCTCTCAGGGAGCTCTCTTGCCATCCGATATTCTGAAGTGCCTGCTCCAGTTCTCCCTGGACGGTTCTCCGCCCGGAATCCTGTCGCTGGAAGCCTTCATAGTTCGTGCCGTCGTAAGCTACGATCGATTTGTAAGCTGCTAAAGACGGGGGCTCTTCCTGCCCCGTCACGGCCGGTTTCATCCCAGCCTATTCTTCTACTAGCTCTAAGATGACCATCTCCGCGGCGTCCCCGGCGCGTCGCCCGAGTTTTGTCACTCGGGTGTAGCCGCCTTGTCGATCCGCATAACGTGGGGCGATATCATCAAAAAGCTTCATCACGATCTCGGGGTTGTTCAACCGTGCTGCCGCCAAGCGACGTGCGTGTACTGCCTTTGCTTCTCCCGCAGCATTACCTTTCTTCGCCAGCGTGATCAGCTTTTCAGCGCTCCCTCGCACTGCCGCGGCTTTTGCCTTGGTCGTTTGAATTCGCTCGTGCTGAAAGAGATCTTTCATTAGATTCTTTCGCAACGCGGTGCGATGACCCTTCGACATGTTTAATCGTTTACCTGCAACTTGGTGTCTCATTAATCCCTCACTCCGCCTCGCCCGCCTGCTCCGACTCTTCGTCAAGGTAACCCTTCTCAAACAAGCGCTCCTTGAGTTCGTCTAGGCTCTTCTCACCGAAGTTGCGGATGGATAACATCGCTTCTTCACCCTTTTCAAGCATGTCAAGCACTTCACCGACGCTTGTAATTCCCGTTCGCTTGAGAGAGTTGAAAACCCGTACGGTAAGGTCAAGGTTTTCAATCGGAATTTCATAAACCTCATTGGCAAGACGAGGATCTTCCTCTTCAACCGCTGCGACCATCAGGCTCTCTTCCGTGACCCCGCCGATATCGCGTAGATGCGCCATGAGAATTTGCGCGCTGCGGCTTAATGCTTCCTCCGGCTTGATCGTGCCATCGGTCCAGATCTCTATGACCAATGAGTCATAGCTGGTATCCTGACCCACTCGGGCGCGCCCGATTTCATAGTGCACCCGTCGTACCGGGTTGTAAATCGCATCCATCGGGAGCTCTCCGATGGGTAGTCGGCCGCGCTCATCTGAAGGCGAATATCCCCGCCCTCGCTCGACGTTCATCTCGATTTCAAGATGAGCCTTATCGTCATCCACCGTGAGCAGGTAGAGTTCGGGATTGACGATCTCCACTTCAGCGGGAGCGATAATGTCAGCCGCCGTTACAACGCCCTCACCCTTGACCTCCAGGCGCAATCGTCCTGATTCGCCCTCGTGTAAGAAAAGCCGCAGCTTCTTGAAATTCATCATCAACTGCAGCACATCTTCGCGAACGCCCTCAATGTTTGTGAATTCATGGGGTACATCCGTGATGCGAATGGAACTGACCGCAGCACCTTCCAGGGAACTTAACAAAACCCGGCGAAGTGCGTTGCCTACAGTAATACCATATCCAGCCTCAAGCGGGCTGATCACGAATTTGCCATAATTCTGAGCGATTGCTTCTCGTTCAATCTTCGGCATAACTAGGTTGGTGGTTATTACCACAATATCCCTCCACGACCCACGGCCGCAGGAACGTGTTCGTGCACGTATCGATTTATCTTGAATAGTACTCAACAATCAATTGATCATTCAAGCTAGCATCGATATCCGTTCGCTCCGGTGAGACTAGCATTGTCCCCGACAAGTCGCTCAGATCACGCTCCAGCCAAGCCGGGACGGTTTTTGGCTCAGCGAGACCCGCCAAACTCTGAAAGAGCGTGCGTTTCCGTGAACCCTCTCGAACCTTAATTGAATCACCCGGTTCAACAAGCATGGAGGGGACATCCGTCCTCCTGCCATTGACGTTGAAATGCCCGTGCGTCACAAGCTGCCGAGCTTGCGCACGACTTTCCGCATAACCCAGGCGAAATACAACATTATCAAGCCTGCGCTCTAACATCTTTAAGAGATTCTCGCCTGTGAGACCCCGCTGCTGGACAGCAGTTCGATAATATCGACGGAACTGTCGTTCCGTGACTCCATAGATGCGGCGAGTCTTCTGTTTCTCGCGCAACTGCCGGCTGTAATCCGATACTCGCCGACGGCGCCATTGAGCGTCACGCCCGTGCTCCCCCGGGGGGTAGCCTCGTCGGTCGAATGAACACTTCGGTGTAAAACAGCGTTGCCCTTTAAGAAAGAGTTTTTCTCCCTCTCGGCGGCAAAGCTTGCAAACAGGTCCAATATACCTCGCCATAACGGTATGATTCCTTCCTTCTCAGGTTAAACTTTAAACGCGACGCTTCTTAGGTGGTCGACAGCCATTATGCGGAATGGGCGTCATGTCACTGATCGATCGGATCTTAACATTCTCCGCCATTAGCGCCCGTATAGCAGACTCACGGCCAGGTCCAGGTCCCTTGACATGGACATCGAGTTCCTGCAATCCAAGGTCCTTAGCAGTTTTCATAACTGCTTTCGCGGCAAGTCCGGCTGCATAGGGAGTACTCTTGCGCGATCCTTTAAAACCCGATGAACCCGCACTCCCCCAGGCCACCGCATTCCCTTGTGTATCGGTTATTGTGATTATCGTGTTATTAAAGGTCGCGTGGATATGCGCTATCCCATGGGACAGTGTTCGCTTTTCCTTGCGTGACTTGCTCCGACTTGATCCTGACTCTCTCTTTGCCATACTTTTCCGCCTATCTCACTAGAATCGGACTTCTTTTACTCGGACATATAGATGCGACACTCTCAGACGGCAGCCGCTGTTGATGGAAGGAAGCCATCAGCCGCCAGGGTGTGATCTAAAGGCGAGCCCGATTTACTTCTTCTTCGTCCCCCGCCGCCGTCCACGACCCGCAACAGTTTTCTTCGGGCCTTTGCACGTACGCGCGTTTGTTCGCGTCCGTTGACCGTGAACTGGGAGATTCCGGCGATGGCGTAAGCCGCGGTAGCAGCCAATTTCTATCAGCCGTTTGATATTCATTTGGATCTCTCGCCGGAGATCACCTTCGACGACGACATTCTGCGAAATAAAATCGCGCAAACTTGTAACCTCGTCCTCGGTTAAATCCCGCACCCTTCGGTTCGGGTCTACACCAGCTGAGATTACTGCTTTGCGTGCCGTAGTTCGACCAATCCCATGGATGTAGGTCAGTCCGATTTCGATGCGTTTGTTCCGTGGAAGATCAACACCTTCGATTCGTGCCATCACCCTATCCCTGTCTCTGTTTGTGACGCGGATTCTCACAAATCACATAGACTTTGCCGCGTCGCTTCACGATTTTGCATTTTGCGCAACGTTTCCGAACAGAAGAAGATACTTTCATCTTCGTATTACTCCTTCAATGCAACAGCCGAATCTACTCGGCCAGCAAAGTATTCATTATATCTAATCCACTCCCCCACGTCCAGTTCTTCGTCCATTGCGGTGAGAATCCAAGGGCCATTTTCTGTCACCGCAACAGAGTGTTCAAAGTGGGCTGTTAGGCGCCCATCTTTTGATGCCACTGTCCACTGATCGCTTAAAATGCGTGTTTCAAAACTCCCGCTCATCACCATGGGTTCCAAGGCAATCGTCATGCCTGGCTTAAGCGGTACTCCGCGTCCTTTGCGGCCATAATTCGGAACTTGAGGATCCTCATGCATACTTCTGCCAACTCCGTGCCCTGTGTACTCCCTAACAACTTGAAATCCATTGCCTTCAACATGGGCCTGAATAGCAGCAGAAACATCGCCCGAATAATTCCCGGGGATCATTTCTTTGATCCCTGCGAACAACGCCTCGCGTGTGATCCGGATGAGCTTATGCGCTTCCTCTGCTATTTCCCCCACTCCGATGGTCAGCGCAGAGTCTCCGACAAAACCCTCATAGATCGTTCCACAATCAATGCTTACGATATCCCCTTCCTCTAAACGGCGATCCCCTGGAATTCCATGGACCAATTCATCGTTTATCGAGATCGTCGTTTCGGCGGGATAAGGATAGGCTCCCGGAACACCAACAAATGCTGGCACCGACCCGGATTTCTTAAGCACTTCTGCAGCGGCGCGATTGACCTCGCCAGTCGTTACGCCAGGTCGCACTGCTTCGAGTGCCGCAGCAAGAGCTCGGGCGTTGATTTTCCCTGCCTCGCGCATCAGCGCTAGCTCACGCGGACTCTTCAAGACGATTCCTCGCTTCAAGGTCATCCGCAAGCCCTCGCTGGCTTAAGGCTTATTGTGCTCAATCTAGCGCACCAATACCGCCTGATCGTAGCCGCGTAGTTTAAGCTCGGCCTCGATAGAGCGATACAGATCCCGAACTACACCAACAACGATCAGCAAACCAGACGATGAAACAAGCAGCAATCCCGTATTCGAATCGCCCATCGGCCAGATCAATCCTACCAAGAACGGCATGATTGCCACGATACCCAGGAAGAACGCGCCCACAAAGGTGATACGCCGCATCACGCGCGTGAGATAGCGCTGCGTTGCTGCGCCTTTCGTCACGCCCGGAATCTGCGCACCGGATCGTTTCAGATTCTCGCCGTAATTCTGCTGCGAGAAGAGGACATCGGTATAGAAGAAAGTAAACGCGACAACCATCAGGAAGTATAGAATCCAATAGGTATCGCTGAAGCCACCAAATGTAGTTTGAAGGAACATTGCGATCTTCTGAATGGTCAAATTTGTTGAGCCGATGAAGAACTGCGCGATAACAGCAGGGAAAGTTAGAATCGACTGTGCAAAGATGATCGGGATCATGCCCGCCATGTTGACCATCAATGGCAGTGTGCCTTTAACGGGCATGGACATTCGATTTCCCACTCGCCGTCCCGGGTACATCACAGGTACATTCCGGCGGCCTTCCTGCACATAAACGATGACAAAAATCGTCATCAAAGTTAAGAAGATCAGGAAGATCAGCATGGGGATGATTTGCTGGGCATCACCGGTGAGCAGCTGACCAACGTTGCTTGGGATACGAGTGACAATCCCCGAGAAAATGATCAATGAAAGCCCCTGATTCTTAATCCCGTACTCAGAGATGAGCTCTCCCAGCCAGATCGCGAACATCGTGCCCGCAGTCATAGTCAGGAGGGTTGTTAGGGTAGCCAGATTTAATCCCAAAGGGTTATTAAGGATGCTTCCACCCTGTCCGGTGGCGTATTGCTGAAACAGCCGGATTTGACCTATGGCCTGCAGGGCTGACATCGGCACCGCAAGATAATACGTCCACTTTTCCTGCCATTTGCGGGCTTCTCGAGGGTCATCCTCCATGCGTCTCTGAAGCGCGGGGATGATGGGAACCAGAAGCTGCAGGATAATCTGCGCTGTGATATAGGGGTAGACCCCCATTGCCAGGACGGAAAAGTTCGACACGGTTCCACCGGAAAGCAAGTCCAAAAGGCCAAATAACGTCTGTCCTTGCCCGGAGCCGCTCATCACACCTTCAATTGCGGCGCGGTTAATTCCCGGAACCGGAACGTGTGCTACTAATCGGTAGAGGATTAGCAGCAAAATCGAAATCAGGATCCGATTACGAATGTCTGATGATATGAATAAAAAGCGCCACGCAGAGCGTCTCATCCATTACTCCTTTTGAGCCACCGATGTCAAACTTCTAGCGGCTCAACCGTTCCACCCGCGGCTTCGATCTTGTCTTTTGCTCCTTTAGTGACCCGCTGCATACGGATCTTCAAAGGTGCTTTTATTTCTCCGCGGCCCAACAAAACCACCGGTTTTTTTACATCACGCAGGATACCAGCTTCGACGAGGCTGTCCGGAGTAACTTCCGTGTCCGCCTTCAACTCGGACAGATCCTCAAGATTCACCTCATACCAAACGATGCGATTGATATTGGTAAACCCTCTTTTGAATGGGAGACTGCGGTAGAAAGGCAGATTCCCACCCTGATGATACAGCTTTCCCCCAGACCCGCTGCGAGCGCCCTGCCCCTTTGTGCCGCGCCCCGCGGTTTTCCCTTGTCCAGCCGAAATTCCCCGGCCAACCCGCTTGCGGCTTTTTTTTGCGCCGTGGCGTGGTTGAAGATCGTGTAGTTTCATCGATTATTACTCCTCAACCTGTACCAGGTGTTGGATTTTCGTGATCATGCCGCGCACAACTGGGCTGTCATTGTGCTCAACCGTTTGACGCAGCCGGCGCAGTCCAAGAGCACGAACTGTCCGCTTTTGCCGCTCCGAATAGCCAATTGGGCTCTTGATTAATGTGATACGCAAGGCTTTGCCCTTGCTTGCTCGTTTAGCCATTGCGCTCTCGCTCCCAGAAGGGCATCAAGTGTTCCCGATCCTTACCGCGTTTTGCGGTCTCTTCCTCGATCCATTTAAGATCTTGGAGGCCTTTGATAGTTGCTCGCGCAACATTCAAGACATTCGCGCTGCCAAGTGATTTTGTAAGGATGTTGTGCACCCCTGCCGCTTGCATTACCGCGCGCACAGCACCACCGGCGATCACACCAGTACCTGGGGATGCGGGCTTCAGCATGACGATCGCCCCACCATGTTTCGAATAAACCTCATGAGGGATTGTCGACCCAACAATAGGGATTTGACGCATATTCTTGCGTGCTTTCTCGGCTGCTTTACGGATAGCGTCCGGAACACCACGCGCCTTCCCAACGCCGAGCCCCACCCGGCCTTTGTTGTCACCCACAACAATGGTGACGCGGAACGCGAAACGACGGCCACCCTTAACCACCTTAGCAACTCTGGAGATGTCAATTACACGCTCGTCGAGTTCATCACGATCGTCTTGCCGATCTCGAAAGTTTTTTCTCACCGATCGCTCTCCTTATATTTCAGAATTCAAGACCGGCTTCTCGAGCCGCCTCGGCTAGTGCCTTGACACGACCATGATAGCGGTAACCGCCACGGTCAAAGACAACTTTCTTAATGCCTTCTTTTTTCGCTTTTTTCGCCAACTCTTGCCCCACCAGTGCAGCCTGGTCTGTTTTATTCATGCTCTTTAGCTTCGATTTAACAGCCTGCTCTAATGTGGAGACGGCCAAAATTGTGTGCCCACGCTCATCGTCAATGACTTGTGCATAGATTTCGTTTAAGCTCCGGAAAACGTTCAAGCGCGGACGCTCAGCGGTTCCCGAGACTTTTTTCCGCACCCGACCATGCCGTCGTGTGCGCATCAAATTTCTGTTTGCTTTCGCCATAATTACGCCATCACCTTACCGGCCTTACCGGCTTTACGACGGACATACTCACCCTTGTAGCGGATCCCCTTGCCCTTGTAAGGCTCCGGTGGGCGAATCTTGCGAATGTCTGCGGCAACCCGGCCGACCAATTCTTTGTCGATTCCCCTTACATTAATTATTCGAGCTCGTGTGTCCACATCGAACTCGATGCCTTCAAGTGGCTGAACACGCACAGGATGGGAGAAACCTACATGTACGATGAGATCCTTCCCCTCGAGCTCCGGCCGATAGCCGACACCTTCAATCTGCAGGGTTTTTTCAAATCCCTCGCTGACACCCAGGACCATATTATTGATCAGGGAACGAGTAAGGCCATGAAATGCGCGCAACCGGGGCGTATCCGAAGGGGTCTCGACCGTGATAATCCCATCATCAAGCTTGATCGACATCTCTGGTCGGAACTCCCTCGTTAACTCACCCCTAGGGCCTTTAACTCGGACTGTTTTATTTTTAACTTCTGCTTGTACGCCATCCGGGATGACGATTGGCATACGACCGATTCTCGACACTTCAACCTCCATCCTTCATCATTCGAGGATTTTCTCCGCTACGTAATCACCCCAAATTATCCGGCTCTCGTTCCTGCCGAGCCCCAAGGGTTTTTGGATGGGAGAACTTACTTGAATGATTCATGATCTGGCACGCTTTTATGCTACCAGACCTCGCATAACACCTCTCCGCCTACTCCAAGTTGACGAGCGCGAACTCCGGTTACAACACCTTTGGGCGTGGTCAGGATTGCGATTCCCAATCCAGATTGCACCCACGGAATCTCGCCCCGTCCAACATAAACACGGCGGCCTGGCTTACTCACACGTTTTAGACCGTTGATTACCGGTTTTCTGTCACGACGCTCGCCAACGTATTTCAGTTGGATCCGGAGAACTGCCTGAGGTTTTCCCTCAACCGTTATCGGTTCGAACCCAGCGATAAACCCTTCCTCAACGAGGATTTTGGCTAGCGCTATTTTTATTTTAGAGCTCGGGACCGATACGTTCTGATTCCCGGCCATTACGGCGTTACGGATCCGAGTCAAAAAATCAGCAATGGGATCTGAGATACTCATTAATACCTCTCTCGATCAATTTCTACCAGGATGACTTTACGAGCCCTGGAATCTTACCTTCCAGCGCTTGTTCACGAAGGCAAATACGGCATAGTTGAAAACGGCGGTAATAACCGCGCGGCCGACCACAAATGCGGCAGCGATTGCGCACCCGGACCTTATACTTCCGGCGGGTTTCCCGAATCGGCATGCATGTCTTAGCCATAAATCTCGCCTTTCCCAAAGGGCATCCCGAGTAATTGCAGCAGTCGGTGCCCAAGCTCATCGTTCGGTGCGGAGGTGACAAACGTGACCTCAAAACCACGGATCTTATCGATCTTATCGAAGCCGATCTCTGGAAAGATCAATTGCTCACGGATGCCCAGTGTGTAATTACCCCGACCATCAAAACTGTTTGGGGATACACCACGAAAGTCACGTGTACGAGGCATGGCGACGTTGACCAGTCGATCGAAGAAAGACCACATACGCTCTCCTCGAAGCGTTACCTTTACGCCGACCGAAGCCCCTTCACGCAGCTTGAAGTTCGCAATGCTCTTGCGCGCCTTGGTTACAACTGGCTGTTGACCGGTGATGATGGTCATATCGCCAACTGCAGCGTCAAGTGCTTTCGCGTTGTCAATTGCCTCGCCGACACCGATATTAACAACAATCTTTTCAATCTTTGGAACCATCATTGGGTTCTTGAGATTGAACTCCTTCATAAGCGTCGGGAGAATTTCCTTTTCGAATCGTTCTTTTAGATGATGTGCCATTCCAATATGGCTCCCTCTTCCTGTTAGGAGTCTATGACCGCTTCACACTTCTTACAGTAACGTTGAGCTTTGCCCTCTTCCCGTTTTACACCAACGCGTGCCGGTTGACTGCACTTCGGGCAGATCAACAATACGTTTGAAATGTGAATCGGCGCTTCAAACTGAATAATTCCAGGATTCATCGTCCGTCCACCAGCTTGAACTTGACGTTGATGTTTCTTGCGGATGTTGACACCCTGGACGACGATTTTCGTCTTAGTGGGTAAGATACGAAGCACCTCCCCCTGTGTGCCCTTATCTCGACCGCTGATAATCCTCACTTGGTCCCCTCGTTTGATTCTTAACGTCTGAGCCACCGCAACAAGCCTCCTATAGGACTTCCGGCGCAAGAGAGACAATCTTCGTGAACCCCTTCTCGCGCAATTCTCTGGCTACTGGACCAAAGATACGAGTTCCTTTGGGGTTCCTGTCGTCTGTGTCCAGAATTACAACGGCATTGTCATCGAAGCGTATGTAGGAACCATCGTCCCGGCGGTACTCTTTCTTCGTCCTGACAATCACTGCTCGGACGATGTCACTCTTACTCACTGCTCCATGCGGTGTCGCCGTTTTAATCGTTCCGACAATAATATCGCCTATTCGGCCATAGCGTTTTTTTGAGCCACCGAGGACTCGGATGACGAGCAACTCCCGGCCGCCTGTATTATCTGCTACTTTGAGACGGCTTTCTTGCTGAATCATGCTTCCGCCTCCACGTCCACCTCATCCTCGGTTTCTACTGCGCTCACGCTGGCTTCTAACTCGGTCTGGCGATGAAGGATCTCCTCCACCACCCAGCGTTTCTGTTTCGAGATCGGACGACTTTCGATCATTTTTACCTGATCCCCAATGTGACAGCCCAATTCATCATGAACAAGATAATTTTTATTAGTGCGGATCACCTTCCCATAAAGCGGATGTCGGGAACTGCGATCAATCCGTACGGTCACGGTTTTCTCGGATTTTTTGCGTGTGACCACACCAACCAAGCGGCGTCGAGTATTGGTCATTTCTCACTTCCCTCGCTCTCGATTTCTAGCTCTCTTTCGTGCAATATCGTCGCAAGTCTCGCTATCTCCTTGCGAGCGATTTTCAGACGGGAGTGATCCGTTAATTGCCCCGTCGTAAACCGAAAGCGCAGCTTGAAATAATTCTCTCGTGCATCATCCAGATAGGATTGAATTTTCTCGGTGGATGCTTTTCGGATCTCTACCGTCTTCATCGCTTACTCCCTCCCAAGTGAATCACGCGAGGTGAACTTGGTCTTGATCGAGAGTTTATGCGTGGCCAGTCGCATCGCTTCCTTGGCCGCTTCTTCGTCCAAACCAGATAGCTCAAACATGATTCTGCCCGGCTTCACAACTGCCACCCAATGATCGACTGCACCTTTCCCCTTCCCCATACGTGTCTCAGCTGCTTTCTGAGTCACTGGTTTATCGGGGAAAATTCGAATCCATACTTTCCCGCGCCGGCGCATGAATCGCACCATCGCCCTACGGGCAGCCTCGATCTGACGTGCAGTCACCCAACCGGGTTCGAGCGCTTGCAGACCATAATCGCCGAAACTGACTTCCGTCCCGCGGCTTGCTTTCCCTTTCATCCGGCCGCGCATTTGCTTTCTATGCTTAACTCGCTTTGGCATCAACATAGCCACACCTCATCGCTCAGGACAGAGACAGCTCACTCGCTGACGTACACATCCATCGCTTCCAACTCTTCTGCCGCTTCCGGTAATATCTCCCCTTTATAAATCCAGACCTTGACCCCAATGCGCCCGTAGGTTGTCAGCGCCTCAACACATGCGAAGTCGATGTCCGCCCGCAGTGTTTGCGCTGGAACACGGCCCTCTCGCATCCATTCGCGACGAGCCATCTCATTACCACCGAGGCGGCCCGAGCACATGACTTTTATGCCCTCAGCCCCCTGGCGCATTGTTTGCCCGACTGCTCGCTGCATCGCCCTACGATGGCTGATGCGTCGCTCAAGCTGGTTGGCGATATTCTCTGCCACCAGGCGAGCATCGAGATCGGGTTCTTTGATTTCTGCAATATCGAGCTTAACCGTTGTGCCCGTCAACTCCTGGATCATCCGGCGCAGTTCCTTCACGTTCGCACCCTTACGCCCGATGACAATCCCGGGTCGAGCGGTGTGAACGATGATCTGGACACTGTTCGGGAAGCGCTCGATTTCAATCTTCGAGATGCCCGCCCGCGGCGTGGCAATGAGTATCACATCGCGAATTTCGCGATCCTCATGCAATTGATCCGCATACTTGTCCGGCGCAGCAAACCAGCGAGATTCCCAGGTTTTGTTAATCTTCAGACGAAAACCGATCGGATGGACTTTGCGGCCCATGCTTTCTCCTTTCCTTCAAATCCTTACTATTCTCCCGACCACAAGCTGGATGTCATCTCAATGAGACTGCCTCCCGCTCGATGGTCAGACTTAGTATCTACTCAGGCAGCCTCAGCATCGCGCTCGCGGAGGATGACGCTAATATGTGAAGAGCGTCGCAATAATGGCTTGAACCGTCCGCGCGCACCGAAGCGCCTCCAGCGGCGGGTGGGACCAGTATCAGCATAAATGGTATGCACGAAGAGATCATTTCTACTGAGTCCCATATTCTCCTCGGCGTTCGCCACCGCGGAGCGAAGCAGCTTGTAAACCGGCTTGGCTGCAGCTTTCTGCTCAAAGCGTAATGCGCTCATCGCATCAACCACATCCATTCCGCGTACAAGATCGATGATCAGCCTCACTTTTTGCGGTGATATCGAGACATACCGGACATTAGCTCGCACATCAACAGAATCCATCATGCATCATCCCTTGTGCGAGTAGTCCTATCTCTCCCGACATGTCCTCGAAAAGTCCGAGTGGGGGCGAATTCCCCAAGCTTATGCCCAACCATATTCTCGGTGATGTAGATCGGCACATGGCGCCGGCCATCGTGCACAGCAAGTGTATGGCCAACCATTTGCGGGAAGATAGTGCTCGCTCGACTCCAAGTTCGGATGACATTCTTATCGCCGCGCTCATTCATCTCTTCAATTTTTTTCAGCAACTTTGGGTCTATAAATGGACCCTTTTTCAATGATCTAGACATTCTTCTTCGCCTCCACCGTCCTTGTATTGAAAAGCTAACGGCGACGCTTCGACCGGTGACGGATAATGTACTTCTCAGTGCGTTTATTCTGGCGTGTCTTCTTACCCAGCGTTGGTTTACCCCACGGGCTTTTCGGTCCAGGCAGACCAATCGGGGATCTTCCCTCGCCGCCACCATGAGGGTGATCGCGCGGGGACATTGCTGAACCACGCACTGCAGGCCGGAAACCCCTGTGTCGTTTGCGCCCAGCCTTACCTAGTTTGATGTTGCCATGATCAGGATTGCCAACTTCTCCAATTGTCGCATAGCATGCCTGGCGGACCCTGCGTACCTCTCCTGATGGCAGGCGGATTGCAGCATATGCGCCCTCTTTACCCAACAACTGCGCCGAGGTGCCCGCGGATCTCACCATCTGACCGCCGCGCCCTTCACTCAACTCAATGTTGTGAATGGTTGTTCCCAGAGGGATGCTCGCTAACGGCAGGCTGTTGCCCGGGCGAATTTCCACCTTGGGTCCCGCAGCCACATTATCGCCGACCCGCAATCCCAATGGCGCGATGATGTATCGTTTCTCGCCATCGGCATAGTGAAGGAGGGCCAGGCGTGCAGAGCGGTTGGGGTCATATTCTATCGCAGTCACCTGAGCCGGGATTTCCCGCTTATCGCGCTTAAAGTCGACCTTGCGAATATGGCGCTTATGGCCACCTCCGCGATGTCGTACTGTTATTCGTCCCTTGTTGTTGCGCCCTGCAGATCGTTTCTTGGCAATCAGAAGCGAGGCCTCAGGCTTCGTCTCCGTGATCTCCTCAAACGAATGTCCGCTCATTCCCCGGCGACCGGGCGATGTGGGTTTATACTTTTTTACCGGCATTATTGAATCCCTTCGAACACATCAATGCGGTCCCCTTGCTTAAGGGTAACAATGGCTTTTTTGTATCCGGCTCGCCGCACTTGGCGTCGGCGGTTCCGTAAACTGCGCGCTACCTTTGCGGGTCTATTGATAACATTCACGCGCATAACTGTTACATCAAACATCGCCTCGACCGCTTCCTTGATCTGATGTTTATTGGCCCTCGAGTCAACTTCAAAAGTGAATTGATTCAGATTGCTGCTCTGAAAGCTCGTCTTCTCTGTAATAAGGGGGCGGCGCAGGGTATCGTATACTGTTGTCATCTCGACGCTCCTCAACTACCCAGATACGACTGGATCACATCCAGCACGTCCAGCGGCATCACAAGACGCTCGTATCCCAGTAAATCGCGAATATTCAGATAATTAGCTCGCAGCGTTTTAACTTTGCGCAGGTTGCGCGCCGACATCTCAACATTGGCATTCTCGCCCGGCAAGATGATTAATGCGCTTGCATCTCCGGCGATTCGATTGATCACCTGAACCATTTCCTTCGTCTTCGGCGTAGCCATCGAGAATTTATCAATCACGATGATCTCATTTTGAGCCGCTTTAACCGACAGGGCAGAGCATAAAGCTGCCCGGCGCATTTTTCGAGGCATTTTCTTGCTGTAATCGCGCTGCCGAGGCGTATGGGCTCCCCCACCGCCAACCCAGATTGGCGAACGACGTGATCCATGGCGCGCTCGTCCCGTGCCTTTTTGACGCCACGGCTTCGCGCCACCACCACTGACTTCGCTCCGCGACTTGGTCTTGTGGGTTCCCAACCGAGCATTGGCAAGCTGTCGAACGAGCGCCTGATGCATCAGATCGCGCTTGATCGGCGCTTCAAAGATCTGCGGAGGGAGCTCCGTGGTATCTATCTTCTTTCCTTTAATATCAATAACGTCTACTTTCATCGCTCGCTCCGGAGTACCTATTGCTTACGTACTTCTTTGATCTCGACTATGCTGCCCCGAGCACCCGGCACGCTTCCCCGCACACCGAGCAAATTGCGCTCGGGATCAACCAATTCCACGCGAATATTCTGCGATGTCACACGCGCCGAACCCATGCGTCCCGGCATTTTCTTCCCCTTAAAAACTCGACCGGGAGTTGAGCCTGCGCCCGCTGACCCGGGGGCACGTTCTCGATCAGACTGACCGTGCGTCTTGGGTCCTCTGTGAAATCCGTGGCGTTTGATACCGCCGGCAAATCCTCTGCCCTTGGTGATGCCGGTGACGTCAACCTGATCCCCAATCTGGAAAACGTCCGCCTTGAGTTGATCCCCTTCTTTCAGATCTTCTACCGATTTCACCCTGAATTCACGGAGATAGCGCAGCGGCGGCAGATCGTTCCGCTTTAGATGGCCTAACTGGCCACCTGAGAGGCGCTTGGGTTTGATTTCCCCAAAACCGAGCTGAACGGCTTTATAGTGGTCACGTTTTGGATGGCGAATGATCGTGACATAACAAGGCCCAGCTTCGATTAGCGTAACCGGGACAATATTTCCCGATTCATCGAAGACCTGGGTCATACCAACTTTCTTGCCAATAAGCCCTTTCATTCTATCTCTCCTGTTTCAAATTCGTTGACGGGACTGTCAAGCCAGGGCTTGGCTGCATCATCCCCGATCGCCGTGTAGTAAACCGCCGGGGAAAGGAAATTCGGGTTAGTGTCCCATTCGCCCATCCGGCTCTTACGCGGCCACACTTCAGCTTATGCCCCTAGAGTAATTATTGTCCTCCAGGGCATAAAGTTATCAATTGTTAAATCTTAATCTCAATGTCCACACCGGCTGGAAGGTTCAAGCGCATCAGTGTATCGATCGTCTTCGTATCTGGCTCCATGACATCTATCAAGCGCTTGTGCGTCCGAATCTCAAAGTGCTCATGTGAGTCCTTGTCAATGAACGTCGACCGGCGGACTGTGAAACGCTCGATCCTTGTTGGCAAAGGGACTGGCCCGACTACTTTAGCGCCTGTGCGCTCGGCGGTTTCAACAATTCGCTGCGCCGATTGGTCGAGTACTCGATGGTCATATGCCTTCAGCCGGATACGAATTTTCTGTTTTGCCATTACTCACCTATTCCAGGATCTCTGTGATTACGCCCGCTCCAACCGTCAAGCCGCCTTCACGGATCGCAAACTTCGAACCTTTCTCCAACGCCACCGGCGTGATCAGCTCCACCGTCAGGTTCACATTGTCCCCGGGCATCACCATCTCCACCCCTTCCGGCAGCTCAAGTGTCCCCGTCACATCCAACGTCCGGATGTAGAACTGCGGCCGATACCCATTAAAGAACGCCTTGTGCCTGCCCCCCTCTTCCTTCGTCAGCACATAGACCTCACTCAGGAACTTCGTGTGCGGTTCGATCGACCCCGGCGCCGCTACCACCATACCCCGCTCTACTTCTTCGCGATCGATCCCTCTCAGCAGCAACCCTACGTTATCCCCCGCCTGCCCATCATCGAGAATCTTGTGGAACATCTCCACACCGGTCACCACCGAACTCATGTGCTTATCTCTCAAGCCGATGATGTCCACCGCATCGCCCGTCTTGATCTTGCCGCGATCGATCCGTCCGGTCACTACCGTGCCCCGCCCTTTGATCGAGAATACATCCTCTACCGGCATCATGAACGGCTTGTCCAACTCTCGCTTCGGCTCCGGAATGTACTCATCTACAACCCGCAACAGTTCCTTGATACTCGCATACTCCGGCGCTTCCGGATCCGTGCTCTCGCTCTCCAGCGCTTTCACCGCACTCCCCATCACGATCGGCGTCTCGTCTCCAGGGAACTCGTACTCCGTCAACAGCTCCC
>JBARSI010000032.1:0-2285 GCA_049644665.1 Anaerolineales bacterium
GCCCTCATGATCTACGCCACCGTCGGTGGTGGTGTCATCAATGAAGCCAGCGGTCGTGCCGCAACGGTGGCGGGCGGGGAGAATGACGCAGCAACGGGTAAGGCCGCAGCGGTTGGTGGGGGAATGCTCAACGTCGCTGGTGGGGAGTATGCAACCATCCCGGGCGGGTACGATAACACTGCCGATGGCTATTACAGCTTTGCAGCAGGACGGCGAGCCAAGGCGAACAATGACGGCTGCTTTGTATGGGGGGATGACACCGATGGTGACGTTGTTTGCAACAATGATGATCGCTGGGTAGCCCGCGCCTCCGGTGGCGTGTATTTCTACAGCTCCTCAGGACTAACCTCGGGTTCCTACCTGGCGGCTGGTTCAAACTCCTGGTCCTCGATAAGCGATCGTGCCGTAAAAGAGAACTTCAGCGCGGTTGATCCGCAGAATGCGCTGGCGTCGCTCGTGGATATGCCAATGTGGGAGTACAACCTGATCTCGCAAGATGATTCGATCCGCCATCTCGGCCCGGTAGCGCAAGATTTCTATGCCGCCTTCGGCCTCGGTGAGAGTGAGCTGGCGATTAACATGCAGGATGCCGACGGCGTGGCGTTCGCCGCCATCCAGGGATTGTACAAACTGCTGCTCGAGCAGCAGGCGCAGATTGCCGCGCTCGAGGCGCGCATCACTGCGCTTGAGGCAGGCGGGTAGCAGTCACATCGATTGATTTGAGACGATCGACTCCTCGCACATTTTCACAAGTGAGGTGTTGGCGTTGGAGGTGAGATGATGAAGAAATGGGTGCTTCTGGCAGTGATCGTAATTCTTCTGGGGGTCCTGGCGGCGACGGCATTCGCTTCCAGTGGCGGGGATTATGTCCTCGATTGGTACACGATCGACGGCGGCGGCGGGACGAGCACGGGCGGGGATTACGCCGTCTCGGGCACCATCGGGCAGCCGGATGCCGGTGAGATGAGCGGCGGCGACTACGCCGTCTCCGGCGGGTTCTGGGGGCGCTTCGTCAGCTGGCTGTATGAGCTCTTCCTGCCGCTGATTATGCGCTGATGAGGTCCAATCCCGGGAGGGAAGTTTTTTTCCGGGTTTAGCGTTCAAAGGGTTTAGGCATAATTGCCGCCATCGCTTCAGACTCCTGAACTCTTCCTTGGCCACTTATTTATGAAGGGAGTGACGTCATGAAACTGCGAGCGATCTTTATCACCATCGGAATTCTTGGGATTTTGTCCGTTGGGATGATCATTGGTGCAACCCCGGGTTTTGCTGGTCCTGATCTGGCTCCCCAGTTGGCACAAGTCGGTACGGCGTTCACCTATCAGGGCTACTTGGAAGATGAAGGCGCGCCCGCGAATGGCTCCTATGATCTGCGCTTTTCGTTGTGGGATGACCTAAGCGTGGGGGGCCAGGTGGGGAGCACGGTGACGGTGAACGCCGTGACTGTCGCGGATGGCATCTTCACCGTAGAGCTCGACTTCGGTGACGTGTTCGATGGCACGGCGCTGTGGTTGGCGATTGAAGTGCAAGGACCCGGGGATTCATCCTACATACCCCTTAACCCGCGCCAATCGCTCACCGCCGTGCCCTACGCGCAATACGCCAAGCGGGCGGGGAACACCTCTGCAAACCCTGCGAACGTGATTGTTGTGGCGAAGACGGGGGGAGACTATACCAGCATCCAGGCCGCGATCGACAGCATCGCCGACGCCGACCCTGACAACCCGTATCTCGTCCACGTGGCGCCTGGTGTGTACAACGAGTCCGTGACTTTGAAACCGCACGTTCACCTCCAGGGATCCGGGCAAGGGGCCACGATCGTCAACGCCTCCATTAGCACGGGACAGCCTGCAAGCACGGCTGCGCTCGTTCTGGGCAACCATGTCAGCGTGCGTGATCTCACGGTGATCAATAGCGGCTCAGATATGCGCTATGTGTCCATACTCGCACCGGCTGGATCTTCGGAGGTTCTGGTGGACCATGTGACGGTGGAAGCCCGCGGCGGCTCTTCCAACAACTACGCGTTCTATCTAACCGGCGCTGGGAACACGATCACCCTGAGAGATGTCACCGCACAGGCGGAGGACGTCAGTGGAACGGGTCTATATAACAGCAACGGATCGGTTGTAAATATTGAAGGGGGGAAGTTCACCGGATCAACCTACGGGATTTACAACATCGGCACGGATGCAACGCTGACGGCAGTCGATGTGCAGGTCCTCGGCGAAGGCAGCGCGAACAACTACGGGCTGTACAATTCCGGTGCAGCAATTGTCGTGCTGCAC
>JBARSI010000033.1:0-7452 GCA_049644665.1 Anaerolineales bacterium
GCCTGGTTGTCAATGCCGCCAGATACGGTCCCGAAGATATCCGTCGCGCGGTTTGGCCAACTAACCTCACCGCCGAAAATGGTCACACCCATCAAACTTGGGCTGACCCAGTTCACATGGCTGCCGCCGATGATGTTCGGGCTGGCGGAGACTTTGGAGTCAAAATAGAGCACTCGGTTGTTGTTGGCCCGGATCTCGAAATCAACATAGTCCGAGGTGCCGATGAAATGGGTGCCCTCAGTCGTCCCGCTGTTCCCGGTGGTCGACCAGAAGAAATCATCAGTCTCGAGCAAATCCAGGGAGAACTGAGTCCCAACGAGCGTCAAACCACTCCCGGCGGAATAGGTTGTATTGTTGTCGACGTTATCCGCAAATCCGGCGGGAATGCCCGTTAGCCCAGCCCATGCACTGCCCCATGCATAATGGGCATAGGGCGCTGGCATCAGCAGCTGGCGTGGGATCAGTGGCTGATACGGCGTAATACTTATACCTTCGCGCACACCGATATCGAGCCAGCGAGGATTTCCATCGAACGCAGGACCGCCCACGTCGATGTCGACCATGAAGACGCCATCGCTTACCAAAACGTCATCCAGCTCGACCGTACTCCCGATCTGCGTGCCGAGACTCGCTGCATCCCATAGTTTAAATTGGAAATCATAGACGCCGTCTGCAGGGTCGCCTTTCACACTCAAGAATCCCTGGTACGTGAAAGCGCTCCCGAGCGGTGGCGCCAGCGGCGGCGCGCCATGGTTAATCCCCTCGCCACCAGCGCTGCTGCGCCCGGCCAGTACAGCCAATAACAGGATTACGGATAAACCAGAAACAGTGAGCGTTCGGATTTTGGCCATCGCACTCTTTTCTCCTCTTGCGTCATAGAATAAAACAGCGATTGTCATGTCTGGAATGTATGCTGCTCAGTACACCAGGATGTTGAACATACCCCCATAAGAGCTCCCATCCAGTTTGACCGTTCGGCACCAGAGCCGAAAGTCATTCCCGGGATCATAGGAACAGCTTGGCAAGGTGATGTCGGTCACACTGGCGTTAGAGACAATCCAGAAACGCGTGCCGATATTGAACCCAAAATTGATGTAGCAGTATCCGGGCGTGGCTCCATTGACGACCGCCATGCCCCCGGTCACGTTGTTGAAGTAACCATAAAGGGTCGCACTTGTGGAGTCGCAGTACACCATGGCGCCGGCTTTAGCAAGCCCGCGCGCATCGAGGCTCTGGGAGACGTCGCCATCTGTCCAGAGATCACCGTTGTTCTCGACGATGAACTCATGCTCCCCGCCATCGCCACCGAAACCCTTGAAGAGCGCCCCGGTTGAAGTGTTGCTCGAAATGATGGTGGCATCATTCCCCTGGGCCTTACCCCAGAGGGCGATCCCGCTCGTGGGATTGTCGTTCTCCACCCATAGCGAAGTACCCAGGTGTGTCGCAGCGTTGCTCCACACCTCCAGCCCGCGGCCGGTGCCGCTGGTGTTCTGTATAACAGCCCCCGGACGCAGGCTCAGCGCATAGGGCACGCCCGTGAGCAGTTGGCGCGGCAGCAGGATGGTGTAGCTCCCAGTACTCGCACCGGGCCGTACTGCCAGCTCCAGCCATAACGCCCGACCGTCAAAGACCGAGCCGAAGTCGAGCGTGACAGTGAACACACCTTTTACTACGCCAACATCACCGCGTATGTTATCCCCGCCCACCTGGCTGCCCGCCGAGGGATCGTCGTAAAGGCGTAGGATAAAGTCGTAAGCCCCCTGTGCGGCGGACCCGGCATCCTCGAGATACCCCTGGTAGCTGAAAGATGTGTTGACCTGGGTCAACACTTGAAGCGGGGCGGATAAAGGCTCCGCCCGGGCTGCGAACCAGCCCGCCGTGAAGGCACCCCGCGCAACGGCGACATCCCCTCTCACATTGTCTCCGCCGACTTGCACTCCCATCGAAGGGTCATCATAGAGCCGGAAGAGAAAGTCGTAGGCCCCCTGTGCAGCCGATCCCCCATCGACGAGATAACCCTGGTATGTGAAGGATGTATTCACCTGTGTTAAAACGAACTGCGGGGCGGATAAAGGCTCCGCCCGGGCTGCGAACCAGCCCGCCGTGAAGATTGTACAAACCAGGATAAGTGAAATGAGCAGACCGATTTTTTTATTCATGACATGATCCCTTGACCACATGGAGGTCATCTATACGCCAAACCTGAAGTCAACCGGGTGAGGGTGGATCCATGACGATTCTCCGGGCTCAAGATTTTGGCCAAGCGGTATTTATCTTGTTCAAAACAGCGTGACTGCTATCGCGATCTTTCCTGCACTCCTTTCTCCTTTGCACAGCCGATCAAGTCGCGTTAGCGAGCAATGAGCGGAAGGTGGGTCCAGCAGGTCCAACATGGATAGGTGCAGCCCGTCGTGCTATCGTCGTTCCATCCATCAGGTATGTTGCATTGGTTGGCGCTGCCAGCGTTGCCGCAGCTCGATGCCACGTCGAAGTCAGTAATGATATTGTTGCATACGCGGTTGTCGGTCAGCGTGTTTCCGTCGGCCATATAAAAAGAAATCCCGGTGTAGTTCTCCTCCATCGTATTACCGGAGATGGTCGAACCACCTGCCAATTGCAGCTTCAAACCCACGCCATTCGACCTCATCACGCTATTCGTGACCGTATGGTTGGTAGCGTCCCCGATATAGATACCGCCGTAAAAATCGGAAACCGTGCAATTCAAAACCGAATTATTAGAACCGTGCAGCATCACAATTCCGTAATCGGGATCGATGGCGATATCATCGCCATCGACGACGTGACCATCGCAATCGAAGGTCGCGTTACTCTCGCCGAGAATGATCGCCACGCAACTACCGCCTTGATTGATGATATCCGTCGTCAGCCGGACAACGGCATAGGAACCGCTAGCCAGCATGGTCGAACATTCGCTGCAAGAGGCGCAAGTGCCGATGGAATTGGTCTGGGGCGCCTGCCCGTAGGATGGTCTAATCCACCCTGCGAGAGTCGGGCTCGCGACCAGGAGGGTGACGAGCAAACCAAACACACAGGCAAACACCAACTTTCTTGTATTCATTGTGTACCTCCTGCATCGATTCGTTCACCCGAATCATTCTGCTCAACGCATGATCAAGGGGAGGAAAACACAGCTCACCGTCGAGATGAACGGCAGTGAAAACTCGGAGGTGTTGCCGGCCAGATCCGTGACGGTTGCAGTCAGGAACGGATCAGCCGAACAAGCGACGGTCAGGGACCACTCCCCACTGATATCCGCCGTTGTGCTCCCCAGATAGGTCTTGCCCTCGCCATCGGAGTTGGGACTGGAGAACAACTCGACGGTCGCGTCGGGCGGCGCACCGATTCCTTCGACGTACAGGGAGCCGACGGCCGTTTGGGTGATCATCGGTGCGGGCAGTCCATCGTTGGCTGAGCCAATTAGATGGATGCCAAGTTCTTCGTTCAGGTAGATGCGGTTCTCTGTGATCGTGATGTGGTTCGCAGAATCGACGGAAACACCGTCCCCAGCGTTGTACCAGATGACATTCGCCGGACCGATGGTGTTGTCGATGGCATTGTCTGTGACCTGAACGCCGTCCCCCCCGTTGAATAAGGGGATCAGACCGTCATATCCAGTACCGATGAAATTTCCCTTGATGGTATTGCCTGTCGTCGCAGTTCCATGCAACACCACCCCACCGAATTGGTTGCCCGAGATGATGTTGCGTTCGACGGGCGTATCGCCTCCGATGATCGTCGCCTGCGGGCCGTACAACATAAAAATACCGTACCCGTCATTGGCAAGCACACTCGTCCCTGTTCGGTCGACCCCAATATAGTTGCCCGAGATGACTGTTCCGAGGATGTTCACGCCGAAGAGCCGTACGCCCGCTGCCCCATTCCCGGAGATCACGTTGCGTTCGCCCGGGGTGTCCCCTCCAATCTCCGTATTCATTTGGCTTGTAAGAAGGCGCACCCCATCGGACTGATTGCCTACATCGGCGAGGCCCGTGCTGTCCGTCCCGATGTAGTTGCCTATGACACGGTTGCCGTTCGAGATGGGCCCGCTGATTTCAATGCCGCTGTGACCGTTTCCAGAAATCACATTCCGCGCTGCATCGGTATCGCCGCCAATGTTATTGCTCTGGGCACCACTATGGATTTCGATCCCAACCTGGCTGTTCGGGAACGGCGTGGACCCCGTGTAGTCGGTTCCAAGGTAACAGCCTTCGATCGCATTCCCTGTCGCCGGGCTCCCGCTGATCTCAATCCCGTATTCAAAGCCGCCGATGACGAGTCCTTTAATCAGATTCAAGCTCGCATCCTCGATCTTGAGACCGTCTGTGCCTGCCGGCGCGCTCGATCCGTCCAGCACGATGCGCAGCGCGGCGGGCGTTACCCCAGCCGCCGGAGCCGACCCATTCTGGGTGTAGCCATCGATGGTCGTGTCGTTATCGGTCAAGGCAGGAAGCTCGCTCAGCGGTCGGATCACACACACACCGCTGACGCCAAGGCATCCCGGATCCAATGTAGCGGGTATTTTAAACCCGATCGCGTCCGGACCCGGGTTGAGGTTGGCGGCGTTGATCGCCTCGCGCAGTGAGCAATGTGTCCCATCGCAGGTACCGTCGTCTAAATCATTCGTCGTATTCACCGAAAAGGATAAAGCCTGTGCGCTGTGTTGGAAGGAAAAAAGGAATACAGCCGCAATCAAACTCGCGGCTGCAACAATGCGTGCTACCCTGCTCATGACTCCCCTCCTATCCGCCTCGGTTTGTGCCATACGCGGTAGGACGTCGAGGCGTCTCAAGGTCGGTAGTTCAAGTTAATCGTATACCTTTTCTCAACCAAATACTATACCCATCCAGAGCGGATGCGCTCCCCCTTCACTTCTGATAACGGACATCAATCAATACAAACAACATTGCCTCAACTCTTCAGCGCATGATCAGCGGCAGAAAGATCGAGCGGATATCGGAGATGTAGACACCCGAGAAAGCAGATGTGCCATCGATAAAATCTGTGGCTGTCGCGGTCAAGTTGGGATGGAGCAGCGATCCAATGGTCATGTAAAAATTGCCATGAATGTCGGCAACGGTTGATCCCTGGTAGACCCAGCCCTCGCCATCGGTATCCGGGCTGGAGAAGAGTTCCACGGTGCAGTTCAGACAGGCGATTCCTTCGACCTGAATCAATCCTGGCAGAGTCACATTGGTGATGGTCGGGGCAAGTATGCCCCCGTTAGCGCCACTGGATAAGCCGATGCCCGCGCCGGTGTTGTCATGAATACTGTTTCTTGTAATAACGTTGCCAAACGTCGTCCCTCCATTTACGTGGACACCCAGGCTTCCGTTGAAGGCGATGATGTTGTTAGGTCCCACGGTGTTGTCCTGGGTACCGGAGCGGATATACACGCCGATGTTATCGTTGGGCAGGGGAAGGGCGCCGCTGGCATCGGTTCCGATGAGGTTACCCGTGATGACATTGTCATCTGTTCCCAAGCCGGACAGGGTAACGCCGTCGTAGTTGCCTGAGATCACATTACGCTCAGCAAGCGTGTCACCCCCGATGAGGTTGTTAGTCGCTCCATTGGCGAGATCCACGCCCCGGAAATCGTTGCCCAGGTCGAGCGTCCCACTGATATCCGTGCCGATAAAATTGCTAGAAACAACATTTCCCGAGGTCATCGAATTGATGATCGCAACACCGTGTTGGGTGTTGCCGGAGATCACATTGCGTTTATCCGTGCTGTCGCCGCCGATTGTGTTACTGCTTGCGCCGAAGGTGATCAAGACGCCGTTGTAGCCGTTACCGAGATCGCTCGTCCCGGTGGCATCCAGTCCAATAATGTTACCCTCGATGTAGTTGTCGTTCGTCCCATTGCCCTCAAACGCCACGCCACTCCCCAGGTTGCCCGAGATGACATTCCCTGCTCCGGGAACATGACCACCGACGACATTGCTCTGTGCATTAGACCAGATGGATAACCCGTGGCTGTCGTTCGCCAATGCCGCGGCGCCGGTGATGTCGGTGCCGATGTAGTTGCCCAAGATGAGATTGCCATCGCTTCCGATTCCAGAGACCGCTAATCCGTACGTTCCGTTGCCCGAAATGATGTTACGGCTGCCGGTGGTCAAACCGCCGATCGTATTCCCGGATGCCCCTCCTGCAACGCTCAACCCGAATGTTCCGTTACCCAGATCGCTCAGCCCCGTATAGTTGGTCCCGATCAGATTGCCTGCCACCGTGTTAGCTGTTACCCCGGTCCCGGTGAGCGTAACTCCGGAAAAATGATTTCCGGAGATCAGGTTGCCCTCGCCTACCAGGTCACCGCCAACATTGTTATCGTGCGCACCCGGTCCTAGCGCGACTCCTGATGCCCCGTTTTCGCGGCTGACACCTCCAGCCGGGTCGGTGCCGACATAATTGCCGATGACCTCGTTGTAGGCTGTCCCCGTCCCCTGCACGAGGATGCCGTTGCCGTCATTCCCGGAGACGATGTTGCGAGCGGCCAAAAACGTACCCCCAATTGTGTTGAGCTGTGGGCCGTCAACCAGGTATACACCTTCTGTACTGTTACCGAGATCTGTCAATCCGTCCGATCCCAGGCCAATATAATTGCCGATGATCGTATTGGAATCAGTACCGGTCCCCCGGATTTCGATGCCGCTGGTTCCATTACCGCTGATTACATTGCGGTACCCGGAGCTCGTCCCGCCGATGGTATTGTTGTTTGCTCCCAGATCGAGCGCAACTCCATTGAGCGAATTGCCAAGCGGCGCCATACCGGTTGTATCGAGCCCGATCAAGTTTCCAGCAATAGTGTTATTCTGTGTGCCTGAATCCTCAAGCCGTACGCCGTTGCCGTCATTGGCAGAGATGACATTGCCTTCATTCGGACTCCCCCCGCCGATGGTGTTGTTGGCTGCCCCTGAGAGAAGGTAAACCCCGTGAGAACCATTCATCAGGTAATCCGTACCTGCAGCGTCGGTGCCGATGTAGTTGCCCGCCAACGTGTTACTTGAGGCCCCTCCATAGAGGCGCACGCCGTAAAAAGAGTTCCCGGAAATCAGGTTTCCCGCTCCGAGGACAGTACTTCCAATCAGGGTATTATGCACGAAATCGCCAAGATTAATCCCTTGAGCGTTGGGCAGCGCCAGCGAGCCGGTCACATCCGTGCCAATGTAGTTCGAGCTTAATGTGTTGCCGGTCGTGCCCCCACCAAAGAGGGAAATACCGCTGCCGGTATTGCCTGATATGAGATTGCCTTCGGCAGTTGTATCACCGCCGATGGTGTTGAAGCGTGCGCTGCTGAGAATGGAGATCCCATCGAAGGAATTCCCCAACATACTGGTGCCGTTGATGTCCGTTCCGATAAAATTGCCGGACACGATGTTATTGGAGGCTCCGACGGATAGGATGCGCACACCGCCCATGCCATTTCCGGAGATG
>JBARSI010000034.1:0-24838 GCA_049644665.1 Anaerolineales bacterium
CCAACCATTTAGTGCGTAATCTACCATTTCAGGAAGCGAGATCCCGATTACGAAAGTGATCGATACAAGCAGCCAGGCCAAGAGGACAACAATCGCGCCACCAATTCCCAGGCTGCGGACCAGAAGCGCGTAGATCGCCGCGCCTACGATCCCTCCACCGCGGCCGTCTTTCGCAATTGCCCTTCCTAACTCAAATGTCGTCGCTCCGAGCAGCGCATGCATTAGAACGAGTGTGAGCAGGAAGAATGAGGTCACACCAACAATCTTCTCTGGTTTAATCCCCGGAAAGCGATCGCTCATTTTCCTTAAAAGAATCCCTGCTCCGCCAATGATCAGCGCCAGAGGCACGATGAACATTCCCCAGCCAAAGATCTGCTGAAGCAAACTTACCCACGCGCTTCCGATCAAACCCTGCTGTGTGGTGAGCAGACTCAGAATCGTCAATAAGCCGACTACAAGCAGAAAGAGCCCGAGCAGGTTGGTTTTCCGTTCTCGTGTGAGGATTCCTGGGAGTGAGACAACTTCACTAAATGAGTTTCGAAGCGCGGTAATGAAATTTCTCGAGGTGCGGTTTTTCGCCGTTTTCTTACGGCTCTTTGACCTCGAGGTACTCTTACGTCGACTTCGAGTGGAGTTTTTTTTAACCAATTCCGTCTCCAAGCGTGGCGATTATAGCATAGCGGCCCGCAAATGTTCGAGCTACATGCTAAAATCTAACCATGATGAGCTCCGAGCCCGTTGATTTTCTCTATCGTGTCCACTTCCTTCGTCAACTAACGCCCGAAGAGCGTATTGAGCTCGCAGAAGTGCTGCCGCGCGAGACTTACGCAGCGGGTGAACCCATCGTTGCACAAGGGGGTCATCCCGATTCCTTGTATATCATACTAGATGGTGAAGTTGAAGTTTTCAAGGGTGATGAAGATGGTGGGTGGGTTTCCCTTGGCCGCCTGTCACCAGGAGACACTATCGGCGCGCTCGAAATGATCTACCGGCAGCCGCGCCCGGCGACCGTGCGATCGGTTGAGACCACCGTCGTTCTGCGATGGGATCGCGCCCTCCTCACGCAATTCATGAAAAATCAGCCGCTGGCGCTGAAAGGCTTACAATTCGTCGCCCAAAGCCACAAACTCGCAAATAAGCTTCGCTTCTCCTGGCTCAGAGAAGGCGAGGTGATCTACGCTCTTGCCCGCAAACACTCCTTCGTTCTCTTTCAGCGGCTGACTATCCCTGTGCTCATGCTAGGGTCCGCTTCCGCACTCATCCTCTGGGCGCTTCTAGGCGAAGTTGCCATCGCCATGTGGGGCGGATTTTGCCTTGGATTAGCCGGAATCCTCTTCGGCGCCTGGCAGTGGTTGGATTGGACCAACGACTACTACATCGTGACTGATCGCCGCGCGGTTTGGTTGGAGAAAGTGATCGGCATCTACGACAGCCGCCGCGAAGCCCCGCTTCACACAATCTTATCCGTCAGCGTCGGAACAGACATTACGGGGCGTATGATGGGCTTCGGGGACGTCGTGATTCGAACCTATACCGGCAAAGTCGTTTTCCACAATGTCGGCGAAGCCCAGACGATCGCTGCTTTGATTGAAGCGAACTGGCAGCGTCAGCGCGCAAAACAGGATCTAACTGACCACGAGTCGCTGGCCGAAGCACTTGAACAACGTCTGCAGGGTGTAGAGCCTCAGATTTTTGAAGAGAGCCTTACTTCGCCACCAGATGAAACGGAGTCTCCTGCCGCGCGAGGTCTGAGCCAATGGGGATTCAAGGTCCGTTTTGAGGATAAAGACATCATCACCTACCGAAAACACTGGGCAGTCTTGCTGCGTCAGATCAGTGTTCCATCCGTATTATTTATTGTTGTGATCGGGCTTCTCGGAGCGCGTCTTGGTGGTTTGATATCCTTGCTCACCCCCGGCATCTCCCTGCTCATAAGCATCACTGCGCTGATAGCGCTCAGTGCATGGTGGCTCTACCGGTATGTAGACTGGGCGAATGACATTTACCAGGTCACCGCTCAGCAGATCATCGACATCTATAAAAAACCTCTCGCTCGGGAGGAGCGCAAAGTGGCTCCAATTGAGAACATCCTTGGCACTGAGGTCGATCGCAAAGGCTTGATTGGCATCTTGTTGAACTACGGCGATGTGGTTGCGAATGTTGGCACGGCGCAGTTCGTCTTCGAGGGGGTTTTCGACCCCGTCACAATTCAACAAGACATCGTCCACGCGCAGGAAGCCCTGATGCTTCAGAAAGCAGAACAATCGCGCTTCAAGCGACAAAGCGAAATGGTAGAATTGTTCGATATCTATCACAACAAATACACTCAAGGAGACTCCGAAGACGGAGACGAACATTCTCAGCAATATGGCAATTCGCGAGATCGTAACCCCACCTAATCAGACCCTGCGCAAACGCGCTCAAAAGGTCCACCAAATAACGCCTGAGATTGAACAACTCATCGCTGACTTGATTGAGACGATGCGCGTCGCGCCGGGCGTCGGTCTTGCCGCACCCCAGATAGACGTAGGCAAGCGGGTGATTGTCGTCGAGTATGCTGAAGATAGTGAAGATCCCGACCTGCCTGAAAAACCTCCGAAACTCTACACGGTAATTAATCCCGAGATTACACGCACATCCAAGGAGAGGGTTCTCGGCAACGAAGCTTGCCTGTCACTCCCAGGGTTTTTTGGCGAAGTCGAGCGCTACGAGCGAGTCACCATCAAGGGCTTGAATCGACACGGCCAGGATTTCAAGCTTAAAGCCAAGGGATGGCTGGCGCGGATCTTCCAGCATGAGATCGACCACCTTGAAGGTATTCTCTACATCGACCGCGCCACGCAGGTTTGGCGAATTGAAGAGCGGGGGGATGAAGAGCTTCCTGCACCAGTGTAATCTGCCGCCGGCCTCACCTCTAATTCTTTTCAAGCAGTTCTTCCCACACACTTCTTTCGCCACGCATGAACAATGATCGGGTTATTCCAAATCCCCTCCAAACACAAGTAAATGATTACATCAGCGCCATGCAATTACTTGGTTCCTCATGGAGAACTTCATGGGCGAATTGGCACCTTCTTGCCCCGAGCTCCCTGGTTTTGCCAGCGGATGGGGCTGGACAGCCTGATAGCGCTTCGTCACCCACTCAGTTCAGAGAAGAATCTGTATCATCTGTCTCCAGTTCCATCCTGCGAGCTATGCTACAATCTCGACAGCTATGCATTTGAAACGAGTATCCCTGACGAACTTTCGGAACTTTATCCGCCTTGAGACGGATTTTCCGGCGGGATCTACAATTTTGGTTGGCGCAAACGGGCAAGGGAAAACCAGCCTGCTGGAGGCGATTTACTACCTCACGGGTGCAGCTTCTTTCCACACCGCAAGCGATCGCCATCTCATCAATTTTCTCGCCCTTGAGGAATCGATGCCTTTCGCCCGTCTTGTCGCCGAGGTTGAATCACAAGAGCGCATCCAACGCATCGAAATTCGCATATTAATTGAAAGTAATTCTCATTCCAGAGAGGGGCGCGTGCGGAAGGAAGTGCTGGTCAACGGAGTCAAGCGCCGGATGCGCGAGTTGGCGAGTTCCTTTAACGCCGTTTTATTCCTCCCGCAGGATATGAAGATCATCGAGGGCGCACCCGGGGACCGCCGCCACTTCCTGAATTCCAGCATTGCACAGGCAGATTCCACCTACGCGGCTGCACTCTCTGAGTACCAAAAAGTGCTCACCCAGCGAAATGCGCTGCTCAAAAAATCTCAGGAAGGACGCGGCCTACTGGGCCAGTTGACTTTCTGGGATGAGCAGTTATGTGATTTGGCGGCATCTCTAATTCGCGGCCGGGCGCTCGCACTGCGCGAGCTGGATCAACTCGCTGCGCCGATTCACTTGGAGCTCACCCGAAAAAAAGAAACGTTGCAGCTCGATTACCAACCCTCGTACGACCCCGCACCACAGCCGGATGGGCAGCTAGGATTGCCGATCGACGCCGTGCTGGACCACACTGGGATCAGTAGAGAAGAAATACGAAAGGGCATGCTGGAGACACTTGAACGCAATCGGGGAGATGAATTAGCTCGAGGCCTCACAATCCAGGGCCCTCATCGGGACGATTTTCGCCCGCGCTCGAACGGCATTGATCTTCGATTGTACGGTTCCCGGGGACAGAATCGCACGGCGATGCTGGCTATGAAACTGGCTGAAATTGAATGGCTCAAGCAGCGAACCGGCGAGTGGCCTATCTTGTTATTGGACGAGGTATTAGCAGAACTGGACATCGACCACCGAGAAGATATACTCTCACACATATCTTCCGCAACGCAATCCATATTGACAGCCGCGGATCTTTCAATGTTCACCAAACCATTCCAGCAGCACGCCACGATATGGCAAATCGACGCAGGAACCATCGCTCCTCGATCCGGGTAATCCCCATCAAGGAAACTCTGTCCCTCACTAGTTGATCGGCGATGCAGCAAGAGCGCTGGTCAGCAGCCCGCAGGAAAAATGCCGGCGCTGCTGTGAATAACTATTCCTTTCGAATAGGGAGGGAACTAGTTGAGGGGCCGCTTCGCGGGGATCCCCGGTTTGCGAGGATATTTCTCCGGAGTGCCAGCGACCTTTTCTACCACAATCAAAAAACGAGTTTCCGTAACTCGTGGGAGCTCTACAGGTAGAACTTGCTTGATCTCTCCCCCGAGGACGCTTAGCGCTTTCTCCGCCGAATGCACTTCTGCGGGACCCGTTTCTCCCTTTTGGACGACAGCTCCACCTCCCAGTTTTATAAACGGCAGGAGATATTCCAATAAAACTGGCAGGATCGCTACGGCCCGTGCAATCGCCCAATCGTATCGCTCTCGATGCGCCACATTCTTTCCTAAGTGTTCAGCACGGGCTTGGACAAAATCGATGCCCTCCAAGCCAAGCGAACTGCTCACGTGGCGACAGAACTCCATCTTTTTTCCGACAGACTCTACTAACGTCATCTGGAATTGAGGATAGACAATCTTGATTGGGATGCCCGGGAAGCCGGCACCGGTTCCGACATCAATGACATTCCCCGGTGGACGGAATCGCTCAACCTGAAGACATGACAATGAGTCAACGAAGTGCTTGATATTGATTTCGTCAGGATCTGTAATCGCGGTTAGATTGGTACGTTGATTCCAACTGCGGAGCTCGTTCGCATACCACCGAAAAGCCTCGATCTGGCGAGAAGTGAGGTTTAAACCCAATAGATCGTAAGCAGCTTGGGAGAACGCATCATACTCATTCATTGGTTAGCATAAAAGCATCCCGAACCGCTTGGGGAGATCGGATCTCCCCTACTCGCATCCCGCTCTGGTTTAGTATCGGTCGAGTATCAAAATGTTTTAGGAGTTGCCGCTCTTCTTCTGATAAAACCCCTAATGCCTCGAGAACTGCGATTGTTGCGACGGACCTCGCACGACTTCCTAAATCACCATCGATAACTTTAAGTGCAACGCCCAGCGCAGGAGATCCGGGGCCAAGAGATTCGGGCGGGATCCCTATCCCCTGAAACCCCTCTGCCCCACCTTTCGAGAGCAACTGCGCAGAAGTCACCTGCATGAGAAGCGTGTCAAAACGTCCTTCGTCCGAGACCATCTCCGGATAGGCAGTCATCGCACTCACGATCGCCCTGCAGGAATCCGCTCGTTTTTCCGAGAACTGCCCCGGATCCATCAAGCGGGCAAAAGCAGTCGCAGTGTTCTGGAGTGGCACGGCAAAATTCGGCGCCGAGCAACCGTCGATTCCAACAATAATGTCATCGGCAGCCATCGAAACCATTTCGGAAAAGGTTTGTAAGATTTGCTGCTGGACAGGGTGATCGGGCTCCAGGTAAGTCTTTATAGGCGCTTCTAGATAGCGTGCCGCTGCCAGCATTCCTGCATGCTTCCCAGAGCAATTGTGGTGAATTGGCGAAGGCTTTTTACCCGCGATGATCAACTTCCTAGAGGTGCTGTTGTCGTAAGGGGTATGAGTTCCGCACTGCAAGTCCGCTTCGCTAAGTCCGATTTTTCGCAGAATCGAATTGGTGACTTCGATGTGCTTATCGGTGCCAGCGTGCGAGGCACAGACAATCGCCAATTCCTGTTCGCTGAGCCCAAAATGAGCCGCAGCTCCACTCTCAACAAGGGGCATTCCCTGAAATGGCTTGGCGCTTGAGCGGAGAAAGGTAATGAAATCTGCGTTTCCCCACCTGGCCATCACTTCACCGTGAACATTCGCCACGGCTGCCACAACCCGGTGGGATGACTCGACGATCCCCCCCCGCGAGATGTCCACCATCGGTATTTCACTCATCGATTGCAGTACTTCCGGGTATTATGCAAACGCGAATTATGAGCAGGAGTCTCATCCATCTAAGCGCCATCAGGGATATGCAGTAAACTTTGGTCCAGCAGTCCGGTTTTCAAACGCCTGATTATCAAATCTTCTCGCATAGACCGAATGCGGAAATCTGCCATAAGCTCCATTGCGAAGCGCTCTGCCTCCTCCTCGCGGTTCTTTGCATCATCCAGTTTCTCTACTCGAATCTGCACCTTTCGCAGAAAACGAGACATATAGTTGATATTCTTGCGCTTGATCCGCCCCCCGTAAGACGAGATCAGGATATACGATTTTAACGCGGAACCACGCAGTTCATCCAAGCTGTTGTGCCATGCTTCAATATCTGAGACTCCAACATAAGGGGGTTCATCGATAGTTACAGTATCCCCAATAAAAACGACAGATAATTCTGGGATTACCATCCACATGGAGCCAGGGCGAGGTCCGGGTCGGTGGAGAAGAACAATTTCCTTTCCGCCCAGGTTGATAGCCATTCTTTCGGAGAAGGTTAACTCTGGAATGGCGTTATTCACCCCGGTAATTCTTTTAAATTTATCTGCTTCAGCCCCGATCGGATGCGCATTGCCCTTGAAGGTGTCCGCCCATTCGCGGATGGTTATTAGGGTTTGGTCTTGTGCGATAGCTGGCAAATTCAAGATTCGCGACCCCAGCACACGGTCAGGGTGAGAATCAAGCAAGATTAGAAACTTGGGGCGTCCACGCTCGCTTACCTCTTCCCGCCATTCTGTCACATCTTCGGGATGGAGAGGTGAATCGACAAGTAAAAGCCCTTCCTCCGTGACCACCAGGCCCAGGTTCACACCGATATACTTGTTTTCGAGAAAAACATTTGGGGCTAACTTCTGCATGCATGCTCCCTAATCTTCGGCTACGGGGATCATTATATCGGGAGCGTGAAGGCAAATGTCGAACCCTTTCCGACTTCGCTCTCAACCCAGATCCGACCTTCATGGGCCTCCACCGCCAGGCGGCAGAAAGCCAGGCCAAGTCCAAGACCCTTGGGGCGTTCCTGCCCCCCCAGGCGAGTGAACTTTTCAAAGATGCGTTCCCGATCCCGCGGCGAGATACCCGCCCCAGTGTCCTTAACTGCGATCACCAGATGATCCCCTTCTTGCTGTACTGAAACCTGGATTGAGTCACCACCCCGTGAGAATTTAATCGCATTTTCCAATAGATTAATCATCACGCGGCGGACCATGTCCACGTCCAGATGAACCATAGGCAGCCTGGGGGCTAATTCCATTCGCAGCAACTGGCCCTTCGCTTCCGCCGTCGGATGTACCTCTTCCACAGCTTCTGCAACCAGCGCTCCGATTGAGGCATCAGATTTATCGAGAACTGCTTGATTCGTCTCAAGGCGGTCGAGATCAAGCAGCGATTCGACCAGTCGTGAGGCGCGGCGGCTTGATCGGGAAGCAATCGAGAGTACCGACTGAATCGTCTCATCGTCCCCAACTAGAGACTCTCGCAGGACTTCAAGACTCGAAATGATATTACCCAGCGGTGAACGTAAATCGTGAAAAATCATCGAAGTCAGATCGGTGCGGAGCTTCGCCAGCTCCAGGCGCTCCGTAATATCACGCAGGATCCACTGAAGGAAGGGACCCGCCGCAATATCAATCCTTTTAACATGAACTTCGATGGGTAAGTCTTCCCCTTGTTCATTTTTTGCCTGACTGTCGTAAGAAATAGTTTCCCCCAAGGATAGTTCACTCAAATCAGTAGATATAAATTCCTTATCCAGCACATGGAGTTTGAAGATCTCCAAACCGAGCAGCTCTGTACATGGTAAACCTAATAACGTTTCAGCGCGATTGTTCGCGTCAGTTATCACACCGGTAAGATCTGTAATCAGGATCGTGTCAATACTATCTTCGAACAGGCTTGCATAACGTTGGCGTGCGGTTTGAGTTTCCTTGAAAAGCTGTGCTCGAACGATCGCCGTACCAGCCAGGTCTGCGATCCCCCTCAGCAACTCGATCTGCTCAGGTGCCAGGTGATCCCCGCGTGGGTTGATCGCTTCGATCACCCCGATTGTGTTTTCCTGAACCTGTATCGGTACGCTTGCCATGACCCGGGTTGTAAATCCGATAAGTTCATCCACTTGTGGATCGAACCGTGGGTCGGATTGCACATCTGATACGAAAACAGCCTCCCTATGATCAACCACCCAGCCCGCCAAACCCTGGCCCTTCATCAGGCGAAGACCAACAATCCGCTCAGCCCCCCTTCCGCTAGCTACTCGGAATTCAAGCTCTCCCGTCTTTTCGTCAAGCAAGGCCAATGACACAGCTTCAACTTCAAGACTATCTATAGTGCGCTCGGTTATCCGCTGCAGAACCTCGTCAAGATCCAGGCTGGCAGTTACCGAACGTGCCGTTTCGGTCAGCGCCGTCATTAACTGGACGCGTTTCTGGATCTCGCCATAAAGCTGAGCGTTCGCAACAGCCGTCGCCGCCTGATCCGCGAAAGCAGAAACCAATTCCGCATCCTTTTGGCTATAGGCGCCAACACGATGGCTGTCCACATTCAACACGCCCACAACTCGATCTCGCACGATCAGCGGAGCGCCAATCCATCCTCTGATCATTCTTGATTCCTTAAGTCCCTCGCGGTCCAACCAGGCCAATTCTTGTTGGACATCCGTTATGACCATCATCTTGCCAGCATTGAATACTTCGATCGCCAACCCCCCCTCACCAATCCGCAGCGGATGGCTGAGCACCTCTTGAATATCACCAAATCCAAACGCGGCCACCGGTTGCAAGTGGTCGTCGTTAACCAAAAATATGCTGGCGCTATCGTACTCAATGACCCGCCGCAATTGCTCGAGGACTTGCTCAAAGACGCTATTGGGATCCAACGATGAACTGATCGTTCGCGCGATTTCTTGCAGTGTAGATGCAAATTGCCTTCTTTCCTGCTCCGCCCGGAACAAGTGTGCATTGCTCACGGCAACCCCTGCCTGATCCGCAATCGCCGTTGCTAAGGCAAGATCATCTTCAGAGAATCCATTCGGCTGGCCCCGTGCCAGCGTTAATGCGCCGACAACAATATCCCTGGCAAGCAATGGTACGCTAATGGCGGAACGCGGGACTCTATCTGTTTTTTCATCAGGCTTATCCAGCCAGCGTTCATCCTTCGATGTGTCTTGTACCAGAACCGCCTGGCGGTTCTCCACCACCCACCCAGCCAGACCCTGTTCATAGGTGTCTCGCAATTGTTCGGCTGAATGGTCATGGACCTTCCCCTCATAGGCGATAGCCCCTTCTGTCACCCCTCCTTGCTCATCGAGCACAAGAATACTTCCTGCGGGTGCCCCTACAGCTTCGAGCGTGAGCTGCAATACGCGTTGCAATAACTCACGTAGATCGAGCTGCTCGGTGAGTTCTCGGCTGATCGAGTATAAGAGGTCAAGCGAGGCTTTTGTACGCTCAGTCACTCATCACTTCACATTACGCTCATTTGCTTCAATCCAGCGCCGGTATTGAATAGGACAATCCTTTCATCTGGGCCTACTTCCCCGACGGCTGCCATTCGACGCAAACCCGCCAATGTCGCCGCTCCCTCCAGGCAGGCATGAATACCTTCCTTCTGCGCCAGCTCGGTTTGAGCTTCAATAAACTCAACGTCGGAGACAGCAATTCCTGTGCCGCCGCTTTCACGAATTGTGTTCAGGACCAATCGATCAGCATAGACATGAGGGACCCGGATCCCATGTGCTATCGTCTCTGCATTTGTCCAAAGCGTGGTACGCGGTTCCCCATTTTTAAGTGATTTCACAACGGGTGCGCAGCCTTCAGACTGGACACATACCATTCGCGGTCTATCCGCGCCGATCCAACCCATCGCTTCCATCTCAGAAAATGCCTTCCACATCCCGACTAACCCCGTCCCGCCGCCTGTGGGATATACAATGACCTCAGGCAGGCTCCAATTAAAGGCTTCCGCCAATTCATACCCCATTGTTTTTTTACCTTCCACGCGGTATGGCTCCTTGAAGGTGGAGACCCCAAACCAATTGTTCTTCTCGGTATGCAATGCGGCCTGCCTACCTGCTTCATCGATCAAACCATCAACCAGATACAATTCCCCGCCGTGTATACCAACCTCGACCTGATACACCATGGGCGCATCCGCGGGCATAAAAACATGCACTTCCAGATTAGCGCGTGCGGCATAAGCAGCCAAAGCGCCTCCCGCATTGCCAGCGGTCGGGATTGAGAGTGCTTTTGCCCCAAGTTCCTTGGCTCGTGACACTGCCACCGCAAGCCCTCGAGCCTTAAACGAGCCGGTAGGGTTGCTCCCTTCGTCTTTTACAAATACCGCTCCGAGCCCTAATTCAGCTGCGATCCGGGGCACCGGCAGAAGAGGGGTGTCCCCTTCACCGAGCCTTAGATAAAAATCTTGGTTATGTACAGGAAGCAGTTCATGCCAGCGCCAGAGACCTGCAGGGCGGCTTGAGATCTGCTCTTTGTCTAACTTATCGGCGCAACCTGCCAAATCGTAGCGGCATAACAACGGCGAATCACAATTAATGCATATTGTTTGAAGCTGCTCATGATCAAAAAGCGTCCCGCATTCAGGGCACTCCAAACTCGTTAATTCACTCATGTTTTTTGAGTATAGCATAGCATTCTAGCTTGAAACTACATTACATAAGTTCTGATGATGCAGTGGTTATGCTCACAGTTTTGATGACACATCTTCATCAAGCCCTCTTGGGCGACTTAAGCTCATGATTTCAAGTTAATCTAAACCTAATAACCCGCACTTACAAGCGGGCTCCCTCAGAATAGTTGCGAGCTGGATTCTCATCACCACCCATCAACCCCTGATGTGTCATCTGCAAGCTGCGAAATTTGGCGTGAATGTGTGGTCATTAAAGAAAATGCGCCATCATGATGGCGCATAACAAATAATTAGTCACGATGGCCGTGTTTATTATTACTTTGTTTTTAGTTCCCTGCGGAAAACCAGGGTGAGGACAGTATTAACGATCCCTACCAGCAGCGCACCCAGAAAACCTGCCCAGACTTTTTCGATTTCGAAGCCGAAGCCACTGCCGATCAAACTGCCAAGCCATCCTGTCACGTAGAAAAGTAATGTGTTGATGACCAGTGTGAACAATCCCAGCGAAAGAAGAATCAACGGACAGGTCAACAGCTTGAGCAAGGGTCCAAGCACTGCGTTTACAGCTGCGAAGATCAACGCCATGATTAAATATGCCCACCAGTGAGTGCTCTCTGCCCGTATGTAAGGGATCC
This sequence comes from Anaerolineales bacterium, assembly GCA_049644665.1. GTDB lineage: Bacteria > Chloroflexota > Anaerolineae > Anaerolineales > E44-bin32 > E44-bin32. The sequence goes on from JBARSI010000034.1 coordinate 11,638, forward strand.
AGCCAGTACCCACAGCAAGGTAAAGTGCAAGGGCGTTAATTGCCAGACGCAAGCCAAATTTATCCATGCCGACCCTCCTACGGAGATCATACCATAACTGTCTCCCCCGATGATCAGGTGCTCTTTTTCACATCGAAGGCAGAAGAATCCAGGATGAGAGGGCTCTGCTTACTCGATAAAGATCTCTACTCGTTGACCATCTGCTTCGTCCACGATGTCGATGATTTTTCCAGCCACCCCCTGAGACAGCGCCTCAGCCAGATCTTCCATAACTGCCTCTTCCTCAATCTCCGGCACAAAGCGAGCGCCCATCTTCATACCAATATTAACCAAACCGATCGGGAGGCTAACCCGCACCGTCTCTTTCCCGGAGTTCAGGTCACTAACTCGAATACGCAGCCAACGTGCTCCACCTTCAGTGGCGCCGCTCCTGTGTTGCTCCTGCTTCTTCAAGGCTCCAAGCAATTGCGTGCCTTCTTCCGCCGTGATCTTTCCATCGTCAATCATCTTGAGAATTTTTAGTCGTTCTTTTGATGACATTCCTAATACCTCCTCGTCTAGCCCAGGTAAACTTCGACACTTTCGCCCGACTCCCCCTCATCAATTTCGATGTAGATCGGTTCTTCGCTTGATAAATTTCCTTCTAGTGCAAGTATCAGATCGTCGATCCCCGTTGCGTCCAAACCACCAGGGAACAGGCCTCGCCATTTTAAAATACGTGCGGTGAGACTAAGTGGAAGCGGCAGGCTGATCGCAATCCTGCGCGGCCAATGATCTTCTCCAGTTTTTACTCGTATATGGACCCAAGGGGACCGATAAGTGGCAACGGAGAAGATCATCGCCAGGACACCAACCACCAATAATGGTCCTGCGCAGATCCACCACCACCCACCTAATTGGCTAAGACCCCACCCCGTGACACCAACTGCTAGACCTATGGAGAATGGGATAACCCACCAATGTTTCCAGCGGTTGGAAAGAATTGGAACTTCATCCTTCTTTTTGGGTTGTACATCCTTCTCTGAAAGCCGGCGGGCGGCTTCACTGGCATCAATCTGACCAGCATCAAGCTGATCGAGTATCTCCATACTGTTTTGATCGTCATTCATCGCGGATCTCCGCTTCCTATATTTTTCGAATCATCAAGATTACACGGGCACCTTTACTTCTTTCTTTACATCTGTTCGATCCAATTCATCCGCTCCCTGAATCACACTCTCATCCCCCTAGAATGATCGGCGTGCCGTTAAGTAATATGCTCTTCACCCTCTCGTTATCTGCTGCTTTTCTCGAGACTCATCCCCATCCATGTGAGCTCGCGAGTGACATTGAAGCCAAGCGCTTTAATTTTTTCCCGAGCTACTCCTGCCGGATAATCCATGACGATGTTGCCAATCAACGCCGGCGATTCCTGCATCACATTGATAAGAAGGCTGCTTTCTACGCCTCCGCGCCATTCCGGCTCCACAACCATCATCAAACGCCATAAGTGGCGGTCTGGCTCAGACCTGATACTCACCGTACCGACGAGTCTCCCAGCCTCTTGCCATACCCAGTGCTTTGGTTTTCCCAATCCCGGGATGTTCTCAAAACCTGACGGTCGAAATAGGCTTGCAACTGTTGGAAAAGGCCACAATAACCCTTCGGGGTGCATCCTCTTTGCTATTGCCCACTGCTCGCGCCATTCGCTGCTTATCCGCGGTCGCACTTGCCCATGACTAACCGCCGGAGACCATTTGCTGTTCCTTTTTCTTACCCATGTGGTCCGCGTTGAAAGAGTCTTGAACCCGAGGTTTTCATACAAAGCCCTAGCCCCCTGGTTATCGCGATCAACCTGCAGCATGATCTGCCGCCCACCATACCGTCGTACAAGGTTGATCGATGCTAAAACGAGAGACCGAGCAATTCCCCGCCGCTGGTATTCCGGTTTGACCACAACATTTGCCATCACCCAGCGTTGCTGGAAACCCCTCACGGGAAGTAAGCTTGCGTTACCTACTACCTCGCCATCTTCCTCCCAAACAAATCCCTGAGGGTAGGCGGCCGGTGGTAAAAACCAGCGGCCCAAAAACCAACCGAGTCGTCCCGCCTGTGCAATCAGTTTCATGCCCAGGATCATCCGTCTTCCGGAGGCATCTAAGCGCTCGGAAAACGCTCTCTCGATCAACCCTGCCAGCGCAGCCATGTCTCGGTGCGGTTCTACCGGTCGGATACCGCGGCGCGCAGGTGGCGTGCCTGCGGCGACGGCAGCGGTCAAAATTCTCCCTCCAGGGCCTTGAGTAAAGTCTCAGCTTCTGTGACCGAAACCTTACCTTCTTCAACCATGCGTAAGATCGTGAGCCGCTCCTCATCAGTCGCCGATTCCACGGATTCACCGTATCTGGGCACTGTCCATGAGAAGGACGGATCGAGTGTCCTATGTCTTTTCTCCGCTTTGTGCTTTGCCTTACCGCTTGCCTTGCGCTCTGCGCGTCGAACCGCACGGCGGACACGTTCGCCAATTCTGTCTACATCGAAGCCGTACATGCCCTTGCCCATAACATTGAAACGTGCCTCTACTTCTGCCAGTTTGACATCCACTTCGGATAGGATCTCTCCGACCCAATCCTCTGCTGAAGCCGCGTACCCCAAACCCGTTTGAAGGCAGAGATCCCCCCCGGCTGACAGCTCGATTTCCGCCTCGCCGTCACCAAGCTGAAAAACGGCACCATCGCCTTGCTCTCTAGACTCCACTCCTGATGGATAATCCAGATCACCGCCTGCGGATAAGGATATGTTCACAGATGAATCGGGAGGTATCCGGCAGGAAAGGTCGCTACCAGCTCGCACTATGGAGTGAGTGCCTGCAGGAGCTGACATAGTAACAAACGCATCTCCTCCTACAACTATGTTCACCTGACCGGCGGCACCGTCAAGCATCAGGTCACTCCCCACGCTTCGCGCGTGAATATCACCGGTTACATTCTGGATCACTGCGTCCCCGCCTATACGGTCAACGGTTAAATTCCCCTCGATTTGCCTGCCCTGAAAATCGCCGCCGATCATTTCAAAGGTCGCCGTCCCAACCCTGCGCAAGCTCAAGTCTCCTCCAATTGTGCGAATCGCGAGCTCGTTTCTCAAATCGGTAACTCGACAATCACCGCCGACTTCGCCGACCTCGAGACGCGCTCCTTTTGGCAAGAAAATGATACAGCCCGCACGGGCGCTAATTTCTACACCATCTGAAATCTCATTTACTTCAAGCTTCCCACTGTCCGGCGCCTGCACCTCCAGGATAGGTTCTTCCCGCCCCGAGAGACGTAGATCCCCACCAATCGTCGTGATTTTTACCAGAGGGCTTTCGCCAATTTCAAGCGTCACTTTTTCCATAAATGCAACCTCCTCTCGCTTGCCAGGTCTACCTTTGCAACTCAGTCAACTTCCAGGAGCCTCATCGCCTCTTCAGAAGACAATTTCCCGCTTGCCAGGTCGTCGAGTATCTTGTGCCGCTCTTCATCGCTGATCAGTTTCGTCTCTGGTCCAACCGGGAAGCCCAGCGAACGAATGATCTCTGTCAGCCGCGACCTGAGTGTGGGGTAAGACATCCCCAACTCTGGCTCCATTCGATTTAACTTCCCCTCGCAGCGGACAAAGATTTCAAGAAAGTCCATCTGCTCAGCGCTCAATCTCCCGAAGCGGCCAATATCGAAATGCCCTTCGATCGTGGTGTCGCAGTTGCGACAATGAAAACGTGTGATCGAGAGGCTTTCATCACAAACCGGGCAGGTCGAAAGCATTTGATTCACCACTTCCTCCAAGAAAATCCATTACCATCTATCAGACATCAATGGGTGCGCTGCTCGATGTCGAGGTGGTAGGACCATTCGCTGAAAACCGAGCCGTTTCCCCGGCCGTCCCGATTCCCTTTAGCGCCTCGCCAGCCCGAATCAAGAAGCTGCCGCCCGTCACGATCCCTTTTCTAAATACAGGGAATGTTAAGTGAGGTTGCCCGGGAAGGAGGCCATTCCGCCCCCTTTCCTCTAACAAGCGTCCCTGAGGCGCCTCCGCAAGAAGAGACAAATAGAATGAGTTGTCCATTTTGGGACTCCATTTTGGATTCAGGCAATCAACTTCAACAATCTCGTTCTAAAATAGCACAATTATCATAATTGTCAAGGTCTTTATCAATATTATTGATTTAATTAGCATTTTTCATTGAGTTTATTGGCACATGAGTGATAAATTCCCTCTCGCCGCTGCCGGCAGAGCAAATTGCGTATTTCAGGCATAGAACCAAATGCATTTACGGTCGATGCCTTGCGTTGGCGGGGCAATTATGCGCCGTGTGGAATGACATCAATGGCGATGTTCGTATTTTTTTGGATATTGGCGCGAATCCAATAAAACAAGTTACACTTGCCCTTATGTCAGAGACTTTTGAGCTCACGCTAACCGGTAATGCATACGGGGGTGAATCCTTCGGCCGCGACGCCGATGGGCGCATGGTCTTCGTTCCCTTCACCCTCCCCGGGGAAGTGGTGCGCGTTCGCCCGATGGAAACACACAAGCGTTGGGCTAGGGCGTTGCCCGAAAAATGGATCGAATCCTCAGACCAACGAATTGAACCGCGCTGCCCACACTTTCAAACCTGCGGTGGTTGCCATTACCAGCATATTCCCTACGCTCTTCAACTTGCGATGAAGACGGGGATTGTCCGCGATCAGCTCGAACGGATCGGCGGTTTTGAGGACCCCCCGATACAATCAACCATCCCTTCACCGAATCCCTGGAATTACCGAAATAACATGCGTTTCCACATCACCGAGGATGGTTACCTGGGCTTTGTAACTTTCGATGGGCAACGGGTATTTCATGTGAAGGAATGCCACCTGCCCGAACAGGAATTGACTGGTCTCTGGGCTCATCTTGACCTCGACCCCACAGAAATAATTGAAGAAATCTCCCTACGCAGCGGAGGTGAGGGCGAGCAGATGGTCATCCTCCACGGAACCGATGCTCCCGATATCGATATCTCGATCGAATCCCCCTCGTCCGTGGTTTGGACCAGTCCGCGTGGAGATTTTATCCTTGCCGGTCAAGATTACTTTTATTTTGACATCAACCGCCATCAATTCCGCGTCTCTGCCCTTTCCTTCTTCCAGGTGAATACGAAGATGATCCCGGAACTCGTTCACCACGTAACAGCGCTGCTGTCTATCCAGCCCGGGCAAACCATCTTCGATCTCTATGCTGGAGTGGGTCTGTTCAGCGCCGCTCTCGCAGAATCCGGGGCTCATGTTGTGGCTGTCGAGGAGTCTCCGCACGCATGCCGTGATTTCGGCTTTAACCTTGAACAGTTCACCCACATCGATCTCTATGAAGGGAGTGTCGGCATGGCGCTACCTCAGATCAAGCCGCAACCTGACGCCGTGCTCATCGACCCCCCGCGTGCTGGCTTGTCTAGACAGGCCCTCGATTCACTTCTCGAGCGATCATCCTCACACATCGTCTACGTCTCTTGTGATCCAGCCACACTCAGCCGCGATGGGAAGCGATTAAGGGCAGGAGGATACTCGCTAGAGAGCCTTACGCCGATCGACTTGTTCCCCCAGACATTCCACATTGAAACCATATCCCTTTGGACCCGCTAAACAAGATTGACCGCCTTCCTGTTCCCAAACGTGCACTTACCGGCATCCCCTTTCTCTGGGGATTGCCTTCCGTAAAACTCGGGTTACAATCAAATATATGAGCCAACAACAGGGTCCAATCCTCATCGTGGAAGATATCCCTCACATCCTCGAATTGCTCGAGGTTACCTTGAAGTTTAAAGGTTATGACGTAATCACAGCTCGTAACGGCGATGAGGCTCTCAGTGCTCTCCTGAAGGAAAAACCTGCGCTAATTCTTACAGACATCCTCATGCCAAGGCTCGATGGGTACGCGCTCGCCCAGGAAGTGCGTAGCAATATAGAGACGCGCGATATTCCTATCATTTTCCTATCTGCAACTTTCATTACCCCTGAAGACAAAGAATTCGCCATGAGCTTGGGTGCGGTTCGCTTCTTGGAGAAACCCATTGAAGCTTCCGAGTTGCTTCTAACCGTAGCCGAAGTACTTACCGGCGGGGTGCCCGATCAACGCAAACCTCTCCCTGATCAAGCCTTCCAAAAAGGCTATTCCGATCGCCTACAAGAGAAGCTGCTCCACAAAGAGAATCAGATCCGCCGTGCACAGCGCCTGGTGGAGACGGTACCCAGCGAACAACGTCCCGCTTTTGAGGCGCTTCTGGCGCAAACAAAATTCCAGCGCGATCAGATAGAAGAAGAACTGCGAACGTTGGATGCGCTTCTAGATCAGCACGAGAAAAAAAACCCCTGATCTTTCCCCTCACCGTTTAGAACGGATAAAGAATTATGCAGGAGTTGCGGTCTTTAGCCCTGCGCTCCCTTTGCTTTCAGTTGGTTTTCCAATTCAGTGAAATCCACACGAGAGGTTATATCGAGGCTTAATGGAGTGACGGCTACCTTGCGATCAATACGGAGCGCATAGACGTCTGAATCCGGTTCTAATTTATCCCTGTCTAACTGTATCTCAAATTGGATGCTGCCTGGATCCTCGAGCTGCACCCTTGGTGATACCACCGGGACATAGTATTTTTGGCGTGAGAGTCTTGTCATGCACCACTCGGTAGTTTCCGACGCATCAGCTGGGATATCCACTTTTAACACATCAACATCTGCCAGGGGTTGCATATCTAGAAGCACTCGGGCGAAATAGGCTGTGAAATACTTAGCGACGCGGAAGTCGATTGTTTCTGAATGTGAGAAGTAATGTTCTGCAGGCATCTCAAGTGATACCGCGAGAGCAGGTACACCGAAAGATGCCGCTTCAAGCGCTGCCCCGACGGTTCCCGAAACGGTAATGCCGGTCGTGAGATTCTCCCCGTAGTTAATTCCTGCGACCACAAGATCCGGCTTGCGCGGCGTCAACTCCAGGATGCCATGCTGCACGGCTTGCGCAGGAGAGCCGCCAACCGCGTAGACTTTCCACTTCTTCCCTCGTACTTCAACCTGTTCTTCAACCAACTTTCCATCCGAGGTGATAGGCATGCTGCGCCCCGCGCCCGACGACTGCTCCCGGGGAGCGGCAACGGTGACGAATCCTATCTCTGAAAGCGCCTCAGCAGCCGCCCATAAAGCGGGAGAGCGGATACCATCGTCATTGGTTAGTAGGATTAGGGGGCGGTCGTTATCTGTCATCACGGCGTGGATAATATCAGTCGCGTGTCAGCGGGTCAATTCCCTGAACCTTACCCATACAAATTACCTCATTCCCCGAGCCTCGACGGCCATCTGGTTAAAAAATGCCGTCAGAACCGCATGCCGGTCTTCAGCCAATTGTTGGGCTGGTACGGTATGAAGCCGGTCCTTCACCTTGCATAACTTAAAGAGGTATTCATGGTAAGCGCTGTGAGCTTCGCCGCCCTCAGTCTCACCCGTGCGCAGGAAATGTTCCGATGGTTCTGCGAAGAACGGTTGCCCAGCCTGCAAGGCATAGCCGAGAGTGCGTGCGGCGCCGAAGGCCCCCATCACATCCAGCTTGTCGGCATCGAACAAGATCTTCGCCTCCAGGGTTTCCGGCGGCTCATTACCGCGGAAACGGTGGGCGCGAATACAGTGCTGGACGGCGTCTATTCGCCCTTCTTCCCAGCCCTCTTTCTTCAAAACCTCGCCTGCAAAGAACGCCGACCTCTGCTCGTGAGATTGGCGACCTCCCTCCTTGCCAGGATGCGCGCCGGAGGCATCGTGCAGAAGGGCAGCTGCTCGCAGCACCTCAAGGTCGGCACCCAGTTCTTCGCCCATCCACTCTGCCAATGCCAGTACCCTCAGGACATGGCCCAATCCATGGACCGGGTCGCTCTCTTCATACCATTCTCTGGCATCGTCGATCGTCGGCATACTCGACTCCTTGATAATAGAGACTTTAAATTAACCGGAAAGAACAAGTGGTTTACCATCCAACGGATGGGCGATCACGTGGATGCGGATCCCGTACACTTCAGCCAACTCGTCGGGAGTCAGGACCTCGGCAGGCACACCAATTTTGCGCACCCGGCCATTCGATAATAATGCCACTCGATCCGTGAAGCGCGCTACCAGGTTAAGGTCATGGAGTGTGATCAATACCGCCAGTTCATCGACGAACGCCAGATCGCGCACGAGTTTGAGTAAATTATCCTGGTGCTTCAAGTCAAGATGTGCCGTTGGTTCATCTAACAACATCACGGGGGTCGACTGCGCCAGCGCCCGGGCGATGAGAACTCTCTGCTGCTCCCCACCGGACAGCTCGCCGATGGGTCGCGCCGCGAGGTCGATCGTTTCGGTACGAGCCATAGCATCCAGCGCAACCCGGCGGTCGCGTTCGTTCTCTTGTTCCAACCATCCAAGGTAGGGCGTGCGGCCCATTAGAACAACGTCCAAGGCACGGAATGCGGGGGGCAGATTCACTGCTTGCGAAACGACGGAAACCCGGCGGGCGCGCTGTCCTGGCTTTAATTCTCTCAGGTTCTGTTCCCCGATAAAGACTTCACCCTCAAGCAGAGGCAGGCTCCCGCAGGCGGCTTTGACCAACGTCGATTTTCCCACCCCATTGGGTCCTACAACGGCAAGTATTTCGCCCGGCTGCACGGAGAGGTTCACATCCTGCAGTACAGGCTCCTTCCCATAGCCAAGTGTTGCCCGTTCGATGCGTAGTGCGCTCTTCACCAGACCCGCACCTTTCCTTTTGCCCGATAGAGGAGCCAAAGGAAGAATGGCGCCCCAACCACAGCTGTGATGACCCCCACCGGCAGCTCGCGCGGGGCAAGAATCACCCTGGCCACGACATCAGCTATCAGCAAGAAACTGCCACCGATTAAAATAGCAAGCGGGAGGGTGCGCCGATAATCCGGCCCCCAGAGCAGGCGGGCAACATGCGGCACGATTAACCCCACAAAGGCAATAATGCCTGAGAACGCCACTGCTGTTGCGGCGACCAATGATGCCGTTACTACGATAAGTAATTTGGAGCGTTCGACATCCAGGCCCATTTGGCGCGCCTGTTCATCGCCAAACTGGAGAACGTTGAGGTGCCGCCCGAGGAGCGCGAGCAAGGTCATTCCGATAAGATAGTATGGCAAAGATGCCAGAACTGGCTCCCAACCACCCAATGCGAATCCGCCAACCATCCAATTCACCGCTCGATGGAGTTCATCGGCCGACAGCAGCATGATCAAGCTCGTCATCGCTGTGGCGAAGGAACTGACCGCGACTCCGGCGAGGATCAGCGTGGTTACCGGTGTGGAGCGGCCCACGCGCGCAATGGCGTAGACAATGCCCACGGTGATCAGCGCGGCGACGAAGGCGGCAATCGGGACCGTCGCCATCCCCAACAGGCTGACTGGCCAGTTTGCAGCCATTGCCAACACCGCCCCAAGACCCGCGCCGGAGGCCACCCCGATGATATAAGGATCGGCCAGCGGATTCCGAAATAACCCTTGATATGCGGCGCCGCTCCCCCCGAGAGCCATGCCAGTTAAAGCCATAAGGGCTGTGTTCGGGAGACGAATCTGGTAAACGATCGTCGCAAACGTTCGCGACCAGTCTGCCTCCAATTGCAGTCCGGGTAGTAAGTCCAACAGCATCCGCACTAGATCCGGCATGGGAATCGAGACCGGGCCAACGGCCACACTTACGAACAGCATTACGACCAGGCCTGATCCCGAAAATATCCAGGGCCAATACCGCCTGGCGCCCTGCGGTCTCATTGATTCGAGGACTGCGTTTGCGTTCGACTCATCCATGTTTATTCAAAAAGCTCCGGGTGGATCATTAACGCCATCTCTTCAAGCGCATCCACCAGCCGCGGTCCGGGGCGATCGACCCAATTCGTATCAATACCATAAACACGACCATCTACAACAGCAGCGATCTCCCCCCAACCGGTACGGTCCGTAAAGGATTCGACGGTAGTCGGGACCCACGATCCTTCGCCGAAGATGACGACCTGTGGGTTACGGGTGACGATCTCTTCCAGGCTCATTTGCCCCCATCCTTCAATTTCGGCGGCGATGTTCTCACCCCCCACTAATCCGATCAGCACATCCTGGAAAGTTCCGGCGCCCGTTGTCCAGGGCGCAGTCGGATCCGTGCCGTCTACTTCGTAGAACACGCTCGCGCGCGCTGCGCCTGCTGCCTTCTGAGCCACGGCGGAAATCCGCGCTTCAAGGTTCTCAATAAGAGCTACGGCTTCAACCTCGTTCCCGGTCAAGATCCCCACAACGCTAATATTCTTTAGCAGGCCGGGGAAATCCATGGGGTTTGAAAGCAGGTAAACCGGTATGCCGAGCGCATCAAGGGTCTGTACCTGTTCCGGGCTGGTGATCGTCGCAGCAAGCACAAGATCGGGCTCCAGCGCTAAAATTGCTTCGGTGTTGAGTTCACCATAGGTACTGCCAATGCTGGCGACTTCGAGCGCTTCAGGGGGGTAATCCGAAACTTCATCCCGGCCGATAACTTGACCTCCTGCCCCTATGGCGAATAGTATCTCTGTGTTGGATGGTGCTATTGTTACGATCCGCTGCGCCGGGCTTGGAAGAACCACCTCGCGGCCCATGCCGTCAATGATCGTAAGCGGGAATACTTCCTCTATCGGCTCAACGGTGGGTTCTGATGTTTGAGTTGGGGATGGTTTTTCGGCTGGGCTTTCTGTTGGCGCAGAAGAACCACCACAAGCGACAAGCACGAGCCCCACGATTCCTATCGCAAGAAGCGTAATAAGCAAACGAACAATCGCCTTTTTAGAGCGTTGACTTGATCCATTCAATAACATTGCAACTACCTCCTGGTCGCGCCACGGTGCGGCGCCTTGTTCCTTATGCGTATGATGGAGGGAGAAAAGAAATCAGCCTTCCCCAGCGATATTATCGGGAAGGCCTCAAGTTGGAGCAGTCATAGGCTTGCCATCCTTTCCACGAAGGAGCTGAGAACATCGGGCAAAGGCGGGTCTCCTGGCTTGAACGGGAAGAACCCGTTCTTACAGTTGCGGGACAGCGCCGGACTTCCGAATTTCAATCTTTGGTCACCGGCTTCCCCTTGGCGGTCTGTGCATCCGGGCAACAGACCACCTTCGCCCTTAATCAATTGTTGGCATGCAGTATATCCATGTGAGGAGATCCGGTCAAGTGAATCAATCCTGGTAGATGGATTATTGCCTATCCACACTGCTCAATCACACCCTTCGACATCCTGCGGTGAGACAGATCGGATTCGCACATTCACCTGGGTTTGGTTCTGATACTCTGTGTAAATTAAAGGTTTGACCGATGAATAGCCAGTGTGATAGAATTCACGGTTGCTTGGAGGATGTTCATGCCGAAACGGACAACCGGAATCGTACGGTCTTTTGACGGATCGAAAGGGTATGGGTATATTGATGCCCAAGATGGGGAAGATGTATTCGTCTACTATCGCGACATTGCCGGTGAGGGATTTCAATTACTAAACAAGGGCGAGAAAGTCGCTTTTTATCTCGAGAACACGGTTCGCGGCTTCCAAGCCACCGATGTCACTCGCTTGAACTAAACTTCGATCTGCTTGGTTTTGGACCCTTACCCCGCCAGGCTCGATGCCAGACGGGGTTTATTTTATTCAACAAACACTTTATAAAGTGAAAAGGATGTATTACGTATGAGTAAGTTATTGAGAATTGTCCCCCTGGGAGGATTGGGGGAAGTAGGTAAGAACATGATGTCGATTGAATATGGGGATAACATCCTCATCATCGACTCTGGCATTATGTTTCCCGAGAACGACATGTTAGGGATCGATTACATTATCCCTGACTTCAAGTATCTGGAAGACAAGAAGAGCAAAATAGTCGGGATCATCATTACACATGGTCACGAAGATCACACCGGGGCAATTCGGCACGTTATCGAGGAATTCAACGTTCCGATTTACGCCACCAAACTCACCCGCGGCTTGCTAGAGCTGAAACTCCGCCGGGGCGGGTTGCTTGAGAAAGCACAACTTAACACCATCTCGGCTGGAGATGAGCTGCAGCTTGGTCCCTTTGAGATAGAGTTTTTTCACGTCTGCCACTCCATCCCTGATGCGGTCGGGCTGGGGATTACAACGCCTGCTGGATTGATTGTCCATTCGGGTGATTACAAGTTTGATCATACCCCTGTGGATGGCTGGCCCCCGGACTTCGGTAAACTAGGCGAATTCGGCTCACGAGGCGTCCTCGCCCTGCTGGCCGATTCCACCAATGCCGACGAACCCGGCTGGACCCCTTCCGAAACCGTGATTGACCCGGCTTTCGATCAGGTGTTCCGCCAAGCGAAAGGACGCATATTAATTGGTTCTTTCGCTTCCCTGATCTCCCGAATACAGCAGGTTGCAAACGCTGCCCAGAGGCATGGTCGGTCACTTGCGTTCGTCGGAAGAAGCATGGTCGACAACTCAAAAATGGCTCGCGAGCTGGGATATCTTAATATTCCGGATGAACTTATCGTCCCGTTGGATCAAGCCCTCAAGATGAAACCATCGAAGGTCGCCCTAATGTGTACAGGTACGCAGGGCGAACCATCATCCATCCTGGGCCGCCTCTCAACAGGGAGCAATCGTCAATTCGACCTCTTACCCGGGGACACGATCGTTCTTTCTTCAACGCCTATTCCGGGGAATGAGGAGATGGTTCATCGCACGATCAATCGCCTCTTCCATCGCGGTGCTGATGTGATCTATGATCCAATCTTGCCCGTGCACGTGTCCGGCCACGCCAACCAGGATGAGATGAAACTCCTAATGCAGCTGGTTAGACCCAAGCACCTCATTCCTATCCACGGCGAGCTGCGGCATCTTAAACAACACGCCGCCCTTGCCCGCGAGATCGGCATCCCTCAGGAGCGCATCGCGGTGGTGGAGAATGGAACCGTGATCGAGTTTTCCGATGGGGAGATGAAAATCGGTGAACGCTTTCCGGGCGGTTATATCTTCGTGGACGGGAGTGGTGTGGGTGACATCGGCCCTAAAGTCATGCGCGAGCGCGAGACACTGGCACGCGAAGGTCTCGTTATCATCCACGTCAACCTGGACCATGACCAGAAACGCGTTGTTGGCGACCCGGAGATTATCTCAAAGGGATTCATTTTCGTACGCGATGCGATGGATCTTTT
>JBARSI010000035.1:0-8440 GCA_049644665.1 Anaerolineales bacterium
GCTGATCCACCCGCCGTTAGAATGTCGAGGTAACGCGGTATGAAACTCTCGCCCTCCTCTTTGTATTGCTTGTAGAGGGAAAGCACCAGAAGCTGGCCGAAGGTATACGCGTAAACGTAGAAAGGTGAGAAGTAGAAATGTGGAATCGCCAGCCACTCAAAACGGAAGTCCTCGCTCAGGTCCAGTGAATCACCAAACTGGTCTTTAAGATTGTCGAGGTAGATCTCTGAGAGATCATCCACCGCTGCGCCCTCATGGACCCACTCATGCGCCTGGCGCTCGAATAGAGCGAAGTATGCTTGACGCATGATCGTGGCATAGGCATCGTCCATCTGCTCGAAGAGGATGTCTCGGCGCACATCGGGGTCTTCTTCGATCTCCAACATATGATCAACAAGCAGCATCTCGGCAAAGGTAGAAGCTGTCTCTGCCAACGGCAATGAAGAATGCTGCGTGAGTGCGGTGTGGTCCGCCGCCAGCATCGAGTGCACCGCATGACCTAGTTCGTGCGCCATCGTAGATACATTGCGTGCTGTTCCATTGTACGACTGGAGCACCCACGGGGTCAGATTGGGCGTGACTGTCGAACAGAATGCCCCGGAACGCTTACCCTTACGAACCTCACTGTCGAAATGATCCTGGTCGAAGACACGCTGCACCAGTTCAACCATGTGTGGGTCAAATTTCTGGAAGCTTTCGAGCACCATCGCCACTGCGTCACTATAGGGGAACTTCTTCTCGGACTTCGCCACGGGGGCATAGATATCATAGCGGCGGAGTCGGTCCACACCCAGCCAGCGTGCCTTCAATTTAAAGAAGCGATGAAACAACGGCGCGTTCTTTCGGCAGACTTCTAGCAACGTGTCCACGACATCGTCGGGAATATCGTTAGCCAGGTTGCGGATGGCAATCGGCGCAGAATATCCGCGCAAATCCACACCCTCACTGTGCCAATCACGAACAATGGCTTGGTAGATTTGCCCTAGGATGGGCCCGTCCGCTTCATATACTCGATAGAGTTCCTTATATGCAGCTTCCCGCAGCGCAGGATCTGGATCACGGTAATACACCTGGAGTTCCTCGCGAGATACTTCCTTCTCCTCGCCATCTACTTCAATCTTAAAGCAATAGCGGTTGGTGATGATACTGTTCAGCGTCACCAAGGCGCGGGTGCCGTTGACGTCCTTGAGATTAATGACCTTCTCCTCGGGCTCTGATAGCGTGAAGGGCTTTTGCAGACGGAGAGCTTCTAGCCAATAACGGTAGTCGCCAGATACCTCCAACAACCTTGCGGCCGCTTTGTCATCCAGGTTTTTCCACCACAGGTTAAAGAACATGATCCGGTTTTCGATCTGGGCGCCAAGCTGCTGCATTTGCGCCATAAAAGCCTGAACTTTCTGATCCTGCGTGTCCTCTGAAAAACTCAGGGATGCAAAGGCTCCCACCCTGGACATCTGGCGAGTGATCTCTTCATAATCCTGAAGAATATCCACGAATTTTTCCTCCGCGATATCCACCGCGAGCAGCTCCCTGTGCTTCTCAAAAGCCACGATTGCAGCGTCGAGTTTTTCAAGCGCCTGCTCGATCTCGGTGGTGCCGAGACCTGGGAATAGCTCAGCGAGGCTCCAACCTTTTTGTTCGTATTTCACGGCAACCATGTTTCACTCCTGACTATATTGAGAGAATCTAGAATTATATTTAAACATCTCGCCGCCTGCGGGCTCAAACGTTAAAGCGAATATAGATTACATCCCCATCGGAGACGACGGCGTCCTTCCCTTCGATGCGCAGCTTACCTTGAGCGCGCGCCTCTGCCAGCCCGCCCAAAGATACCAACGCCTCCCAATTGATCACTTCGGCGCGAATGAACCCGCGCGCCATATCGGAATGGATTGTCTCGGCGGCATCCAGGCAGGTTCCCCCACAAGACAGTGTCCATGCCCGCACCTCGTCCTTGTTTCCAGTAAAGAAGGTTTGTAGATTTAATGTCTCGTAGGAGACGCGGATCACCCGCTCTCTACCGGGGACCTCGATGTCATACTCCGCCAGGAACTCCGCTTTTTCCGCGGCTGGGAGCTGAGCGATTTCCATTTCTAACTTACCCTGTAACCCAATAACAGAACCTTCAGTCGCGTCCAGATTCATATCAGAGAGCTGTTGCCCTTCACCTAAATTGACCACGATAAGGACCGGGATCATGGTGAGTAAACCAAACCCTGATAATCCAGAACGCTCATCTTTAGAGAAGTTCAGACTGCGCAGTGGTTGTCCCTGGTTCAGATGCGCAGCTGCACGTTCAAAGACCGCTTGCTCTCGCTCGATTGCGGTGCGCTCACGCCCCCCTTTTTGCCGCTCTTCCTGTAGTTTATCCAGGCGTCGTTCCACTGTGATCATGTCACTCAAGAGCAACTCACCATCGAGAGCGGCGGCATCTCGAGCAGGATCGACCTCCCCCAGCGCAGAGGGGATGCTCGGATCTTGAAACGCTCGCACGACAAACAGCAAGCCGTCCATTTGTTCAATCTGGTTGGCGAGTGGACCGGGAAGTCCTTCACGACCCGCACCAACATTCATCCCGCCGATGTCAGCGTATGTGACCTTGGCGTATGTGGTTTTTTTGGGGTTGAAGATCTCGCTCACTGCATCAAGGCGCACGTCAGGGACATCGACCGAGGCCGCATTAACCTCCATCCGTCCATGACCGGCCATAGCCCCCGTCTCTAATTGTGCTCCTGTTAGGGAATTGAAAACTGTAGTCTTCCCGGAGGCCTCGAGGCCAATAATTCCTAAGCGCATAAGGTATAAAGTAAGCCTACGGGTTCTGCTTGCGGGAGGTTATCTTGACCATCAACTTACACTTGACTATACTGACCGTGCGCCGAAGTGGCGGAACTGGCAGACGCGCGCGACTCAAACTCGCGTTCCTTCGGGATTGTGGGTTCGATTCCCACCTTCGGCACTAGCGATTATAGCATAGGCAGCCCTGGATCTCGGAAGTCCTATCGGGGCTGTTTCCTTTGTTGCAACCCTTCCACCTCTATGGCACAATGCTCGCCAGAGGGCATTCATCTTATGAGAACTTCGTCGCGTTTGTTAATTGGGATATTAATCGGCCTGCTCCTTGGCCTGCTTTTCGGCTGGGTGATTCGCCCTGTGGAGTATGTCGACACCGCCCCAGAGGCGTTGCGTGACGATTTCCGATCAGATTACGTCCTCATGGTCGCCGAGGCCTACCTCGTCGACCGCGATCTAGAGTTGGCAAGGTATAGACTCGCCTCGTTGGGATCTCGCCCACCCTTGAATTATGTCATCGATGCCATCGACTACGGAGTGGAAATCGGCATCAATCAAATCGACCTTCAGACTCTCAATCAGATCGCGGTTGACTTGCGCTCCATCCCGCCCGCGCCCGAGATAAGCTTACAATGAATCGGTTAGGTATTTTTGCCCTAATAATCGGCTTGCTCATCGGTATCACCGGAGGGTTATATTACAGTTGGGCTATCAATCCCGTTGAGTACACTGATGCTTCCCCGGACTCACTCCGCGAAGATTTTAAATCCGATTATATAACCCTGATCGCCGCCGCTTATGCTGCAACCGGAGATGCAGATCGTGCTCGTGCACGCCTCGCATGGGTCCAAATCACCGATCCAGCCAGCACACTCGGCCGACTGGCTCAAAACAGATTAGCCGTTGGACGCCCCGATGCCGAAGTACGCGCCCTCGCGCAGCTTGCAGCCATTCTAGGCGAGCGTCCCTCGCCATTGATTGCCACACCGACGTCTCGTGGAGCGGCCACAACTACACAAGTCCCTCCAAGCCCGACTTTCACACCTACAGCCAGGCCGAGCCCCACACCCTCTCCAACCGCGACTGCGAGCACCCCGTTTTCACTCCGCACCAGGGAAACGATCTGCGACCCCGCGCTGCAAGAAACCCAAATCCAGATCCTGGTCCTCGATGCCGCTGGTTTTGGAGTGCCCGGAGTTAAAGCGCTTGTTGTCTGGGACACCGGCCAAGACATCTTCTTCACCGGTTTGAAACCTGAACTTGGGCCTGGTTATGCGGACTTCACAATGCAGGAAGGCGTGACCTATTCCCTGCAGCTAACTCAAGGCGTTGGGCTGGAAACCGGCATTACAGCAGAGACCTGCACAGACGGCAACGGTGAAACGTTCGCTGGCTCATGGCTGTTCCATTACCAGCAATCCGCCTCTCCGTAAAAACGCCTACTGTAGAGACAACAATATCAAGTTGATCCACGGGCATTCTCTGGGCAGTTCTATTAAGATCTCGCTCCTGTTTTTCGCATTTCTAATGAGATGGCTGGATAAGCCCTAGTCAGTGCGCACGGACTTAGAATCCTTGCCTATCAGGGAGATCTTGCAGGGGTGAGCCATCAAACAACATATGGTAGCTGTCTTAAGATGGAAGTTTGCGCGAGGAGCTCAGGAATCCGTTTGAGCAAACCTATCCTTTTGTTGCGCGGAGATTGCCGTGCCCTATCCGTTTAATCATACGCATGACAACCCCCGGCGCGTATCCTGAGGGCAGGCCCATGGGGCTTGTGATGACAGATTAAAAATAGCTGAATATTACAAAGGGCTGCCCAAGTCAGTCTTAGACAGCCCCGGCCAATCTCAATACACGATCGATACTATTCCGCTTTTGCACCTTCCTGCTGTGCGGCCTCTTCCTTAAATTCTTCACCTGCTGGCAATTCAGGAGTGAACCCCAGGTCAAGCTCCTCCTCCATTCGTATTTTGCCCCGTAAAAACGCGCCTTCCTCCGTAGAGAAAGAGATCGTGACAACATCGCCCCATACGCGACCCGCGTTGGTTATCTCAACACGATGCGCGGTTATGTTTCCCTTGAGAGAACCCGAGATTACAACCGTGTTGGCGCGGATCTGTTCACAAGTGACCCGGCCCTGCTCGCCGATGACAACAATGCCGCGCACTGCGATCTCGCCGTCGAACGCGCCATCAATGCGGACTCCCCCTGCTCCGCTGAGCTGACCCTGCCAGGTAATACCAGGACCCAAAATCGAATCCACACGCTCAGGCACTTGCCCGCCAACGATTGGTTTCTCCGTAGATTTTCGAAACATCAGCTTCCTCCACCAAGGCGCAAGACGATACCATCGGGGATCATACGTGTCAATCCTCTAGGTTGACATCGCACGCCGCGGGCAAATCGCCCAGCGATTCTGCCGCCCGCACCGCGCGCACAATCGCCTCTGCAACAATTTCCGCCGCATAAGCGCCGACGATATTAACATCGACACTCTTCCCCCCGGTTGATAAAGCAAACAGCGTGTCGCCGTCCAACATTGTGTGCGCCGGGCGAATCGCACGGGCAATACCATTGTGTGCCATTTGTGCGACCTTGTTGACCTCCTCTTTCGTGAGTTGCGCGTTCGTTGCCACGACGCCAATCACAGTATTGCCCCGGGATGCGAACCGCATTGCCATCTTGCCTGCCATTCCTTTCATCACCGCCAGGGTATCTGCGAATCGACCATCACCCCCAAACTGCTTGGGCCCCAGCTTGACTGGGCGCGCTCCAGCAAGGATTTCTCCGCTCATCGGATCGATTACGTCCCCAAACGGGTTGACTGCGATAAGGGCGCCAACAAACGCCCCTCCACCCAAATTATGACTTGCGGTCCCGATTCCGGATTTCATCGCTCCAGCCATACCCAGAATTATTCCGGCTTTAGCGCCCATCCCGGCACCGGCGTTTCCTTCCTGCGGAGGATCCTTCGATGCATTTTGACAGGCTAAGTAGCCCATCGCCGCGTCCGGCCGCACATCCGCCCGGCCAATATCTAAATCAAAGAGTACCGCCGCTGGCACGATGGGAACTTTCGCTATATGCGCATCGAAGCCCACGCCCTTCTCCTCGAGGAAACGCATAACGCCCGTCGCCGCATCGAGACCAAACGCAGAACCGCCCGTCAGCAAGATCCCGTGTGCTTTATTCACGAGGTGCATGGGTCCTAGAAGATCTGTCTCGCGTGTCCCCGGGGCGCCTCCTCGCTGATCCACTCCCCCCACCGCACCCTGCGGACAGAGCACCACAGTACACCCCGTGATCGCTTCTACATCATGCGCGTGCCCTACGCGAATGCCCGGTACGTCCGTAATCGAATTGTGCGCCGCCATGACCCTCTACTCCTTACCCGGCAAAACCGATCTCACCCCAACTTATAGCCGAATTTCCGCAGAAGCTCGATACGCTCGGCGGCATCCCCTTCGCTTTCAACACCCTTAGGCGCCTCGCCGTCAATCACGCCAAGCACGCCTCGCCCCTGGTCTGTCTCTGCCAATACCACCTCAACTGGATTCGCAGTCGCACAGAACAGCCGACAAACTTCCGGAACCATTTTCACGGCGTTGAGAACATTGATCGGGAATGCGTTGGCCAGGAATATGAGAAATGTATGCCCGGCGGCGACCATCAGCGCGTTGGCCTCGGCCAAAGTGATCATCTCTTTCGATGTGCCGCTCGTCCGCACCAGCGCGGGGCCGGAGGCTTCACAGAATGCCAGCCCAAACTCGATCCCTGGCACTGCACCTACAAGCGCCTCATGAATGTCTTCCACCGTCTTGATGAAGTGCGCCTGGCCGAAAATGACATTTACATCGGACGGTTTTTCAATCTTCACGGTGAGTAATTCCATCAGGGCACCTCCTGCACTCGGCGGTCGAGTCATTAATGAGAGCCAGCCTGGCTCAAAAGACGATTCGTCTCGGGAATATCCACATTGTAGCCTAAAAGCATGGCCGTTCGGGCACTGGAACATTCAATAGATTGATCTGCGGCTTCGGCTCTTGGGAAGGTGGCACTAACTTCTTTTGAATCGGGAAATCAATGCCATTATAGATCAGCCATGATGCCAATATTCAAGATACGACCCAGCAAGTGCTGGCGAACCGCTATTTGCGGAAAGAAACCTTGCTAGAAATCAGAGGGGGGCTCGTGAAAGCGTACGATGCTCTTGTCACGATCCCAGGTGGATTGGAAACTGACGACCTCGAACCAGGTCTTGCCCGGCATCAAGGGCACCGGTGTTCCCTCTCCGTCGTATATCACCAAATCCCCGTTGCGCGTAGACCACTTGATTTCGTAGACCTTGCCATCGCGATAAAGCAGCCCGAAGTGATCCCACACATAGGAGAGGTTGATTTCGAGCACTGTCGGGGAGAGATACGAATGCTTCGCCCACAGCACAACCACATTTTCAAATCCCAGCTGCTCGCCTGTTAATCTATCGATCATCGGGTAGAGTTCCCCACTGCCGTCCGCTTGATCCTGTGACCGTAGGTAGGTTCGACTCTCTGTGTCGTATTCCCATCCATTTTGGTTGAGGTAGTTGTAAATGATGCGCACGAACTCGGCCGACTCCCCGCCCTCGGGCGGGGTCGCGTTAAAAACCAACGATTCATACTTCAGAGGATCGACGGGGTAGTCGCTCGCAAGCTGACCGAGCGCATCTGCCCCAACACCTGTGGAGTTGACATTCTCATCGCTCGACCCAAACACTGAAACCTGATTGGATAATTGTGAAAGCACTTCCGGAGAGGCTCCGGCTGTGATCAGGAGCGCGTGCGGGTATTGATTTTTAATATCCTCAAAAGCCACCCGCCCGGAGCGGACAGGCCCGATCGCGAAATCATCGTCATTGCCCTCCGCGAGCCGATTGTTAAGAATCTCCTGGAGGTGGACCGCATAGTCACCATAAAAAACCGCAACGTAGCGGTTCATACCGAACCCGATGAATGTGGAGTACACATGCGATGCGAAAGACAATCCTGCTTGAGGTCTCGCCGTTGGAGGAAAATTTGAGATCGAAACGAGCAGGGGGCGCCGCTGGAGAACCCCGGGGTCATCCACGGACAAGCCCGTCATTGGGTTAACCGGGTTTCCTGCTTCAGGTTCGACCATCTGTGTGGGCTGTGTTTCAACCTCTGCATCCGCTGAAGGCGGCTCTTGCATCTCATCTTCAGTAGCTTCGGGCACCACCGTGGTTGGCTGTGGTTTCGCTGTCGGCGATTCGACCACAACTTCCGTTATCGGGTCATCCGGCTGAGAGGATTCCCTATTGCCGCTGTTTGAAAGCTGAATACTGCATGCGGGCAGCAGGACAATGATCAGGATAAGGGCAAGAAAAACTGAATTTCTTTTTAATCGGGTCACCAATACCATATCAACCTCCTCAAGAAAGCAATAAATTGGTTCCTTAAATCTAACACTCTCCCAGGCGGATGACCATCCCCCGCATGGGCCAAAGGACTTAAATCCTGTAGTTTAGGGGTATTTCTTGGTAATCTACTTCGCTATCTTACGCAGCTTCGGCACACAGACCCCATTGAGTTTCCCTGCCCCCGGAACTGCCATCTGCATCCCCTGGAGGTACTCAGAATCCTTCTCC
>JBARSI010000036.1:0-2011 GCA_049644665.1 Anaerolineales bacterium
AACCAGGCGGTCCAGGAATCACAAGCCCTTGCAGCGAAGCAGCTTGGTCCACTGGCAGGCGGTCTTGGACCATTGGGTGGAGGCGGATGAGATCTGCGGCGCCTAAGCCCGTAGAGCGGCTCATTGAGGCATTCGCGCGTCTGCCGGGCATTGGTCCGAAGACGGCCTCACGCCTGACCTATTTCCTCCTGCGGGCTCCAGAAGGTGAAAGTTTGGAACTGGCAGAGGCCCTGCGGGAAATGCGGACTCAAACCCGCTTCTGCTCGCGTTGTTTCAATATCACAAGCAACGACGCCGATCCCTGTCTAATCTGCAGTGACCCCGGCCGCGACTCATCGAAGATATGTTTAGTAGAGGAACCGCTTGATGTTCTCGCCCTCGAGCGTACGGGTGAGTACTCGGGTCGCTACCATGTTCTACATGGAGCGCTCTCCCCGATCGAGGGAATTGGACCGGACGACCTGCGCATTGCCGAATTGATGGAGCGTATTCAGGAAGCTGCAATCCAGGAATTGATCATCGCCACCAATCCGACGCTGGAAGGTGAAGCTACAGCGATGTATATCAAGCAATACCTGGAGGGCCATGATGTTCGCATCACGCGGCTGGCGCGAGGCCTCCCTTCCGGGGGTGACCTAGAATACGCGGACATAACGACGCTTTCCCAGGCGCTTCAAGGGAGATCCGAGATATAGGGGTTTGTGAGACTACTTGTCTCTGGGGGAGGAAGATCATGAATCGAATAGCGCGGTCAATTTTCATCAGCGCCATAGTTGCAACACTCATTGTGTCTGGCTGCAATCTTCCGGCCGAAGAACCTACACCGACGCCGCTTGCTGGCGATGCTTCGGCGCCCATTCCCACCCAGGCATTGCCAATCGAAACAAAAACTATAAAACCCCCACCACCGACAGCGAAGCCAGCGGACACCAAGGCCCCGACTGCTGCGCCAACGGACCTACTGGCATCACCGGTGGCATCGGCACAGGATTTGGATGTAGTCTGCCGATTTGGCCCGGCCGAGGAATTCGCTCAAGATGGGGCATTGATGGCAGGTGAGCATGCCGATATCCTCGCACAGAACAAATCCGGAGATTGGCTGCAGGTCGAGAACCCGAGGAGGGAGGGTAAACTGTGCTGGATCCCTTTGGCGCAGGTAGTCCTCACAGGTGAACTGGCGCTCGCGCCGATACTGCCCTCGCCGCTGAGCATCGTGACGGCAGTCGTCGTGGTCATGGACCCGCCCACGATGAATATCTCGCCCTGTGTTTTTCCGGTGACCTTTGATGTGGAGTTCTCGATCACCACAACCGGTCCGACAACCGTGACTTTTTACCGCTTCCTGGATAACGGCAACCAAACGCCGCCGGAGAGCGCGGTTTTTTCAAGTGCCCAAACACAGGTTTTCGAGGATTACTACCGCGCCGGCAGCGTTGGGGAGGGTTGGTTCGGGGTACATGTAACCAGTCCCAACGATATACAGGGGATAGGGTACGGTACAGTGGTGTGCCCGTGATGGGCAGTAAGCGATAAGACTGGCGAGGCAATGAGAACCCTGTATCGCCAGGAGTCTTTCCCTTGACATTCTGTTCCGGAGAGCTTAAAATACAGTCAGCATCAAAAACGGTCTCGCCTATTCTTTAGGAAGACTCGGAAAACCGAATAGTCAAGTGCAGCACAGGCCAAATGAGCGGGTTGAAGAATTGGCCAGCCTCGTCGATGTTGAGATGTTGAACATCGACGTTTTGCGCCAGATGCCCTTGACACTGAAGGGGGCGGATGGTAGGATTTCGTCCGCTCGATGAAAAGCACCTTAACAACTGAAGAGTGATAGGAAACCCTGTAAGTAAAACGACAGAAAAATGACCTTGAGTCCGGTCGATAATGGATCTGTCTACGTCTTCGGACGTAGTGAAATCTCTATGGAGAGTTTGATCCTGGCTCAGGATGAACGCTGGCGGCGTGCCTAATACATGCAAGTCGAACGAGGCCCTTTGTATTCGTACGAAGG
>JBARSI010000037.1:0-3366 GCA_049644665.1 Anaerolineales bacterium
AACCAGCGATTATTTCTACGGGCATGGCGACTTTGGCAGAAATCGATGAAGCCGTACGAGCTTTTCGAGAGGTGAGTGAAACACCATTTGCGTTGCTTAAATGTACCAGCGCCTATCCAGCTCCAGCAGAAGAGATGAATTTGAAAACTATCCCTAATCTGCGCGATGCGTTCAGCTGTCCAGTTGGTTTATCTGACCATACATTGGGGATTTCAGTGCCTATTGGGGCCGTTGCCATTGGAGCCTCCATAATCGAAAAGCATCTTACTCTCTCCAGAGCCAATGAAAGCCTAGATTCTAATTTCTCGCTCGAACCGGAAGAGTTCGGTGTGATGGTAGAGAGTGTCCGAACAATTGAAAAGGCGTTGGGCAAGGTTGCTTACTTTAGTGGGGGCAAAGAATCACAAAGTGTTATGTTTCGCCGCTCACTTTTTGTGGTTGAAGATATGAAGGCTAACGAGGAGTTTACCGAAGATAACATTCGATCCATACGCCCCGCTTACGGATTACATCCACGGCACATGAATGATTTGTTAGGCCGGCATGCGGTCAAGGACATAGATCGTGGCACCCCGCTCCAATGGGATCTCGTGGCTTAATGAAACCCTCCACTATCAATCCTTCAATATTTTCAAGAATCAATTCGTGGATACGGTCCACATTTACTAAAGATGGGTTGGTCAATGAATTCTTGTTTTTTTCTCTTTCCACTGGTGCCTATCAAATATCGCGCCTGGTCGTGACCCTTGTGGCTGCACGATGGATCGGCCCAGATGATTTCGGAATTTGGAATGCGCTTTATTTAATCCTTCTCTATGGTGTGCTGATCAATCTCGGCGTTCCTAGTGGAATGAACAGAGAGGTCCCTATACTCACAGGAAGAGGGCGTGAGGATCTTGCGCATATAGCCGCAAATGTCACCTTTTGGTTCGTTCTTGTAACGGGTCTTTTAGGAGCACTTGCGACGGTCTTAATCCTGAGCAATGGTCTTGTAGCAACATTAAGCACTGCAAGCGTTGTGGCCATGGGGGTTTTGTTCCTCGCCTGGCATGTTTATCAGTATTTTCAAATGCGGCTGCGGTCTACTATTCAATTTCGGCTGATGACCATTCAGCAATTCGTGTTTGCAGGGCTGTTTCCACTGATTGTCCTTCCGATGACGAATAGATTTAAATTGTCCGGCTTCATTGGCGGACAGGCGCTCGTGGCATTTCTTGCAATCTTGGTGATCTATCGCATAAGCTCTTTCCAAATCGAGTTCCAGTTTGACTGGTCGATCCTTCGCGGCCTTCTGAAGATTGGTTTCCCAATCATGATGGCTGGGTTGCTTTTCTCCTTGCTGACGAGTGTCGATCGCTGGGTTATTCTTCGATTCCTGGGAGTAGAAGCGCTAGGCCAATATACCCTTGCAATTCTTGGTGTGGGTATCCTGGCTTTACTGCCCGCCGTGATCTCTCAACAACTTTATCCCCGTATGGCCTTTCTCTATGGCTCGACAGGTGAAAAGCGATCGCTGTTGCCCATTGTGCTTCGCCAATCATTGGCAAGCACGGGCATTACCTTCCCGCTAATTGCAGCTACCTTTCTTTTAATGCCATTCTTTGTGGAGACCTTCCTGCCGGATTATGTGGTCGGCATCAGGGCCGTCAGGATCGTACTTGTGGGGTTGGCATTCATTCCCTTGGGCGGGGGAGTTGCCAATTTCCTTAACACTGTAGACAAGCAAGTATATTACTTGATGGTTCTGGCAGGAGCGGTATTGGTAAATCTTGGCCTCGGTGTTTTATTGGTAAATAGGGGGTGGGGCTTAAGTGGCGTGGCTTTTAGTGCAGCTATCTCTTATGCCTTTTTTACGATAGCATTGATATCAGTGGGCGTATGGGTACTCAGAAGGGAACATGTATAAGATAACAACCAAGGAACCTTACATTATTATTGGCTATTTCAATCGTTATGATAGCTTCCATCCTTTCAACTGAGGCGTGGTGTCTCACTACCATTTTCCGTTAAGAATCCACATTGATTACAAGTTTTGCCACTTAATATAGCTAGATGCTTGGAGATTTATAGTAAACAATCTATCTGTAATAAATGTTCATAATATATTTCCAATATTAGAGGCTTATATGTTAGGAAAGAGCTACCTTCTAGATATTCGAACTTTGCTGCCGGGTCATTAAAGGTATTTGGATTTTGGCTGAAGGATCGAATCGGTCTTGAGTTCGCTGGATGTGGCTTGATGCAGATGATTGTCGGAGAACTCTAACTTAATTGGGGATGGGCCGGGGTTGTTGCCGGTATGATTGTCTTAGGTATGATTTTCGGGCTATATATAGCGCTCCAACCAGAGTCAATCTTTTTACTTCATGGAAAATTATCTGGATCGTTATGCTTTCGACGTCTCTAATGGGAAGTGCTAGCAGTGGTATAGCATTAATATGTTTTTATTTACCGCTGCCTGTTGTGGTTCTGTTTGTCGCCTATCGCTTTTGTGCAAGGATAAGCTGGTCAATATCGCGCCAGAGGAAACTGAGAGCTCTCTAAATAGCTAAAGTGGAATCATGAACTCCGTAATCATTACCGAAAGTCGCTTTCCAGCTAAGGGGATGAGCGATCTGGTTGCTCGTGAAAACTCAGCTATATTTAGCCTAGATGGCTACGTTTCTGGGTTGGATCTGGAAACCAGTCCAATTCCAGATTTCGATATATGGAGAGTATGGTCAGACGCCTACTATCTCGCTCAGAATTGGTATCTACCGAAAGGGAAGGACGATACAAAGTATGAGGGGCTTTCCTTTGGAAAAATAATAGAAATCGATATGTGGTATTTCTGGCGGGATATTCTCGAAAAGATCGAGCTACTTGAGCGAATTATTAGCGCAACATCTCCAGAAGAGATCTATCTCGCAACCCTCGACAATAGAACCCTTGAGCAAATAGCGGTCGGAATTGTTGGGTCGCGTGTCAAGATTACCAAAATACATCTTCCTCCCGTTTCATGGCGAGAAGTATGGAAGAATACTGAATTCGCCCTCACAAAGCTCAAAAAATGGGAGATTGATCGGTTAGTTCGTTTATTGGCTTTAGCCGTTTGGAAATTCAACAATAAAATAAAAAAACTTTCATGGTCGGTTAACCGTCAAGCCCGGGCTTGTCAGGACATCGAGGTGCTTGCATTGCTTGAGCAACCTGGCAGCTATTTAGCAGATTCCATACTGCCCGTATTAAACTTCTTCCCCCAGAGCGCTGTCCTATTGATGGATCATCGGCACCAAAATAAGCTGTCTGAATCAAGTCAAAAGGTTTTGTATTTCTCCGATTATTTCTTCAGGCATCTCGTGAATATTCTCCGATATCGGAGAATAT
>JBARSI010000038.1:0-3125 GCA_049644665.1 Anaerolineales bacterium
TCCACTTTCCCTTTTGTGATCGGACGAAGACCTGTAATAGCTTCAGCTATCTCGGATTGCCCGTTCCCGGCCACGCCGGCCAAGCCGACAATCTCGCCAGCCCTCACGTTGAGTGAGACGCCTCGCAAAGCCTGAAGACCTTTATCATTCAAAGCCTCAAGCTCTTCCACAGAGAGAACAATCTCTCCAGGAACTTGATCAACCTTGTCTAGCTGAAAGATCACCTCCCGCCCTACCATCTCGTGCGCTAGGTCTTGCTTCGTGACCTCTTTCGCAAGCAAGCCCTCTGCGCTGACCTTTCCTTTTCTTAAGACTGTTATCCGATCGGCAATAGCCATGACTTCATCGAGCTTGTGGCTGATGAAGATGATTGATTTCCCCTCCGCAATCATGGACCGAAGTGTAATGAACAGCTCTTGAATCTCCTGCGGAGCTAAGACTGCTGTAGGCTCGTCCATAATGAGCACATTAACCCCGCGGTAGAGCATCTTTAAAATCTCCACACGCTGCTGTTCACCAACGGACAATTGCCAGATTTTTGCGCGCGGATCGACATGGAGACCATACTGCTCCCCGAGATCTGAGATGATTTGATCATAATGCGATAAGTTCATACGAAGGCGTGGCTCATCGAGGCCTAGGAGTACGTTTTCCGTCACAGTTTGAGAGGGTACGAGCATAAAATGCTGATGGACCATGCCAATACCATTGTCAATAGCATCGCGAGGTGAGCGAAGTTCAACAATTTCACCATGCACACGGATTGAGCCCTCATCCGGTCTATAAAGCCCGGTGAGCATATTCACTAAGGTGCTCTTGCCTGCGCCGTTTTCTCCTAGCAATGCATGGATCTCACCAGAGCGCAAGGTGAAATCAACCCGGTCGTTCGCCATAACACCGGGAAACTGTTTGGAAATCCCTTTTAACTCAACGACATTGAGATGGTCATCCATACTCAGCTCCGATTTCCATTCCAGACGTAACTCTCGAAGATGATGAGTCGACGCCCTTATCAGGCGTCGACTCAACCATTTCTCATATGTGTGGACTACTCCGGCAGTTCCGCAGTAATGCCCTCAGCCCACCACTTCATGCAGTACTCACAACCTAATCCATACTCAGGGAAGGCATCCAGATCAACTTGCTCAAGCGCTTCACCCTCAGGAACTATCAAGGTGCCCTGATTGTCATAGATCGGACCTGAGAAAACCGAGAAGCGAGTGAATTCGCCCGCCAGGGTTGCGGCCACCAGGTCGCGAACGTCCTGGATCACATCTGCCGGAAGCTCAGCAACGCCCGGGGTCAACTCCTCACCCTCCATGAAGCCGTACAGACCGAGCGCTCCGGTATCGGCATCAAAGTAATCCCAACCGGGGGTATAGGTACCAGCGATTACACCCTCGGCGATCTCTGCGTATACCGGTCCCCAAACCCAGTAGGGCGCGGTTAAGCAGGCATCGACTTTACAGGAGCCGTACCAATCGTAGGTTACTCCCCACTTGCCCTTTTCCTGGGCGACATCGGCGACAGCGGGGGTATCAGCACCGGTGAACACTACCTGAGCGCCTGCATCGAACAACGAGGCTGCGGCCTCTTTCTCGATGATCGGGTCATGCCAGGTGTTGATCCAGCGGATATCCATCGTGCACTCCGGGCAGGTCACCTTCATCCCCAACGCGATCGCATTGCCGAGGCGGATTTCCTCTGGGATCGGGAAGGTCGCCATGTAACCCAGCTTCGGGTTTCCGTCCATTTTGGCACGTGCACCGGCGAGCATCCCGGCCATGAACTTCATGTTTTCCATAGCACCCATCAGGTTGCCGAAGTTGGTCATGTTGGACTTGATGCCCGTCAGGTGGATGTACATGACATCCGGGAACTCCTCGGCGACAATCTCCATCGGGTCCATGTAGCCGAAGGAAGTACCCAAGATCAGATCGAAGCCCTTCCGCGAGAGGCTGCGGAAAATCTGCTCCGAGTCGGCTCCCTCAGGAACGTTCTCGATATAGGCCGTGTGAACGTTGGGAACATTCTCTTCGACAAAAACTAAGCCTTCGTAGTGCGCCTGGGACCAGCCACCATCGTCGTGAGGACCGATCAGGACCGCGGCGATATTGAACTTACCCTCTTCCACCGTGGGGATCTCGAAACCACCCACAACTTCTGGTGCTTCTTCCCCAGCGCAGGCTGTAAGTGCCAGAGCCAACAGAGCTAGGGTAGCAGCTAAGCGTAACGCCATACTTCTTGACATCTCAAACTTCTCCTATTTATTGAGTTTCCTCGAATGAGTTTCAGCCAATAATTTTCTTGCTTCTACCGATTAACCACCTCCTTGTGTTTTTTCCGCTATATGCGGTTTTATGCTGTGACAATTCGAGTGCCTGTTTTTCCCTGTAACGCAAGCTCAATATTCGCAGGATCTGTGACCAGGGCTTCCTTGCCACCACGCTCTAGAAAACCAACTATGGCCCGGATCTTGGGTTCCATGCTCCCTTTGCCAAATTGACCATCGGCGAGATGCTTTTTCGCCTCATCCAAAGTCATTCGATCGATCCACTGCTGATCCGGTTTATTGAAATTCAGCGCTACTTTCTCTACTGCTGTGGAGATCAAAAGCAGATCCGCCTGGATACTATTTGCCAATAGTGCCGAGGCGAAGTCCTTATCAATCACCGCCTCAATCCCGACGAGTTCGCCTTTCTCATCTTCAACTACGGGAATGCCGCCCCCCCCTACACCAATCACCACAAAACCGTCTTTGATCAACGACTGAATCGCATCCTGCTCGATAATGCGGACCGGCAGCGGCGAAGGTACAACTCGCCTCCAACCTCGTCCGGCATCCTCGACGACCGCCCATCCATCTTGCTTACTCCGTTCCGATGCTGTTCCCTCATCCATGAAGGAACCAATCGGCTTAGATGGATTCTCGAAGGCGGGATCTTTTCCGTCGACTAAGACCTGTGTAACAACAGTTGCCGGCTTCTTGTCCATCCCACGCTGTTTAAATTCGTTGTAAAGCGCTCGCTGGAACATATAGCCGATTGCCCCTTGCGTGTCAGCCCCACACGAATCTAAAGGAACGGGGTGAAGCTCATGCAGCGCAAGTTCAGCCCTGCGCAGGA
>JBARSI010000039.1:0-2534 GCA_049644665.1 Anaerolineales bacterium
GAATAGTATATGCAGTCTTTGATGATGAAGTAATCATAGTCATCTGCAAGTTAGGTCGGAGAACAGAAAAAACATATCGGAATTTGGAGACATTCCTTGATAAGGCTCTGAACGAATTATTGAAGTAACGGCTCGCTGGAACGAGCCCGCGCACGGTGCGATTCGAAACAGAGCCTGGTGCCTCGGCGCCAGGTTTTTCAATGTAAGATCAAAGTGAGGCTGCGCAAATCGAGGTTATCAGGATCTAAAAAGGGTCGTAATTAGAAGTTGAAATCGGATAGTCCCTAACTGGTTTCCTCCGGTTGGGGGGATTGTCTGAGTTACTCCAGGTACACTCGGGGGATTGGTTTTGATCCAAATGTAGAATATGCTAACAAATGAATTCCCGCACGATCCGCGAAGGGGGTGAACCTCGCAAATATCCTTCTCCCATGCAACCCAAATCATTGCGCGATTTTCGCACCGACACGCGATTAGATGGTTGTCGACCGTATTGACTTTTTTGTATCTGCTTACCTTTGTAATCGGATGCTAGATCTTCTAGGTGAGCGATTACTATCGTAATCGGAAACATGTTCATAGAGTTCTGGCATGAGTATTTCCAGGATAAATGTGGCCATTTTGTCTTTTTACCTCCTCTCCATTAAACAACCCGCGATTTACTAGAATTTGATAGCCATCCATTTTGGAACTATTATAATCACTTAAAGTGACTATAATAGTCACATGGATGATGCTAAAAATGAAGGCGGTAGTCTGGATTTGCAGGTGTTGCACTCACTTGGGGAAATCCTGACCGCTGAAGGACAAAAGATTGCCATCGTTGCGGTGGGGGGATCGGCTTTGATATTGCAGGGTTTTGTCCAGAGAGCTACTCAAGATATCGATATCATTGCCCTAGGAAGAAACCCGGACGAAAAAGGCCCCGGTGATATTGGGCCGGCTGAACCAATACCCGAAGTGCTCACTGGGGCGATCACGCGAATTGCTAGAGACTACGGACTGCCAGAAGATTGGATGAATACCGTAGTGAGTATGCAGTGGAAGACAGGATTGCCTCCTGGATTTGAGAGAAGAATTCATTGGGATCGCTACGGCGGTCTTTGGTTTGGAGTTGCCGATCGATATGACCTTATCTTTTTGAAACTGTTCGCAGCTGCAGACAGCGGAGGACCGGAAAGTGTCCATTTCCAAGACTTACTAGCCCTAAATCCAACTGATAAGGAACTTGAAGATGCGACTGAGTGGGTTCGATCGCAGGACATATCTCACGGATTTAGAATAATAGTTGGGCAGGTGGTTGATCATGTCAGAAAAAACCTTAAGCGATGATCTACGTATAAGATTTGTTGATTCGATCCTTCAAACAGTCTGGATCCAATGGAAATCTGTTGGAACCCATGTGGATGCAAGAAAATTTGCTGGTTCAATCGTAGATCCGGATTCATTACTTCTGATTTCTCTAAGTCTTCAAAATACGGAGAGAAGACTTTGGGATGTGATCAATTCTTGGGCTAAGAATGGATCTGGTTTGTTTAGCATTCAGCGGATAAAGAACCTAAGAAAAGGATTTCCTCTTGATGCTAGAAACCGTCTGGCAGAGTTTGCTTATCGAGCTGTGAACGAAGGAAAGGACCATCGCTGGAAAACGTTGATGGGAAGCAATGGTGGGCCAGATGCTCGATCCAATGTCCTTTGGGTGGCATATCCTACGACGTGGCACCCAACCGCATTAATGCTTCGTCTACGTTTAGGTTTCGGGATCGGAATTGTATCAGACCTTCTAAGTTACATGATATCGATGCATGGAGACTGGAGCAGTGCGGCATCAATATCCAGAGCGATAGATTTCTCGCCATATTCGGTGAGGAGAAATGCCGAAGATATGGCATCTGCAGGCATTTTAGAGACAACGGGTGAGAAACCCGTTCGATACAGAATTAGTCACTCGGGATGGGGACAGATATTGGAAATCCAACCAAACGACATAGCTGGCTGGCGGTATTGGAACGAGATTTACGCATTTGCTGCTGATTATATTGACAGGAGCAGCAGTGTCGACTGGGAAGAAGCCTCATCATATCTCTTAAGTAGCAAACAACGTGATTTAGTTGAAGGTCACGTAGACGCGTTCAAACTGAACAAGATAACCTATCCAGACCCCGGAAAATATCCGGGAGAGGAATACACATCAGCTTTCAATTCCTTAGTGGCGAATTTATCTGAATGGTTTTTGGTTGCTGTCTAGATGGACACTTTGTTGAGATCGAAAACCGAGAATAAGGCCCGATCCGGGCTAAATAATTCGATACCTTGTGGACAAGAAGAGGGGTTGCCGAATAGTGCAGAAATCGGCTCCATAAGGGTAGCAGAGACCTATTTTGAAAGCAATCGGACTCTTCCGAAACTAGTAACCATTTTTCTCTACTTGTAAGTCTCACTTGAGCTCGCTTATCTCGAAACGGAGCGATAATGGACCTGCTGTCGGAACTAATCTCCTCCTTCGACCCAGAGAACCCTCATTTCAGACCCAC
>JBARSI010000040.1:0-4526 GCA_049644665.1 Anaerolineales bacterium
TTCAACCCAGAGCAGGAGAAAATGACAGACAGTCGTATCGAAGGCTGCAGGTTGGAGAGGTAGATTGCAGCCGTCTCCTGCGAGATATGAGGATTCAGGATCAATGTTATGGGCAAAGGTTACAACAGATTGGTCGAGGTCAACACCAACGCTCTCAGTTTGAAACTGCCGGGTTATTTCTGCACTGATTACGCCTGTACCGCAACCAACCTCAAGAAGCTTGTGTTCTCCACGAATCTGAATGGAATCAAAAAGCTGTTCCCGAATCAAAGCAGTCCAGGTTGCCTGAACGAGGTAGCGAGAGTGCAAGCGGTCTAAAGTTTCTTGCTGCATGAGGGTCCGCAAAAGGTAAAGTAACGATTAGTTCATTTGCCACTCAGGTGAGCTCACGAGAAGCCATTAAGAGACGGTGTGATAGTTTGCTGCTGCCTGATCCCAGACCTGATTCCAGGGATCACGCAAGATGTTTCCAAGGATCTGGTTCACGCCCTGGGTCGGCAAGACATCACCATCCGGTTCTATATACAGCCATGCACGTCCAGCACCTTGAGGTACATTCTCAACCTCAACGGCAATAGGATTGGTTTCTGAATAGGGTGCCGGCAGATCCCAAATGAGGTCCAAGCCAAGGCTTGCCGCCTTCTCCCTGGCGTTCTCCAACGCGCTAACGTTCTGATCCGTTTTCTCAGTCGCGGAAAGGGAAACAGCCTTCACCCCCATCCGGGAGAGTTCTTCCAGGACGTCAATCGCCTGGACAGATGCTGCAGGATCCAGCGTCAGATGGACAGCAACGAAGATGTCGGTCTCAAGTGCCCGTTCTAAGCCCGGCCTAGCAGCTGGATCATCGGAAGCGAAGGTCAGCAAAATATGGTCTAGCCCAGATTTGTCGAGACGATCGAGGTAAACCGGATCAGACAGCCGTTTCCCATCCGTGATGATCCCCGTGACCATGCCCAGAGTCTCTGCGAACTGGATAAGATCGGGCAGGTCTTCACGCAGCGTCGGTTCACCACCGGTGAAGGTTACATGAGGAATATTAGCAGCCCATGCTGTAGAAAGAATCTGCGTCCACTCGGACTTAGAAAGCTCTCGATCTACGCGCTCTCTTGCAAGGGGATCGAAAGTTCCTTGTTCGTCCAGTTTGTAGGTAAGCGCGCAATCCAGACGATAGGGAGCGGAAGGAACGATGCTGTAAGGTTCAACACGATTCATCCCCAGGAACATAACTGGGTCAAGATCCGGCTCGGTTGCCAGGGTAAAGATCTCTTCCCGCAGTTCACGTTGGTCCTGCAGAGCATTGTTTCGACTCAACTTGTATCTCGCCGCCATGATCCTTGCGGCCTCTTCTTCACCTTTACCCTGGATCCACAAGGCAACGTGCTCAACAGCGGTTTGGTTCAAATGAAGCACAATCGTCGCATTGACCAAAAGCACACCCGTCCCGTCGTTCTCCACGCGCAGATGCAGTCGGTTCGGGGCTTCCACATCCTCGGGGAACATGTACTGATAAATCCCAGGATCCGGGGCTGGGGGCAGTTCTTTTGGTGTGAAGAAACGAGAAATTATTGAGTCCATTATTTCTTCCTTGTGGCTAGATACTGTGGGGCGCGAGATTCTGATAAGCGATGGGCTCATGATCTGAGCGATTCATCAGTGTTAGTGGGCATCCGCCGCCACACTCACTAAGTACGGCGCAATTCTCGCAGGCGGCGGGAATATATTTCCGTTCACGGAGCCAAATTGCGCGTTCGTGATTCCAGATACTATCCCATGAATCACGAAGAATATGGCCCAACGGTTCATAAAACGATTGACAGGGGATCACATCTCCGTTCGGTTCAACGCACATGTTATATAAAGCTGCTGTACAAGCTTTCACGCCCAACTCCATCTGCACCGGATCGAAGTGACAGTATTGGGTTGGCGTGTACCAAATCAACCGTTGTCCATAGAGATCGGTTTTCCCTCGTACCTGCTCGAGGAGCGGCTCGAGTTCTGCTTCCAACATACCTGTTCCCACGGTTGCACCTTTCCCGGAGTAGATCAGCGCATTGAGACCAATAGTTTTGACTTCCAGGTCTGCGAGGAAATCAACCGTCTCCCCGATTCCGGGACCATTCTCCGCGAGCAGAGTCGTGTTGGTCATCAAGTAGACTCCCGCGTCGACACAATTTCGAATACCTTCGACAGTCTGGCGGAAAGCACCGCGAGTGGCGACCATTCCGTCGTGGACTTCTTCGTCGTGGGATTCTAGCGTGATTTGTATGTGATCCAGGCCTGCAGAAAGCAGGCTGTTTAAAAATCTGCGATCAGCAAGACGCCGGCCATTGCTGAGAAGTCCAGTGATCTGCCCCTTCGATTGTGCATGGGCAATCAAGTCCGGCAGATCGGAACGTAATGTCGCTTCACCGCCCGTGAAGCAGATATGCGGGATCCCCAAATCCCACAGAATGTCAATGATGTTTATCCATTCGTCTGTCCCCAGCTCGGGATAGTCGCGCGATCTGGCGTTGTAGCAATGTGGGCAGTTATCGTTGCAGCGGTATGTGAGCGCCAGATCCATCCGGTAGGGTGCGCTGGGTTTGGCTGCGAAAGGCGGCAGGATGTCGATCGCCAAATCATGGACAGGGCAAGCCCCGTTAGGTTGGATTAACTCATTAATTTGCGTTCGTATCGTGTTGAAATCTTTCCGGGCTTGAGCGGATGAGACCTTGAAGGATTTGACGATATCGCGGAGAGCGTGTGTATCGGGCAGGTCCTCGAGTATCAACCAGGCCATCCTGGCTGCTGTTGGGTTTAGATGAAGCGCTCGGTTGGCATTAATCAGAAGCAGGCCAGTTCCATCCTGATCGATCCGCAGATGGATCTTGGCGCGACTTTGCTCAGAATCTTGCGCATAGGCGTGCAAACCTGGTTCGAAATATTTGCCGCTGCGATCGCCAGAGAAGGGGAGGCGCAACTTCACCGACCGCCCCCCGCGCATGCACAAGCACATCCCGCACAGGCACAGGCACAGGCGCATCCACCGCCGCTCCTGGATGAGCCCGAGCTGATCGAGCGAGGAGGAGGTGGTGGATTGGTTGTCTTGGTCACGCCCTGGGTAAAGCCGGTTAGGTTACCGACCAAACCCGCGGCGGTATCTTGAACGCTGTTCACGACGGAGGCTGCAAACTCTGAGCCGGGGAGCGTCGGAAGTGAGATACCTTTACCACTAGGTATTGGCACGGCTGTTTTGGTACTTGTTGGAATACGGGGAGTTGAGCTCGGTCGGTACGATCCCCACCACATTGGCAAATATACCGGACCGGTTCTGAATACTTGTCGGGTTTTATCATCGAATTTGTCATCGAGCATCGTCCACTCGATATCTTCAGCGAAGCGTTCAGATTTGATCTCCGGAGTCTCGGCTAATTCAACCTGCTGCCAGGCTTTCTTGGTGATCGATGTGTAATACGCCAGAGTCTCCTTCAGGCTGAAGCCCTTCATCTTCTTCTGGACGGACTTCACAAGATTAATGGTGATACTCTGCAGGTTAGCCCGTCTCTTCTTGTTGGGTTTATCGATCAGGCTTTCGAGAAATTCAAGTTCGTAATCCCGGAGTTTCACTTTGGTATCCAGGCGTTCGAGTGTGAGAGGATCCTCCTTCACAACTTTAGCCGCGCCTTTCTTCACCACGGAGAAGAGGATCATTGTGAGCACCCGGTCGAGCGGTGTTTCGGAAAGGACGGCAGCTTCGACCGCGGTCAAACCGCGTTTGATGCCGTGCCCTTCAATCGAAATTTTCGGGGGCAAGTAGTCCAGCTTTCTTTTGTTGCCTGAGTAAACCGAGAGGATGATTATCCCAAGAATCATTATAAAGAAACCGCCGACGCAACAGATGGGCATCAGCGCATCCAAGTCAAAACGCAGAGATGATGAACGGATGCTGTCGGCCGGAACATATTCGAGCGGGAAGGATGCACCAAACTCGTATTCCGAAGTGGCGTTCGCGGAGGGGTTGTGCCATTGGTAAACAACACGTCCCTCGTCGTCCAAATACGCGTCGGGTTCGCTTGGCCAGCCGCCGCCGGGAGATGTATGCCAGCGGGGTTCGTCTGGTTGAACTCCAGGTGGTAGATGAAATATTACCGTGAAGTCTGTGCTTCCATGAGCGGTGCCTTTTTCAAAGTAATTGGGGGCAAAGCGCGCGCTGGCGTATTCGTCCGACTGGGAATCTTTATATAGAAGCCCGCTTATTGGACCAAGATCGACAACTACCGTGCCTTGCTGGCCCGGCTGAATGGAATTGCTCCCCAAACCAAGTTCGATGCCGGTGGATATGTACTCGGAGTCAGCGATATGCGAGATAGGGCGGTTGTTAATCGTCGCTGACATGTAACCAAGATTGTAATCATTATTTGGCGTCCCGATGTCGACGAATTCCATCAGGGGACCGGAGGCGTCATTGGTGAAGACGAGCATGTAAAGGATTCGGGCGCTCCCATCCTCTTCCCAGTACACCTCAGCGATCTCTTGGTCAACGGTGT
>JBARSI010000041.1:0-5203 GCA_049644665.1 Anaerolineales bacterium
CACGACCTCCCCGCTCCCGCACCCTTGCCATATCATCCAGCGCCTGTCGTGGCTCGATGTACTTCGCATCGAGCTCCTTGATGGCGCGCTCCATGATAGCCAAAGACTTATCCTCTGAAATAATTCGCGGCAATCTGTCACCACGAGTCTGACGTGCGAGGCGGATCAGCCAGTGTCCCAAACCATGCAAAGTACGGATGGGCACCTCGTTGCCAAGGCGTTTGGAGATCTCCTTTGCAGCCTCTCTTGTGAAGGTAGTGGCGATGATCGTGTAAGGAGAGACTCCTTCCTCGAGTCTCTCCTTAATTTCTGAAACCAGGCGACGTGTCTTTCCAGCGCCTGGTGGTGCTGTTATTAATTGCATAGGATTTCCTCAGAGAAGCGGGGAGATAGCTTCAGCAAGTCGTTCTCGCTCACGCACAATATCGCTGATCATGACGACCTTATCAGCGAACTCGGCTTGACCGGGACGACCGTTTATCACCACGGTCACGAGCTTCAGCCCGGGCTCTTCACGGGCTTCCTCGAGCAGTTGGAGAAACTCTTCTGGAGGTCGACCAAACTGTCCATCCGTGATGCACAGGATATCGCCGGTCTTTAATGACGGATCATCACGGATAAGCTCGATAGCAGCAGTCAGTGGACCATACGGTTCCGTGCCCCCGCCATATGCAGTTTCGAGATGATCTATCAGGCCCTTTGGATCAGGCTTTAATCCGGGTTCATATACATCGAACTGCCCGATGTCGGAGAAGGGGATGGATATAAAGCGGCGATCTTCTTTGCGCGCCTCCATCATGAGCGCCAGCTGCAAAGCGCAGGCTGTTGCTCGGCGTGCACCGCGCATGGAGCCCGACTCATCCCTGAGGAAGACGATAGGCCCTCTTCCGGCATAATCCTCACCCTCGAATTGGGCGTGGAGCAGATCGCCATCGAGAGCACGGCAAAGGAAATCCAGATAGATCGGCGACGATGGATCGAAAGCGATCATTGAAACCAGTTCATCAGGAGAGAGCGTCTCCAGATCCAGATCCTGGACCTTGTAGTGAGTGAAGCTCTGCCGGCCGCGTGTGCTCTTTCTTCGCTCTCGAGTCACCAGCGCCTTCGCCCACCCCAGCGATTCGAGGATTAACTTGAGCGAAGGAGACTTGCGCAGGTACACGGACAGCTCGTGTAGACCACTCACCTGTTCACGAGTGGCGCCTCGGTCAGCCCCCAGGCCCCAACCGACACCAAACTCCCCTGCGGCTTTCTGCAGGTTAGTGAGGTCATCCGCAGATTGATTCATAGCCTGGGCGAGGGATTGGTTCATGCGTGCTTGCGCTCCATCAAGCGCCTCGTGCACCGCCTGCTCAGAACTGGCGGCT
Organism: Anaerolineales bacterium; assembly: GCA_049644665.1. GTDB lineage: Bacteria > Chloroflexota > Anaerolineae > Anaerolineales > E44-bin32 > E44-bin32. The sequence goes on from JBARSI010000041.1 coordinate 1,368, forward strand.
TGCTTTCCCGCATCTACAAGATCTGATTCAATCTGCTGAATCATATCTTCCAGTCGATCCTGGGTCATGGATAACCCTGCTCCCTCACCATCCCCGGACTGTTGTTCCCCCTGCCCTTCCCCAGAAGCCAATGACTGCGCGATCTGGAGATGATCCTCAAGATCCTGGACTCTGTCCCGATCCTGTTGAGCGGATTCCATCGCTTCCTTCACTTCGGGTGGGAGTCGATCCATCAAGTCGGTGACGAAATGCGCGGCGCCAAAAGCCGCTGCGATCGGATCCATCCCCACCGTCACTCGCAGACGTTTCCATTCGGGAAGTTCCTCTGCACGTTTGAAGAGGGAATGAAGGACAGACATCCCTTGAGGCGGAGCCGTTGTGAGTGGATTGGCAGAAGCGTACAAACCCATCCAGGCCTCGCGTGGAATATCACGACTTACGGCATCAGTCCGTTCCGCCGCCTTTTGAAGTACCTCCATGTCCTTGTGCTCAAACCAAGTGCCGTGGTCTAGAAGCAGCACCCGATCCCAGATCGTTTCAGGCGGGTCGAACAGATAGACCTCGGCATCAAGTGCGGTCGTATAGTCCATGGTCATCCCCCTATACCGGCTGTTGCGCGGCTGACTCTTCCATGACCTCGGCCGACCGGGTGACAAGCAGCGATGACGTCTCTCGGATACGCTTGAACAAATGCTCCTTGGCAGCCTGATGCTCGGGATCATCGACTTTCTTCAACGCCGCTTCGTGTTTCGCGATTGTCTTCTGCCAGTGGACAAAATCGGAGAGTTTTGCAGGACCTTTGATATTTGCCCGGATGTTTTCAAGGTCGGCTTCGACGGCTCGCAGGATGCCCCGCTGTGGATCGCTCAGGCTGCGGACCACGTCCCGCACAGTTGGGATGTCATCCTTGGACACCCAAAGCAAATGCTCGCCGACTGCGATAGCCCTGGGGCTGACATCCGCTTCTCCAAGGAGAAGCGACCGGGCGGCTGAAACGCGCGACCATGCGATGAAGTGCCTGGGCGAAACCAGCACCCCTTTGGCTTCAAGCTGCATCTTGATGCGCACCATTCGCTTACGCACCTCAGTCGGGATCTCACCAGCCTTCAACTCGACGAGTCCCTGCACCAGCATGATCTCCTCGGGATCGAGCTGTGTTTGGATAGGCACGGTCCCATGAGAGCTGGTGAGTAACGCCTCCCAGTCCTCCTCTCGAGTGGGATAGTTAACCACCTTGCGAATGATCAGCCGATCCCAGAATGCGTTTTCGATCCGGTCGTTGGTAAGCTCGTTGCTGGCTGTAAGACCTAAAAGCATGGGCAGGTGGTGAATAGCGTCCGGTTCAGCCAGTACATGCTCCTCGAATGCATCAAGCAGCATCTGCTGAACAGGGCCTGATCCTTTGAACACCTCATCAATGTTACAAATCGAGGCGGTGGCGACACCAGAGAGCTTGCGTGCCCAAATCCCGTGCTGCACCTTGGCCGGATCGAGCGGACCGAACAAGTCGTTCTGGCTGGTGTCCGGGGTGAGGTTGCGGCGGAAGAACTTGCCCCCCACCCCCTTGGCCAATAATCGAGCGAGAGTCGACTTGGCCGCACCGGGCAAGCTCAGGAAGAACACAGTGTCACCCGAGAGCAGCGCCGTGAGGGTGAGATCGACTTCTTCGTCCATGGCCACCAGTTGTGATTTGATCTCCTGCCCCAGCCGGCGGACCTGCTCCAGGAACGCATCTACATCCATCGGGGTGGCTCCAGGGGGTGTTATATGGAGCATCGCCACACGCTCGTGCGCCAACAAGCGCTCGGGTGGAGCACCGTTGGCGCCGCTAATATCCGGCATCAGGACGAGGGTCTTGCCGTTGTGTTCGATGGCTTTCATTTTCATTCTCCTAGAATTGAAATAGCCCCGCGATCTGCCGGGCCAATTAGAATGTTGCTTGTTGGTGTGGTTTGGAATAAATTACGAGCGAGGTTATTTGGGGGTCTGATGATTGCGATCGTTACCCGTGGTTCCGTACCAGAGATGGATCGCGGCGACAAAAACAATTATGGCGGAAAGAGCACCTATCGCCATGATGATCTGTACTTCAATCGAGGCTCGTGTAATCACTTCCATCTTGATCTCTCCTTCCCTTCTCCCCGTCCAGAATCAATATGGATGGGAAAGGGATACACGTCGTGCACATAGAACACGGAAAGGATGCTTCGGTTTATTTGGTTTTGGGGGAATTTATGGTTTTTCTAGTGAACTACAAGACCGTAGTCCTCAGCCATCTCGCAGGCGGCTGCGAACTCGGCATTTGAAGTGGAATATCGGTGGATAAAGGACTCTCTGATGGAGTGGTTTCCAGTTGATACGGATGAGAGGATTCGTTCGGAAAGTTGGGGGCTAACAATTTCAAGATCGGAGAGGGAAGCATCCTGGACATTTTGGTTTTCATTTTGGGCGGACATTTTAATTTCTCCTGTGGCCTTCAAATGCGCCGCGAGGATTAGCGGCGCTCACGGAAGGGCAGCGTTCTTCCATCGCCCAGACGGTCGTTCAACAGCTTTCCCCCACCAAACCACCATCGATAGATGGCTATAAGCGAGGGGCCTGCGACCACTGTAAGGAAAGCGGTCAATACAACAGCAGAGATCAGGTATTCGAGCATGGGATTTCTCCTACTATTGGCCGACGCGCAAAAAGCCGGGGGCGTGGCCCGGCTGATGCGATCGATATTCGGTTGTTGTCTTTAAATAGGAATTTGATCTAACGATGTGGGTTGGTAGTTATCCATAGCCTACCAGGGCGTGTGGACCCAAATGGGCCAAACAAGATTGAGAAGGAAAACCAGGATCATGAGCAACAAGAGCAGTGGCGAAGCCATGGTTGACGACTCCAGGAACATATTATCGATTATCAGGCCCGCCCGCCGAATGAATCCAATGCGGGCGAGGCTGATACACACCATCACCGGCAAGGTGGCCCTACGAAATTTAAGGTGGGGTTATTTCAAACCGGGACATTCCAGAAGCCGCGAGGCTATGATCCAGCGAGTAGCGGGATGACTATCAGGGGAGTATTGGAGAAGCGGAGAACAAATTCCGAAAATCAGTTTGTATGCGGCAATGAGATTTCAAAAAACCTGCTATTCGAAAACCAATCATACGAATTACCTCCTTTCTGTAGGATGATATGAAGTCGGCGGGACTAGAACTGGCTAAAGATTTCGTGTGCATGTTGGCCTCCAGGGGACATGAGATTAAAAAGGCAAAACGCCCACAGGCTTAAAAAGCGAAGCTGGCCTTGTGGGCATTAGTTTTTTCAACAGTTTAAGTTTTCAATAGAGATAAAGCTTAATCAATGTACACCAGAAAGAGATATCGTGTCAAACTCATGTATTCGTTCGGATGTGTCACATAATTGCCGCGAAGGCAGAAAGGAAGTAGGCTCACCTGAGTAATCAGCAAATCACCAAGGGAGCCTACTATGACCACCGTAGAAACGACGGTCAACATCATTATAAACCCGGAAGAACAATCCTTGGAAGAGCTGGAAGCTCAAATCGGCCAGGCTCTTCAACGGGCGGGCCAACAGCTCTTGACCCAGGCCTGTCAGCAGATGGAGGATCAGCTATTGCAAACCAGGGCGGATCTGCGGCGCACAAAGCGTCGAGGTCTGCACCTGCTCACCCGCTTTGGTTGGGTAAGGCTGGAGCGGTGGCAGGTGAGCAACACCGAGAGCCGCTACCGCTATGCGCTGGATAGCCTGCTCGAACTTGAGCCACGCCAACATGCCAGCCCCTGGATCATCAAGCAGTCCGTGGCGTTGGCTACGCGCCTGCCCTATCG
>JBARSI010000042.1:0-23363 GCA_049644665.1 Anaerolineales bacterium
GAAACTCCAAGGAATCCGGGTTCGACCAGTGGGTTGCGGAAAACCATCTGGAGCACGGCGCCAGCAGCAGAGAGAGACATTCCCATCAATAGGGCGGTAAGCACTCTTGGCAAACGCAGCGAAAGCAGCAGTCTGCGAGCCAATTCATCTTCTCGAAGTATGGAAGGCGACATCCAATACGGTGCTGGATATCGCCCGATAAAAATTGACAAGAGCAGAACCCCCGCAAGCGTCAGTCCCAGCAGCCAAAATAATCGTGCCAATCGCGAGTGCTGCGGCATCATGAGGGTTCCATTTGACGGGGCTCTCAAGGAAGGTCGCCGTTCAAGTCGGGGTTCACTTCACCCTGAATGGTTTCCTGGTCCAGTCTATATAACTGCTCGTAAAATTGATTAACCTCTTGCATGATGTCGATGTCATTGGCGAGCTCGGGGTGTACTTTGGTGAATAGCCAGGAAAGCCCCAGTATCCAGCGGGTGTCGGGTTGGTCCCAGCTGAGATAATCGCCCGGGAAAGCAAAGAGTTGGTCTTGCTGGACCGCCTGGATTGCCTGCCATTTGGCATCAGATTTCAGGTCATCTGTGATCGGCCTCGCATCCCCGGGATAATAGATGAGATATATCTGATCGGGATTCCAGGCGGCTATCTGCTCGAAATTGACGATGGTCCATCCACCTGTCTCACTTGCTTCCGTCCAGATAGGGGATCCTCCGACTAACTCCACCATCGTGGTTTGTAGCCAGGAAGCTGGTGGAATCATAAAAGCGACGTCGCCTCCCTTATCGCTGTATTGGATAAGTAAGACTCTCGGTTTCTGAGTTTCGGGGATGCCGGCTGTGGCTACCTTGATGCGGTCCAACCGCTGCTGGTAATAACTCTGCACCTCTTGGGCGCGTTCTGGATTCCCAAAAAGCTTCCCAATAATATCGATATCCCGGAAGAACTGCTCAGGTGTTTCTAGATCGAGGTAGACAACGGTGATCCCCACTGTTTCCAACGGTTCACCGAGTGATTCAGCCATATAGCTCTTCAGGATGACCACGTCTGGTTGCGTGGGTGCGATCTGCTCCGGACCAGCATTTCTCTCGAAGAATATCTTGTCACTTGGGTTCGGATCGATCACCGGAAGAATGGGGCTTGCGGATTGCGTGCGATCTTCAATGCCAACGATGCGTTGGCTGGCCTCGGGGAATAAATAAAGTGCATTCGCCAGCAGTGAGCTTGCCCGTCCAGCGATAACCAGGCGTTGTGGCGGCTGCTCAAACTCGAGCTCACGCCCCAGTGCGTCAGTAATGGTAAAGCTGCTGTCGGTCTCTGTTGCAATTACTCCCTCGGCCGCATTTTGTGCTCCGGAGTCGACAACTGCCGGGCTGCAGGCCGAGGCGATCAACAGAATTGTCAGGGCGGATATTAAGGTGTATCGGTAGCGCATTTTATGCCTCCATTGGCAGGTTATTTATAAACCAAGCATTGTGCTGCACTGGGGCAGCCAGTCCAGAATCGACTCAAGCTGGCGAACGCGCAGCTCAAGTGCTAGTCGATTGAATGTTTGATCGAGCGGAAGTAGATTGAGAGCACTCTTTAAAATATCGAGGCGCTTGTTGCTTTCAATTATCTGCTCGTCGATGAGGTGGCTAGCCTGGGTCTTGTTCCTCGCCAGTGCAAAATAAAGACGGGTGATGAACTCTACGCGAATAGCCCGCACACTTGATCCGCTTGGTGTTTGTAACCACTCATCAAATCGTTTGACTCCTTTTGGGGTTGCTTCAAAATGGCGCCTTGCAGGCGAGCCAACCTGCTTCTGCATTTTGCCGATGATGAACCCATGAGTCTCCAATCGTTTTAAGATGCTGTATGTCTGGCTCAAGCTGATATGCCATATTTGACCGAGATGATCGGTGCTGAGGCGCTGATGAAGCGTGTACCCATGTGCCGGCTGTTTAATGAGCAGGCCAAGCAAGGGATATTCAGGCGAGAGGGCGCTGGCATAAGTGTGCTTTGAAGGCATAGTCACTCAGTGAGTAGATGGACTATTTTATCGTACTTCTCGAGAAAAGGCACTGATTTCGAAGCACACAATCGGGGAAATTTCAGCTGCCATTTCCGCTGTTGGGCTTGCCTGTCGTTTCCACAATTTCTTGGAGAAAATATTTCCTGTGAATCGGAGGAGTCTTTAGGGGTGGAAAATAAAATCACCCGACGGATATTCCACCGGGCGATGTTTGGCTGGGGGTCGAGGATTCGAACCTCGGCTGACGGATTCAGAGTCCGCTGTCCTACCACTAGACGAACCCCCAGTGCTTGAAGAATTGTAACATAGCAGAAGTTGGGGTGTCTATCGCCCTCACTCGAGCGAATTGAGTATCTTCGCGGCGTGCTCGATACGCGCCAGGACTTTTTCCATGCCGATAATGACCATACTTTCGATGAGAGGGGGGCTGACCTTCTGGCCGGTCACAGCGACACGTAATATCCCAAAGAGCTGACCGGCTTTGACGCCCAGCTCATCCGCCAAATCGCGCAATGCATGTTCAAGTGGTTCGTTATTAATCTCAGGCATCGCCCGGATAACCTCATACGACCTCTCCGCAGCATGCGCAGATTCTTGCGCAGACATCTTGTTCCCGACGAGTTCAGAAGGTTCCGGACGGACGTCGGGTTGAAAGAAGAATCTGGCCATGTCGACTGCTTCATCCAGGGTGTGAATCCGTTCCTGGATCAAGGGAACGAGTACTTTGATCTCCGTTAGAGCGGCATCAATCCCTGCTTTAGTGAAAAATGGAAGCAGCTGTTCAGCGAGTTCATCCGTTGACAGACTGCGGATGTGGAGGCCGTTGAAATGATCGAGCTTGCTGAAATTAACCGCTGCCGGACTGGGGCTCAACTTCTCGATTGAAAATTTCTCTATCAGGTCTTCCATCGGGAAAAACTCGCTGTGGTCATCGAAAGACCACCCCATTAGACTGAGCCAATTAATCACAGCCTGTGGGAGGTAGCCCATTTCACTTATGTCGCTCACAAACAATGCTTTTGCCCCACCTCTGGGGTCTGCGGCGGAGCGTTTGCTAAGCTTGCCTTTACCGCTGGGGTTAAGAAGCACGGAGAGATGGATCCAAACAGGCTGCTGCCAGCCGAAAGCTTCGTAGATCAGGACGTGGAGCGGGAAGGTGGGAAGCCATTCCGAACCGCGTAACACGTGGGTAATCTTCATCAGGTGATCATCGGCCATCGCTGCCAGGTGATACACGGGCATACCGCTTGATTTAATGAGAATGTAATCGTCGATCGTATGGTTGTCCACCGTGATCGGACCTCGTAGAAGGTCCTCAGCGATTGTCTGTCCTTCCTGTGGTGTTTTGAAACGGATGACGTGGCTCTCTCCTCCCAGGGCTCTTTCCCGAGCTTCAACCAAAGAGAGACGGCGGCAGTGTCCATCGTAACGAGTCGGTTCTTTCCTCTTCTGCTGGAGTTGACGGACCTGCGTAAGCCGGTCAGGAGAGCAGAAGCAGTGATATGCATGGCCCCTGTCGATCAATTCTTCGGCGAGCTGCCGGTAGATCTCGGTTCGTTCAGACTGGCGGTAGGGAGTATGCGGCCCTCCGATATCCGGTCCTTCATCCCACTCCAAACCCAACCAGCGCAGCGCTTCATAATATTCTTTTTCCGCCTGGGGATCGAAGCGGTTGCGGTCGGTGTCTTCAATGCGGAGGATGAACTGCCCCCCCGATTGGCGCGCTAGAAGGAAGTCATAGAGGGCTGTACGGGCGCTGCCGATGTGGAATCGCCCGGTTGGGGAGGGGGCAAAGCGAACGCGTGCTGGTTTTCCTTCGGTCATTTCAATGCCTCAAGGGATGATTATTTGCTATAGCTCGATCTGCTTATGGCGCAGGATTACACTCTCAACGAGGCCGATTCCTAACAGGCTGGCGAGCAGAGAAGAGCCGCCGTAGCTTAAAAACGGGAGTGGGAGACCAGAGACTGGGAGAAGCTGAAGATTCATACCGATGTTAAAGAAACCCTGAAATGCCAGAAGAATAGCAACCCCGTAGCAAATCAATGCGCCATAATGATCGCGGGCGATGCTTGCAGCTCGTAAACATCGATATATCACGAAAATGAAAATCAGGATAAAGATTAGGGCACCTACAAAACCGAACTCCTCTGACATAGCCGAGAAAATGAAGTCAGTATGGCGCACTTTTAAGAAACGCAGCTGAACCTGGGTGCCGCTCCCGTAGCCCTTGCCAAACCAGCCCCCGGATCCGATGGTGATAAGTGCCTGAAGCACATTATAGGTTTCTCCGAATTGAGCAGTTGGATCTGGAAAGAGGAATGTGATTACGCGCGCCTTCTGATAATTCTCCAAGAAAGGCCAGGCGAGCAATGGTGCTATCGCGCCAACACCCGCCAAGGCCAGCAGATGTTTCGGCCTTGCGCCTGCCGCCCAAACCAGCGCAACCCAGATTACTGCCAAGACAATTGCGGTGCTTAGATCTGGCTGGAGGAATACAAGCATCGCCGGCACGCCGACCATCACCATACTGCGCAGGAGTATTTTTGGCTGATCGATGTCTAGCTTGTGTTTTGAGAGGTAATCCGCGAGGACGAGGATCATGAGGATCTTCGCCAGTTCGGATGGCTGGATCATGACGATGCCGACGTTAAACCAACGCGCAGATCCGAAACCGACAACCCCGGCTGCGAGGATTAGTCCCAGGAATCCTATGACAACCATATACAATGCGCGGGATAAGGCGGACCAGATACGGTAGTCGATCATGGCCGTCAGGAGTAATATGACCAGGCCGATCAACGCGTAGATCGCCTGCCGCGGCACAGTCTGGGCCAGATCCTCGTTCCCGCCTATGGCGGATCGGATCATCGTCACACCGGCAATCGTCAATAAGGCGACGGCCGCCAACAGCCAGATATCGAAGTGGCGCCAAATCCGGGTTGTCTGCATCGACTAAGAAATTGTATGCCTTCGCTTACGATTCGGAACGAGCGGAATATCTGCCACGAGTCTATGCTGGTCCCGCTCTTTCGTCAGTGTTATCTCTACGGCTTCGGTCTCGATCTCGATGTGCCTGGAGATCACTTTGATTAAATCATCTTTCATGCTATCGAGTTTGCCAGGGGATATGCCGGCTCGATCGTGAATAAGGACCAACTGGAGCCGCTCCTTAGCAGATTTTGCGCTGCGGGAACGGCCAATCCCTGCCTTCTGAAAGAAATTCATGATTCGCCTCCCGCCCTCATCATACGTGTAATCCGACCGAAGAACCCATCTCGACCTCCGAGATCCTCGAAGGGAACATCCTCTCCGTTCAAGCGACGGGCAATGTTCAGGAATGCCCGCCCGGCTTTGTTGTGCACATCCAGCGCAATAGGAATACCCTGATTGGTTGCCACGATGACTGACTCGTCCTCGGGTATGATGCCGATTAGTTCAATAGCGAGCACATCAAGGACATCCTCAGTACAGAGCATATCACCCCGGCGCACCATTTCTGGTTTAACCCGGTTCAGGATCAACTTCCCTGGTCCTTTCTCCTCCGCTTCGATCAGTCCAATGATCCGGTCTGCGTCGCGGACCGCAGAGACTTCAGGGTTGGTTATGATGAGAACCTGATCGGCTGGAGCGATTGCATTTCTAAAACCTCGCTCGATCCCAGCGGGGGAGTCGATCAGAACCCAGTCATATTCCTGTCGCAAATCGTCTGTGAGGCGGATCATGTCTTGTGGAGATACCGCCGTTTTATCTCGCGTTTGCGCGGCCGGGATCAAGAACAGGGTATCCAGGCGCTTGTCTCGGATCATTGCCTGACGGAGCTTGCAACGACCCTCAACGACATCAACGAAGTCATAAACGATGCGGTTTTCCAAACCCATGACGACGTCAAGGTTCCGGAGACCAATATCTGCATCGATGCAGACGACACGCTCCCCGGTCGAGGCAAGGGCAACGCCGATATTCGCGGTCGCTGTTGTTTTTCCAACCCCCCCCTTGCCTGAAGTTATTGTGACAATTTTGGCGCTCATGCCCTTCTCCGTTTGTCGATCAATTCTCTATTTGCTACCTTCCGGCCAGGGTTCTGCAACAAGTTGGTCGTCTCGAATGAATGCGCGCTCAGGTTTGGGTTTTCCCCGCCGCGAAGGTGACACGGTGATATGTCCTGCGATTCGCAATTGGGTTGGTACAAGGTCGAGCGCACAAACCATCGCGCTTTCTTCCCCGGCGGCTCCTGCGTGGACCACCCCCCGTAATCGTCCCCAGACAACAATATGCCCTCCGGCGATAATCTCGGCGCCGGGATTAACATCACCGATAACAACGACGTGCCCGGGATGACGGACGCTGTGTCCAGAACGCAATGTCCTTTGAAGGAGAACTGCGTCCTCGCCAGGTAGTTGGGTGTCAACCGGGATATCATCATCTTCTGTGCGGCGTGGTTCAAGATCCTTCGAAAGCCCAAGGTCGGCCGCGGCAGACTGGGTAGCTTCGGAGGTCGAGATGATTGACCATAGCGTAACCTCGTGCTCGGCCAAAGCGGAGCGCATACTTCCCAGCTCAGCGGCTCCCAGAGTGCGATCGTTCACTTGAATTGCGAGCCGAGCCCCGCGAAAGAAGTCATCCTGCGCGGCGACAGTCGTTAACAGCAAATCGGTAACAGTCGACCACTCTCCAGTGGGTAAAGTGATCAAAAGGCCGTTTTGGATACCCTTAACCGTAAGCAATGTATTCATCATTGTCTCGATTGGCGATTATAGCATGCGACGGTTTTCGGTGCTATCCAGCCTGCAGCTCCCGCATGGATAAGTCATTATGTAAAGCAATAAACCATCCTTTCTCGAGTATTGCGGAAAGGTCAATGCACGCCGAGCGTTTGTGCGGGTCAGGGTGTCGATTGCAGCAGTGAAAGCTTAAATGAGATGTGTGGGGTTTCTTTGGCTTGGGTGAACGAGCACACGTTTTAGAAGAATGAACTGAATAGATTCAGAATCCAGACTCAATTATTGGGTGCGGGCGGCATCAATCGATTTGATTTCGAAGTAAGCATCCAGCACCTGCTTGACGATAGGTCCTGAAGTAATGGCTCCTTCACCGCCGTAGTAGACGAAGGCAATCACAGCAATTTCCGGGTTTTCGAATGGTGCATAGGCGGCGTACCAGGAGTGGGTGGGCCATTCACCGGGTTTACAGAGCCCTTGCTGGAAGACAACCTGGTCGCAAAATTCACCGGTACCGGTTTTGCCGGCAGAGGAGATCGTTTCCAGGTCGGCACGACCGTGTGCGGTTCCGTCCGGATCGGTAACGACGAGGTGCATTCCCGCCTGGACCAACTCGATTACCGCAGGGTCGACCAGGACGTCAGGGCTTTCGGAGCGGCTGTTCTGAACGAGCTCTCGAAGTTCAGCAGGCATTGTTGGACAATTTGCGCCGATTTCTTCCAGCGGGGTGAGAACCCCGTCTCCAAGATCCCAGAGAACGCAAGGTTCGTAGCGCTGGATTATATTCCCTTCTCCATCGAGGATCTCCTGCACGATGTGAGGCCACATTACCCGACCGCCATTTGCTAGTGTGGCGATCGAAGTGAGCACCTGGAGAGGTGTTGCTGCAACGAAACCCTGCCCAACGACGGTATTGTAGGTATCGCCGGTTGACCAGTTCTCGCCCAAATTGATGCGCTTCCAATCCTCGTCCGGAATGAGTCCGTCCTCCTCCCCGGGGAGATCGATCCCCAGGGGGGCGCCGTATCCTAATGCTGGAGCATATTTGTTAATTCCTGTTACCCCAAGGCCACCGTCCTCGATTTCGCCAGGATAGCCGCCGCCGATCTTGTAGAAGTAAACATTGCATGACCAGGCGATCCCGTGCAAGAAATCGACGTCCCCATGCCCTTCGCGATTCCAGCAAACGAAGTCCTTGGCCTTGCCCGGGTCTTGCGGGAAATATTTATTCTCGATCGTTATCTTACCTGGATCGAATAATGTCCGATCGGCAGTAATCACCTCTTCATTGAGGGCGCCGATTGCTGTGACCATTTTAAACGTCGAACCGGGTGGAAATTCACTTGCGATGGCATGGTTCGTCAAAGGGCTGCCGCGAGAATCGTCTTCCAGTTGTTGGTAGTAATCCTGTGGGATAAAGCGGGCGAAACGATTGTTCTCGTACGTCGGCAGGGAGACCATCGCCAGGATCTCTCCGGATTGCGGGTTCATGGCGATGACAACACCGAGTGGCGTCCGCTCCTCCCCGGAGTAGCGATTGATAAAGTCCATTCGATTGCGTAACGCTGTTTCGGCCGCTGCCTGGAGCCGTGTGTCAAGGGTCAGCCGCATGTTATTGCCGGGAATGGGCTGGGTATATATCCCGACCTCGCGCAGATGCTGACCTGCGACATCGCGTTCAACGAGCTTGAGACCATTCTGACCAGCGAGGATTTCCTGAGACATCCCAAAGTAGCCAATCTCGATGCCTGCGTAACCGATCTTATCGCGCTCTTTGAGGAATCCCAGGTTTTCGTAATAATCCGCCAGACTGGCAGGGATCGGACCCAAATAACCGATCGTGGCGGCGGTGAGCTTACCGGTTGTGTAGTCCCGAACAGGCGCTGCGATCACGCTCACCCCGGGCAGGTCGATCTGCTCCTCGCGCAAAATCCTGGCGATCGATTCATCAACATCGCAGGCGATCGGCCAAGCGTCATAAGGTCGATTTGTGAGGCCCTCGTTGACCAGCTGCAGAACGCCACGACCAGGGACGCAGGGCGCGGCTGCAAGTCCCTCCTGATCAAGAGGTACACCGGTTAAGTTAGAGATCCGCCTATAAATCAACTCTTTCTCGGCGTTACTGTCCGGAAGTAATGCAGGTGTGACCATAACCCGATACTCAGGGATGTTCCTGACCAATTGGAAACCGTTTCGATCATAGATCACACCTCTCTGCGCAGGAATGCTGACTTCGTCGAAGCGGTTTTCGTCTGCTATTAGGCGATACGATTCGCCCTGAATGACTTGCAGGCTGAACAGGCGCCCGATGAAGATCAGCAATATCACAAAGATGATGAGGTATGTCATCCTAAGCCGGGTGGCTGGGATGCGCAGATGTGGGCTTTCGTTCATACCATCACAACCTTATATCTCAACTTCTGGTGGATAGAGCCGATTACGGAGTCCCTTTAATGCCTGCGCGGTTGGAAGAGCTAGAAGGAGATTGATGAATGTGCTAGGCAGGATCACGCGCGAGAACGAGTATGCCCAATCGATCTCTCTTCCCATAAACATGATTACACCCAGACTCATGAAGTGAAATAGCAGAGAACCTGCGAGCGTGATCCCTAACGGCATCAGGAAGTTGGTCTCCCAGATCCGACCTTCGTACAGTGATACAAGTGTCCCGATGATGATGAGCGTAACGCTGGTGGTTCCCATGGGGATTCCTGAAAGCATGTCTAAAAGGAGACCTCCAACCAATCCCCAAACCATGGCCTCCTCGGAGCCTCCCGCTAATCCCCATCCAATGACCGCCAATAGAATGAGATCGGGTCGACCCTCAAGAAACTGGAATGTACCAAGCAGGGTGGATTGGAGAATGGCTAGCAGGATAAGGAGAGGGATTCCTAGGAGATAGGCCACACTTCACCTTTTCATGGGTTTGGCTGTTCAAAAATCAGTGGGCGGAAATTAGTGATAACCAGGACGATATTCAGCCGGTCGAATTCCACGCTGGATTGAATAGTTGCCTGTTGGAAAAGATCATAATCTCTATGATGGATGCTTAATATTCGTCCCACAGGGATATCCGCCGGATATTTTCCACCTAATCCGGAAGTCAGGACGAGTTCTCCTTGACTAAGCTCAGCGCTCAGGTCGATGAGATCGACAACGAGCTCGCCGTTCAATTGAGCGGTGAGAACTCCTTCGGTTCGGGATTCCTGAAACTTAATATTGACGACAATCTCGGGATCGGTTATCAGCTGCACCCTGGAGTAGGTAGCGAAAACCTCCACAACCCGGCCAATTAGACCTCGCGACGTTACGACCGGCATTCCTTTTGAGATCCCTGCGTCGGATCCCCTTCCGATCAGGATTGAGCGGATGAAGGGGCTTACATCGCGTCCGATGACATTTGTAGCAAGATAACTGCTCTGCGGCTGGCCGCGAGCATAGTTGAGCAGCGCAGCAAGCTTTTCCACTTCTTCAGCTTGCTCGCGCAGCGAGATGATCTCCTGTTGGAGCAGTGCGTTTTCCGCCTCAAGGCGGCTGACTTCGCTGCGCAGCGTAGCCATGTCGCGCGGGGAGGCGAGGACGTCCCGCAGGGCTGAGAAGCGGAGGGCAAACCAGGATTGGACCGTGATAATTGGACGAGCAAAAAGGCTTTGAACAGGTTGAAGGAACCCGCTTAGATTCAAGATCAGCAGGCTAAGTGTGATCAAAAGCAGGATAGATACTATCAAGACTCTTGGAGGTACGCGTCTCATAAGTCCGATCCCTTTTGAGCCAGGGACCAATCCTAAAGTTGATTAGTAGCCGGGGGTTCGTTCGAGGCCGACGAGAAAGCGGCCAAGGGAGTCGAAGTCGTCAAGGATTAAACCAGCCCCGCGTGCTACACAGGTCATAGGATCATCCGTGGGCCATACGCGCATGCGAATTTCATTGGAGAGTCTATCAGTTAATCCCTGTAATTGGGATCCACCGCCCGCAAGAGCAATTCCTTCCTCCATAAGATCCGCGATAAGTTCAGGTGGGACTTCATCGATGGCGTCGCGCAGTGTATCTACGATGATTTTCACTGATCCAGCCAGCGCTTCGCGAATTTCAACGGATGAAACTTCGATCGCCTCTGGCAAGCTGCTTACAAGGTTTCTGCCGCGCACGCTTACGGTTTGTTCTTCTTTCAGAGGATATGCCGACCCGATGGTAATTTTGACCATCTCTGCCATTCGTTCGCCGATCAGCAAGTTATATTTGTCGCGGATGTAATTGATGATGTCCTGATCCATCTCATCGCCAGCGACACGAAGTGAGCGGGAAACGACGATTCCTCCCATCGAAAACACCGCCATTTCTGTCGTCCCTCCGCCGATATCCACGATCATCGAACCGCGGACTTCCCCGATGGGGAGGCCCGCGCCTAATGCCGCTGCGGTCGGTTCTTCGATCAGGTAGGTCTCTCGCGCTCCAGCTGCCATCGCGGCATCATATACGGCACGTTTCTCCACTTCTGTTGCCCCGCTGGGGATGCCAACTACGATGCGCGGGCGGGGAACCGGCACAAGACTCTGTTCGTGAGCTTTGGCGATGAAGTATTCGAGCATGCTTTCAGTAATATCGAATTCAGAGATGACCCCGTCACGCAAAGGGCGAATGGCGACGACATTTGCAGGCGTTCTTCCCACCATCTGCTTGGCTTCCGCGCCAATGGCCAAGGTGCGTTTGGTCTTCTTCTCAATGGCGACCCACGAAGGTTCATTAATCACGATCCCTTTCCCGCGCACGTTAACCAGAGTGTTCGCAGTGCCGAGGTCAATTCCGATGTCGAGGGAGAAGAGTCCCAGAAGCCAGTTAAGTGGGTTGAAAGCCAAGGCGGAAAACCTCCATTGGGGCTAAGTTGCGAGTATACCATGCAGGGTCGAGGATACACCCTATATTGAATGGTTATGTTAGCTTTTTTGGGCTGCCGAGCACCGCAATGCTATAATCCATCTACGATGCTGAGTTACGAGCAAGTTGCCGATTTTATTAAGGAGAACCAACTCTTGAATCCCGGAGAACGTGTCGTGATCGGTGTTTCCGGTGGACCGGATAGCCTCTGCCTTTTGGACATTTTATGTCACCTGGGGTATGCGGTTATCTGTGCTCACCTCGATCATGGACTGCGGAAAGAGAGTCCCGATGAAGCAGCCTTTACCAAGAGCATCGCACAATCCTACAACATCCCTTTCGAGATTGAGAAACAAGACATCGCTTTAAAAGCTGGATCCGGCGTTTCGTTGGAAGAGGCAGCCCGGCTTGCTCGCTATAATTTGCTTGCGCGAGTTGCCAGGAAAAACGAAGTGAGAGTTATCGCCACCGGTCACACTGCAGGGGATCATGTCGAGACGGTGTTGATGCATTTTCTTCGCGGGACAGGTCCTTCCGGGTTGAGAGGCATTTTGCCTGATACTTCCCTCGATTCCTGGGAGGGGATTCCAGATGCCGAGGAGATCCGGCTTATTCGGCCCTTGCTAACCTTGAACCGAGATCAGACTGAGGACCATTGCCGTGCCTTGGGGTTGGAGCCAGTCATCGACCCAAGCAATATTGACCATACGTTTTTTCGGAACCGTATCCGGCATGAGCTTCTTCCCCTTTTAGAAACTTACAATCCGGGCATCCGTCAAATCCTTCTGCGTACTGCCCGCATTATGACTGCAGAAGTGGAGCTCTTAGCAGAAATGGTCGAGGATGCTTGGGATTCTGTGTTCGAATCACCGGGGGAATCCGCGCTCGTATTACGAGCAGGGTCAATGAAGAGGAGACCACTCGCCCTGCAGCGGGCATTGCTCCGATCGGCGATCAAGAAGCTCCAATTATCCGCTCGAGATGTCAGTTTCGATACAATTGAGCGAGGGCTTCAGTTCGTATCTGATCCTATGAGACCGGCATCGCGCCCCTTAATTTCCGGTCTGATGTTGAAAGACCTGGGCGAGGATGTCCTCCTCTACCACACAGACTCTCAAATCATTTATGAGCGGCTACCGCAGCTCATTGAAAGTACTCACGTGGAAGTGCCCATCCCAGGAGAAATGGAATTCGCAGGAGGGTGGAAGCTAACTTTAACAGGCGAGTCTATCACCCCCGGGAGTTTTCAAGCATATTTGAACACGCAGGAAGGGGATTTCGCCGCAATTGACGGGTCGCGAGTTTCCGAGCCGCTCAGCGTGAGACCCAGAATGCCTGGTGATCGAATTCGCCCTCTGGGGCTTGATGGAACAACAAAGGTGTCTGACATCATGATTAATAGCCACATTCCTGATTTAGCGCGGGCACGCTGGCCGATTGTTGTCTCCGGGGATGAAGTCGTGTGGGTTGCCGGAATTCGCATGTCCCATCTATTCCGACTCACAGAGGAGACGAGCCGCGTGATCGTCGTTCGTTTATCCCCACCACAGGATAAGTGAGATCGGCCTCGCTCACTTCCCATTTGACGAAGTTTAATGGCCGGTTGACGTTAAAACACCTGTCTGCTAGAATCACGACATCCCCCATCGAGGGGGCACAATTGAATATCGGGAGATCAGCGTATGGGTCTCACGCCAAGATGATGTGAGACAACGAGGTGGAGGTTCCCCTCTGCGAGGAGGGGCCAACCTTTGGGTAAATTCCAAAGGGAAAATCGACCAGATCAGCGGATGCCTCCGGAGTTAGCCACAAGCTCCTCTCTCCCTTCCGAGAAAGCGCTCCAATAAATCCGCGCGGTGACGAGCGGGACAAAAGGAGGGCAGTGGCCAGGACAAGGATTAGATCCACCCTTGAACTGCACAATGTCGGAAGGGCGATGATGTCGGGTATAACCCAAGGCACGCCCTGCGTGCCTTTTTTCTTTATCCGACTATCGAATAACCATCAGGAGGAGTTCAATGTCTAAAGAAATTATCAAGCGTGCACACGAAGACGGGGTGAAGTTCATCTGTTTGCAGTTCACAGATGTCACTGGCGTCGTCAAGAGTTTAGACATTCCGGTCAATCGCTTGGAAGTTGCGATTGAGGAGGGGATCTGGTTCGATGGATCCTCTGTTGAGGGATTTGCTCGGATCCAGGAAAGCGATATGCGCTTGATCCCGGATGTGGGTACATACTGCATCCTCCCCTGGTCACAGATGGAGCGCAGAAGGGCGCGGATATTCTGTGATATCTATTTGCCCGATGGAACACCATTTCCCGGGGATCCACGGGGTGTGTTAAAGCGTGCCCTCGCGCAGGTTGCAGAGCGCGGCTGGCAGTTCAACATCGGACCAGAACCCGAATTTTTCCTGCTGCGCAGGAATGGACCGGATGCAATTCACCCTGTCCCGCATGATGTTGGCGGATACTTCGACTTCTCCGCGAGTGATGAGGCGCAGCGGGTTCGAACGTCGCTTATGGCGGCTCTTGCTGGTATGGGGTTGGAGATAGAAATGGGCCACCATGAGGTAGCGCTTGGCCAGCACGAGATTGATTTTCGCTTCTCCGATGCTTTAAAGGCTGCGGATAATGTCGTGAGTTTGAAATACACCATCCGCGCCCTGGCAGCGCAGGAGGGATTGATTGCGACGTTCATGCCCAAGCCGATATTCGGAATGAACGGCTCCGGGATGCACACACACCAGTCGATTTTCGATTTGGAGGGAAAGAACCTATTCTTCGACGCAGAAGATGAGAACTATCTCTCTTCGATGGCTTATGGATTCATTGCTGGTCAGATCGACCATGCGCGGGCTTTATCAGCAATCGTCGCGCCGACGGTCAACTCCTACAAACGGATTGTGCCGGGGTATGAGGCACCGGTTTATGTATGCTGGGCGCAAATCAACCGTTCGGCGATGATCCGCATTCCAAGTTATTCGGTAGGGCGGGATACCTCGATCCGTGTTGAACTGCGTTTCCCTGATCCTTCCTGTAATCCGTATCTCGCATTCGCAGCGATGCTAGCTGCAGGCATAGATGGAATTGACAGAAATCTGCCGTGCCCACCGCCAGTGAACAATCTCAATATATACGAGATGGAGAAGCAAGAGCTTCAGGAAAGAGGTATACACCAACTCCCCGGATCATTGGCAGAGGCGCTTCAAGAACTGGAAGGTGACTCCGTCATTAAAGATGTTCTCGGCGTGGAAGCCTACACAGCCTTCACCCGGGCGAAACAAGAGGAGTGGGATGAATATCGCACCCGCGTGATGGATTGGGAAGTCGAGTATTACCTCGAAACCGCATAAGCAGGAGGGAGAACAAGGTTAACATAGAGATCGGGCTTGTTGTAAAAGGAGCACCCCGTCAACAGATTTTACGAGGTCGTTTTTCCAACTCAACATCCCATTGGGGCTGTCCTAAAGGTCAGCCCCTTCTCGATTTCCCGGGCGGGATTCGAGATCCACAATGCGAGACTGGCTGCCATTTTTGGCAACCTTCGCTAGCTGTATTCACAAGTAAAGAGAAAAGATCTTCCCAAAACGAGAAGCCTATAGGCGCGCTTTCGAGACCGCTATTTTATGACTTTCGATGGGTCATCTTACATTAAGCGGGCTGAAGTCAGTGTGGGTATCGAACGCGTCAATATTCTCGGCGCGCTTGAGAGCGTTCACAACCAGATATGTCAATGGTGTGGCGAGTATCTCGTAGGCGCTCTTAACGAGCCACTGGGCCAGAATGGCGGAGACAAGGACGGAGGATGGAAGCACACCATAGAAGGCGATTGAGATGAAAAGCAGAGAATCTATTCCTTGACCGATCAAAGTAGAGCCGATTGTGCGTGTCCAGAGATACCGACCCTGGGTGAGGATTTTCATTTTCGCCAGTATGAAGGCATTCACGAACTCTCCGGTCAGATAAGCTATGAAGGAGGCTAACAGCAGCCGGGGAGTGAAGCCGAGGATCGCCTGGAAGGCTTGTGCTGCCTCCTCAGGCCCGCGAAGTGCTCCGACAGTCCAGCTCGATGCGGGCGGCAGGACCCCCGCAATCCAAATCGCAGCGACAGCCAGAAGATTGCAGCCGAAGGCGATCCAGATCGCTTGACGCGCTTGTCCGTATCCGTAAACCTCGGTGAGCACATCGCCAATAATATAGGCCACCGGAAACAAGATCACCGCGGCTGGAAGGATTAGTCCGAAGATCGCAATGACCTTCACGGCGATGATATTCGACACGATGAGAGTCGTGACGAAAACCGCCAGGACAAGGTGATACCAGCGATATCGGATCATCCAGCTATTCTTCTCTTTCGCCGTGTTCGGCTTCGACTGTAATCACGATGCCGCCGCGGACGTTAAATCTGCCGGTTACCCGGCACCAGCGCGGCTCGAGCGCATTCACCAGGTCGTCCAGAATCAGGTTCGAAACATGCTCGTGGAATACACCTTCATTCCGGAAGGACCATAAGTAAAGTTTGAACGACTTTGACTCGAGGATCTTTTCCGCGGGTATATATTCAACGGTAATATGGGCGAAGTCAGGTTGCCCTGTAGCCGGACAGATGCACGTGAATTCATCCGTCTCAAAACGCACAACGTACGGACGATCAGGATGATGATTGGGGAACGTCTCTAGTTTCCGCTCCGGTTCTACTTTTCCACCGAGAAGAGTGAGACCATTCAAATCTGAAGCTTCTGTCATGATTCTTTTCCTTGTTCTCGCATCGTTACCATCCTATCACGGACTTCATCCCATGTTCTGCAGTATGTGCAGATATCGGGTGCTGATGTCGGTTGTCCGCATGAGGGGCAGGGGTGAAGCGAAAGCTCTACACCATCACTCTGCGAAATAAAACTCATCGTTTCCTTCGCTCGCAAAAAGGATAGGTAAAAAGATAGCTTTGCTCCTAGTCGGTCCGCTTCAAGCCTATTCAGCAGTTCTTTATAATAGAGGCTCTTTGCGCCGTCCGCATGGGGGTACTCATCATACATATATTCGATTCCCTGTAATATTGCATAAGCGGCTGTCTCGCGCTCATAGAAACGGAAGAATGGTTTTGCTTTTTTGACGAGCCCCGAGCGTTTCTGAAGCACCGGTCCCTGACGTTGAAGGTATGCAGAAAGCCAGTTTATTGTATTTACGAATAGGACTGCGGCCTCATCATCTAGATTGTGCCCGGTTACCAGAATGTCATAATCATTATCGACGGCAATGCGGTTCATGATATGCCGTTTGGCTAGCCCACAAATCGAGCAGGGTCTTTCCCTGCCGCGGCGCGTCAGGGACGCTGCTGTTGGGATATCCGATCCTTCATGTTCACTAACGTCATAGGTGATTAAATTCAGTTCGCGCTTCGCTGCGAAATCCTCGGTTATACGCTGGGATTCGGCCGAGTAGCCGAAACCGCCGTCGATCCCCAGCCCGATATAGAGTCCATCAACTTGATAGCCCAACCTTGATAGTACGTCCCAGAGAACCAGCGAGTCTTTGCCGCCTGAGACTGCTACGAGAACTCGATCCGCGGGGATAAACATCTCGTAGTCGTGGATAAAGCGCTGGGTTTGCTCGGGAATCCAATTGAGGTAGTGATCTTTACACAGGGCCAGCTTGTGCTGACGCATATGGAGCGCAGCTTTCCCGCTGCATTTCCTGCACTTCATCGTCTGCCGCTGGTTGCTGCCGAGGAATTAATTCGAGCCTCCAGAAATGACGGCAATAAGGCGAATTTCATCGCCTTCCAGAAGGATTTCATCATCAGTCAGGAGCTCGCCATCACGTGTCGGAAATCCGGCTTCAGGCTGGATATTCAAGCGCAGGAGGGCGGAGCGAATCGTCATCCCCGACCGCACCTTGAACTCTTGATCTCGCAAATGAAGGCGTGCTGTCATCGGCTGCCCTTTCAGACAAATGGATTGTACCCAGCGCGTCGGAGGGCGTCAATGAAACACGCATCGGGGGGGAATTTTTCGTCGTCGCAGTGGGAAAGATATCAACGTTGAATCGCCAGTCGTATATACCATCATTGAATGACTCTTCGCTAGCTGTGAAAATTCTTATGACAATCGACCAACGCCGTTCTGCCGGAATTCATATCGTCGGTAAGATTGTGGGCCCATGAGAAGGGTGTGAATGATGCTGTTCCCGAGTTGAGGAGGGCAGGGCTTACAGCACTGGTCGAAGGGGGTTTATGGTAATGCGGGGATTATGAAGCGGCAGTGAGACTTAGATAACCGCTTCCTCCGAAGTTCGTTCTTCCGCCCTCATCGCATTGAAAGCAGCAATGGCGATCTCAATCATATCTGCGTCTGGCTCCCGGGTGGTCAATCGCTGGAGCCAAAGATTAGGGGCGACCAAAGGTTTTGCCCAGCTGAAGCGTAATAAATTCGACGAGAATCGTATGTATTCGTACGCCAGCGAGGCGAGAAGCGGGAGAAGGAGAATGCGGCTCAGTAACCGCGGGATCAGCGAAAGAGGCCCGATTGCGCTGAAGAGCAGGATGGAGAAAACTACGACCGTCAGCAGGAAAGCCGTACCACAGCGTGGGTGCTCCCTGGGGAAGCTTTGAATCCGATCCGCTTCGAGTGGGGCGCCGGCTTCGAACGCGTTGATGGTCTTGTGTTCTGCGCCGTGATAGCCGTAAACCCTGCGGATGTCGGGGATGAACCCGATTGCCCAGATATAACCGATGAGTAAGAGGAGACGAATCAACCCTTCAACTGCATTTGACCAGAAAGGCGCCCAATTTAGAAATTGTTCGAGTAAGTATGCAGCTCCAGTTGGCAGGAGGAAGAATAAACTAATACCAATAACCAACGAGAATACCAGACTCATGGCGATCGCGAAGCCATCGAGTTGTTCATCCTCCTCCGATTGCATGTTGGCAGAGAAGGTCAGCGCCCGCATACCCAAAACCAATGCATCCCAGAGGATGAAAAGCCCGCGGATGAAGGGAGTTTGCATAAGTCGGCTCTGGTAGAGAGAGCCAAGCGGTTGCATCTCAACCTGAATGGATTTGTCTGGAGCGCGAACAGCGACGGCACAGGTCTTTCGGCCGCGCATCATCACGCCTTCAATTACTGCCTGGCCGCCATAATTGGGGAGACGTTCTTCCATGAAGTTCCTCATCCCTTTGATTTATTTGTCCCTGAGAAGGTTTCGATGAAGTGAATGAAGGTCTCGATGCCGCGGAAGAAGCTGGGCAGGTGCTGTTTCTCATTGGGTCCGTGGATGTTGTCGTTTGGGAGGCCAAAACCCAGCATGAGGCTGTCGATGCCGAGGATCTCTTTGATTAGCGAGACGACAGGGACGGTTCCGCCGGCGCGAGTGTAGACAGGTGCTACTCCCCAGACGGATTCCAGTGCCTGCGAGGCGGCTCTGACGGCTTCAGAATCGCGTTCGATGATCGCCGGTGTAGCGCTGGATAAATCCTCGATCTCCCATGTCATGGTGGGTGGGGTGTTCTCCTCCATGTACTTGACCAGGCACTCTTGAATACGTGCCGGTACCTGATCCGGAACGAGGCGCATCGAGACTTTCGCCATCGCTTTTGCTGGCAATACTGTTTTTGAGCCCTCACCGGTGAAGCCGCTGAGCAGGCCGTTGATGTCGAGGGTTGGGCGGGTAGTGGCGCGCTCTGTCGGTGGGTACCCTTCTTCGCCAAACAGGGTTTTGGTGCCGGAGCTTTCCAACCACCACTCATCTGACAGTGAGGGAAGAATATCTCTTTCCTCTTGTGTCAGTTCGCGTACATCATCATAAAACCCTGGCAGCAGGATTTTCCCCTGTTGATCGCGCATGCCTGCTACGAGGTGACAGAGCGCAATCGCCGGGTTGTCGATCACACCACCGAATGTTCCGCTGTGGAGGTCCGAATTCTGCCCTTGAAGCCGGATCTCGAAGTACGTCAGACCACGAAGTGCGATTGTGAGCGAGGGTTGGTCGGGAGCGAGGATACCGGCGTCGGTATTCAGACAGAAATCGCTTGCCAGCAGGTCTTTATGCTCTTAGATAAAGGCTGGCAGGCTTGGGGAGCCGATCTCTTCTTCGCCCTCAAACATAAGTTTAAGATTCAAGGGCATGTTCGAAGCGTGAATCATGGCCTCCAGCGCCTTGAGGAAGGCGACAAGTTGGCCTTTCATATCAGAAGCGCCGCGCGCGTAGATGTTATCGCCCCGGATTTCAGGCTCGAAAGGTTTACTCTCCCACTCATCGAGCGGATCCACGGGTTGGACATCGTAATGACCATAAACGATAACCGTGGGAGACCCTGGTCCGGCTTTCAGCCATTCGCCGTATACGATCGGGTGCTTCGCAGTGGGCATGATTTCGACAGAATCGAAGCCTAATTCCTGTAATTTCCCCGACAGCCATTCCGCCGCATGGGCGATATCTACTTCATGCTCTGGAAGTGTGGAGATGGATGCGATTTTTAGGAACGCTTTTAACTCCTCGAGAGTGGCATCCTTGTTACTCTTCGCATACTCGAGTGCGGGTTGAATATCAGACATGGAAGACTCCCTATTGCATGATGAGACGAGGGCCAGAATATTTGATAATGAGTTTACTGGTATTCTGTAAACGTTTTTTTCTCACTGAAAATCCAGTGACTATTTCACAAGTGCATATTCTACCACCGCCATCCAAGCCAGAGGGGTTTTAATTATGGGGAAGGGAGGCTTCGAATTCTCTTTTGAGAAGCTGCAGGATGTTATAGAGGGATTGATCGCGCCGTGGGTGGGTGCCATACAAAGGTTCGGTGGTGCGCTGTAGGGGATTGATTTTGATAGATTGGCCTTACAGCCGTGTCGATTTCCAGATCCGGGGATTGCCCGGCATTGAAGGGGCGAGTCTCATTCAGATAGGTACGAAATATGCTACTGGCTATAATGGGAGCGGGGGGTAAGGGTATTTTGTACAAAATTACCGTTTGTTATCCGTAAATAATACTTTATACTGGGGCTGTTGTTCGATGTTCATTCAGATTGAAGATTCAGAAGGCGCACCCGTCCCTCCTGAGGATGTGCGGATACAGTCGGTCCACATCGACCCTTATCCGGATGGGAGACGTATTCGAGTCACACTGAAGCTTACTCCCTTCCAGGTCCCCCCAGATCTCGATGTGATTGTGCTAGATCAGGACGGCGAAGAGTCGGCGAGTATGAGCATCATCGGCGCAGCAACCCCAGAGTTAATCTTCACCGCGCACCTGCGCGGAGATCCCCTATATCCAACCTATCAGTTATTAACGCGATTGACCTACGAAGAACTCGGCGAGGTTGACCGGAAGGAGACCAGCTTCTCTACGACGGGGGAGGGCGAATAGATCCCTGTGGCGAAACTCGATTCGGTTCTCCGGCATGCCATAACAGCGCCGACCTTCGACCAGACCAAGCTCCATCGTGATCGATTGGTCGATGAGCTCCACGCTGATATCCCGCGCAAATTAATCGCCATTGCAGCCCCTCCAGGGTACGGCAAAACGACCCTATTGGCGGACTTCACTGCCCATACCGATATTCCGGTCTGCTGGGTGCGAATCACGGAGGCCGACCGTGATGTATTACGCTTCGCCAGTATCCTGAACAACTCTCTCCAGAAGCGTTTCCGGCGCATAAAAAATGCAATCGACCTGGAGAAACTCTTTAGTACCCCTCCGGAAGCGTTGGCTCACATTTTCGCAGAAATGATCGATGCGAATATCAGTGACACTTTTGTGATCGTTTTAGATGACGTTCACCTCATCAACTCTTCAAAATCTACATTAGCGTTTATCGACACCCTGCTCGAGGTCCTTCCCGAACAGGTGACGCTCATCGCCGCGGGGCGGGAGGTTATCGAAGTCTCGCTAGCAAGCCTCATGGCGGCTGGTGATCTCGGGGGGATGGGCCCCCAGGACCTGGCACTTACGCGGAATGAGATCATTGATATGGCGAGGATCCAATCCGACCTCTCTCTTACGGAAGACCATGCCGATAGGCTGTTAGAAGAGACGAAGGGCTGGATTACTGGCTTGATCCTCTCGGGTGAGATCTCCGGGAAAGACATCCCCTCACTCGTGTTTGAGGCCCGCCCGATGGTTTACGAGTACCTGGCTTCGATTGTACTTAACCGCCAGCCGGATGACCTGCGCCGATTCATGCTCGATTCCTCGGTTTTCCCTGTGATGACTGCGGACGCCTGTGATGAGGTGCTCAAGCGTGACGACAGCCAGCGCTACCTCACCCGTCTACTGCGTGAAGGGCTTTTCGTCTCGGCGACGAATGAGAGCCCGCGCATCTACGAGTACCATCCTCAATTCAGGGAATTCCTGCTGGACTCCTCCCACGGCGCAAATCCAAAAAAACTCAGAACTTTGCAGATTCGAGCGGCGAAGCATTTGGCTGAAGGTGGGTCGATCGAGCAGGCTGTCGAACTTTATTTCATTGCAGGCGACCACCAGAAGGCGGCCCGCCTGGCGGAGAAATACGCGGAAGACCTTTATGATCGGGGGCGCTGGCGGACGTTGGAATCATGGGCGGAGATGATGCGGGATGTGGATGTTGCCGTCCCGCGCGTCCATTTAAATCTCGCTCGCCAGTATCTCGATCAAGGCAATATCGAGCAAATGGATGAGGCAGTTCAACACGCGGATGAGATGCTCGGTTCAAGCGCGAGCAAGGCCGACCAGGCGCTTGTGGAACTCCATCGAGCACACATCTGCATACGAAGGGAGCAATATTCGGAGGCCGAGGAGGTAGTGAATAAAGCCAAAAGTATATTGGCGAAACGGGGAAGCAGGTTTTTGCGTGTATCACTCCTCAGAACGCGAGCGAGGATCGCGGCTCAACAGGACAGAAATTATGAAGCGGCATTGAAGGATATTCAGAGAGCGGTGAAGCTTCTTGAGGGCACGGATTCGCTGAATACACTCGCTGCTACGCTGCTTGATGAAGCGCTCTATAAATCCGCACTCGGTCTTACACGCGAAGGACTTGCCACGAACCTCCGCGTGCACGAAATCCTTATTAAGTTGGGTAATCCATTGCCTTTGGCGAGTTCGTTTAATAACCTGGCATTCTATGCCCACCTTCAGGGGCGCTATCAAGAGGCGATGGAGTTGTATATGGAAGGTTTGAAATACGCCCGCCAGGGGGCGAGCCTGAGGCATGAAGCGTTTATCCTCTTCGGGCAGGCTGATCTATTTTCAGACCTGAATCTGGCGCTCCAGGCGGCCGAGCTCTACGGTCAGGCGCTTACTGTCGCCATTCAACTCGATGACCCGGAATGGATCCGCTACGGCTGCGTTCAAACGAGTATGCTGCACCGGCGTAGAGGGGGGAATTCACTGGCAAACGAGTGGCTAAGCCGGGCGGTCTCGCTGGATGAGCAGGGGAGTCTCTCCCCTATGGTGAAGATTCAATTAAGTGCGCTTGAGGTTGAGGTTCGACCAAAGCATGTGAAGGATTCATTAGAGCATCTTCTCGCAAGTGAGGCGAAGCTCGAAGCATCAGGGAAGACGAAAGTTTATTATTTTAAGGCTAAAGCGGAGTTGGCTCTCGGTAGTCTTGAAGCGGCCGGCGCCTCGATCACGGAAGCGCTCGATTGGGCTGGGGCGAATGGGACCGAGCAGCTTCTAGCCGGCGAGATGAGCTTCGATGAGGATGTGCGCAGTTTCGCCCGTTCTCATGCCGGCCAACATCCGGTACTGGCGTTGATCCTACGCCGCATCGAGG
>JBARSI010000043.1:0-29022 GCA_049644665.1 Anaerolineales bacterium
AGATTGTCTTGTATCCTTAATAGCTTTTCTAAGTAACGCTATATATTCTTCATGTACACCCAAATAGTTCTCCCAAGCGAGCTTTTCATCTCTGAATGCCGTTCTCAGTTGATCCAGATAGCACGGATCACCAGCGTCAGGAGATCCGGGTTGAAATACAAGCGAGATTACAGGTTAGTCTTCTGT
The DNA here is from genome assembly GCA_049644665.1 of Anaerolineales bacterium. Lineage (GTDB taxonomy): Bacteria > Chloroflexota > Anaerolineae > Anaerolineales > E44-bin32 > E44-bin32. The sequence goes on from JBARSI010000043.1 coordinate 187, forward strand.
TGCTGAGAACATCTATATAAGGAGGAATAAGATGGCTCAAATCGTAGCACTTGTTATTGGAGTAATAGTGTTCTTTAAATGGCGTAAATCCGAGGTCCGCTGGAAGAGAAATGTAGCCTACGGCTGTGTCGTATGGGTCTTTCTAGTAATCGCTTTCCTTGACTAAGATGGTCTAGTGTTCCTTAGTTATTATTAGGACGCTAAAACCCCGCACCCGAGTCCTTCTAACCTCCTAACCTGTTCCTGAAGCCCAGAAAACACCGGGGATTTACGCATAAAACAGGGGCCACCCCGCCCCGGTACGGGAATCCCGGACCCCGGTTCAGGAAATCCTTCACGGTCCGGTACCGGACCGTGAAGGAGGGCATCCCGCGCGTGGTGTCCACTTCAACTTCCACGATCTCCCCCTCCAGCCCAACGACGGCTGCAGCGTGGACCTTTGCGAGCATAGCTCCAGTCACGTGTTCAAGGGAAAAAGGTCAAATTCGAAGGAAGAGAAGTAACCACATATTCCTATATCGAAGCTTCGCAGGAAATTACACTCTCAGCCTGGGTGATGTTGGAACCGAGTGTCGCTCACTGAGTTTGTGCGAAAAAAGCCTCGGCTTGCGCTATATATTCGCGCACGTATGCGCGGTCCCAAGCCAGGGAGAGGAACGTCCGCAGAGAATCGGAGCTTTTCATATGCTCACCCTGATCCAAATAACACGCCCCAAGGATGAAGTGTGCGAGATCATATTTTGGTGAGAGTTCGATCGCCTTCTGCGCGCTTTCCAGAGCGCCTTCGATGTCACCCAGGCTGCGCTGAGCGAAAGCTTTATACGTGAAAATTGCACTATCGTATGGGTATAACGCCTCAGCCTTTTCCGCTTCCGCCAGTGCTTCCTGCATGGCGCCCTGATGAAAGTAAATAAAGCTCAATTCACGATAGGCTGTCCAATCATCAACGTCGAGGCCCTTCGCAGTATTAAGTTCAACCAGCGCCTGGTCGAGATCTTGCTGCTGTGTGAATATATAACTTCTTGCATGATGCCCCCCAACCGGATCCGTATTACGGGCGAATACGGCTTCGAGAGAATCCAGCGCGCGATCGTAGTCCTGCATCGCAGCGTATGTATAACTTAGACTGACCGCGGCCTGGTCATTTTCTGGATATAACTCGACTGCCTTTAAAAGCAGTTCCTCAGACTGCGCGAACTCGATGCGATTCCAATGTGCTCTTGCGAGCAGCAGGAGGCTGTAAAGATCTTCCGGTTCCAGGTCTTCGGCCCAGGCAAGTTCTCGCTCTTCAAGGGTTGAATCATCCAACTGATGATAAGCCAAGGCCAACAGCGCATGCGGCGCCCCCCAATCAGGCGCGAGCGCTATTAGATCATTCGCTTTCTCAACTGCTTTCTCAAACTGCGCCATATTGAAATAGGCCAATGCCAAATCCAAGTGCGCAATTTGCAGTTCCCAATCGCGGAGAATGGCCTCCGAATAAAAGAACGACGCCGACTCGAGGTCTCCTTCAATAAACGCCAGGTTGCCCAATCCATAGTTCGCTTGCGCCTGCAAATAGGGTTCAGGTTTTAGCGCAATGGCTGCCTCGAATTCCCTGCGAGCAGCCTCATTCTCGTTCTGGCCGAGATGGGTAAAAGCCAATCCCAGAACCGGATCAGCCCAAGTACTGTCAATGCCGCGTGCCTCCTCAAATTCAGAAATCGCCCCCTCCAGATCACCCATTGAGTACAAAACCCAACCCAGGCTCGAATGAGGTCCTGGAAGATGGGGGGCTGATTGGATCGCGTTGCTGAATTCCACCGCCGCACCTTCTAAATCCCCTTGTGCGAAGAGCAAATCACCCTGTTCAAGATGGGCAACCGCCTCAGGGTTCCCGCGTAACGCAAGCCCTCCTCCCCCACTAAAAAGGGCCGCTAGCAATAACACGCCAACTACAAACCCAGCGATCGAACCCCAAGCATGAATTGTGGGTCTCTCTCTTTCCAGCGCCGTTTCACCCTGCAGCAGGTCGAGGCGCACCAGCCAGTGGACGCTTTCGCGCACGGAGGACACACTCGCCCAGAGAAAATATATAGCACCTGCTGTTAGTATGACCAGGTAAATCCAGTCGGTCAGCCAACCCGATTGGATCGAATCGAGCAGATACCATATACCACCCTGGGTGAACACCTCGCCGGTCGTGAGAATGAAATCGACGAATGAGTCAAACTGTAACCCTCCGGAGACTGCACCGAGATAATCACCGAACAAACGACCTTGCGGTATTCCATAGAACGCGAGGAGTGTGGCGACAACGGCGAAGATCAATGAGAGCATCATCTCTTGAAGCCGGGTTTTTTCAATCGCCCAGCGCAAGATTTCAGAAAGGACAATCCCACCAAAGAAGATTAAGGCAACCAACGGGGCCCAACTTAGGATCGCCAGGATAACGTTCACCTCTACGCCGAGAACCAGACCCATAAGAACGGTGATGAAGTAATCTAACAGACCGATTGAAAGTCCGATTACAACGCTGGCCCCCAGACCGATGACAAACGGCCAGGGCGAGATCGGTGGAGGTTCAGCAATCGAGAGTGGATACCGGCTGCACAACTCCTGGAGCTGTTGGCGTATCGCTGCATCATCCTTCAGTTTGAGCGCTTCCTCGAGAATCCGGATCGCTGCATGCGGATCTCCAGTTTTAAGCGTCTCCTCGGCAAGCTGCTGCAGAAGGTGGACATTCTCATCCACCGGTTGATCCCCCCCTCTCGCCAGATTAACCAACGCCATCGGCGTGTATACAAAGCCCCAAGGAATCCCAATCCAACCCGCCAGTGCGGTGATCAGGCCGGCTAAGAAGCGGCGTTCGTTTCGATGCCTCGAGCACCACAAGCCTGTCCAGGCCCTTCGGAAAGTTACAACAACCAGGCTTACGACATAGGGCAGGGCTACCAGGCGAAGCGTCTCATCCTGGCGCCCACATATCTCGCACGCGGGGATAGGTCCTGGGTCAGCCGCGAATGTTTGCGGTGGAGCAGGCTCAAACTCGGACGGTAAATTCTCATCAATCATGTTCACCCTCGCCTTCTAGGTGGAATCAGTTCAAGCCAATTCTTGCACTCAATCATAGGCTCAATCAGGAGGAAATTCAATCATCCCGGTGGAAACCATCAAATCCTATTGTGAATTTCTAGGGCTTTCGTGTCGACATATTGAGAACGAAGGGGATGCCATCTGCGGTTATAAATGTAATCTCAGTCCAGTGTTCGGGGAACCATCCGCTGTCACTGAAAAAACCGGTGGAGGGCAATACTCCTTCACCGGGACTGCCAATGATCTTTAATGTCCTCGGAGTCATGAACAGTTAGACTATGTAGATATGTTCCATTGATCGGCGACAATTCTGGAATTGGAGTTCCTGAGGTGGCTGCTGTGCGCAGAAGGGAACTTGAAGGGCTTGCCGAAGAATGCGCCCGTTTCCTAATACAACCGTCATTCTCTGCCCAGAAGGAGCTGTCCTTTTGGGACTGCACTACTTGAAGAATCAGGATATAGAAAATCTCATCTTCAAAATCTTTAATAACTCAGCAACACGACGGCTAAGCGGTCGAAAGGCGGCCTGCACAACAACATCAGGTTTTAAGCCAATCGAGAGAAAACGTTTTCCATCCAGGGCAACCAGTAGCAATTGACGTTCAGATCCAGCCACGCTGGAATAGCGAAAATCTTCCGCGTCGATTTCGACCAGAACCCGTAAGGCGGTGAGGGCTAAAGCAGCCGTCATCGCCGATATCTGGTCAACATCCACGGGCGGCTGAGATGGAACGCAAGCCACCAGCAAACCATCGTCGTCCACCAGGGCAACCCAGAGTGGGTCCGGGAGCTCCTCGGCTATCATTTCCAATACACGTATCAACTCCGATTGTCTTGTAACCATATCCACTCCCATTAACTTTCGTTCTCAACAGCCTCTACATTATCGCCAATGGCGCCTCTTGACAAGCCGCAATCACAAATCGAATGAAACTCCAATGAGTTTGCCTTGAAATCTCTTTAGGATACAATCTCGAAGCAATGGAAAAAGTATCCCTTCATAGGCGCCCCTTCTTCATATTGTTCTTCTGCACGCTGATTGCAGTCGCCCTTACTGTATATCTTCTCAGCCGTGTCGCGGATGTTCAACTTCCGAGGCTGGTATCCACGTTCGTCCCGCTCCTGGCAATGCTAGCACTCCTCAGCTTAATTGTTCTCACATTACGTTTCGCAGTTTCCTCTGCGGCTGATCCCAGGAGAACAGTGCTCGCGGCGTTAAGATTGATCATCCTCCTCACGTGGCTAACGGCTCACATTCAATTTATCGGCCCTGGAGAGGAAACGTTAATCCTGCGTTCCATCCTTATACTACTTGACTTAGCCCTGATAACATTAATCCCTTTCCTCGCACTTACGGCTCAATTTATCCTGCCCGTCGGTTCCATCCAAGACCGCCTTGATGCCATTCTCCGTCTGCTTGGGCATGCTCTGGGTGAACGCGGACCCGTCTCCTTCGTTCGAGACGGAGCAATTATTGAGGCAATCGGCGAGCGTACCCGAAGAGGCTCCGGTGTCATCCTCATCGATTTCGCAAGTGCGGCGGTCTTGAGGACAGATACGGCTTTCACACGGGCTGTCGGACCTGGAATCGTATTCACAGAACCCGGTGAATGGCTGGCGGAGGCCATCGATTTACGCCGCCAGGAACTTCATATTCAGGGTTCCCCCCCCGCCGCTGGAAACGATCATTCCCCTGAGAGCCTCAGTTCGATGGCTGTCACACAAGATGGAATTCCCGTCTCCGCGGATCTCTCGATCACGTTTATGATCGACCCCGGCCACCTGCTTGCACCGCGGGAAGGACGAACGGCTGACGCACCTCCCTATGAGGTCAATCTCGATGCGATCGAGCGCGCCGTCTACGGGCATGTCTTCGGTGAGTACGAGGATGTTTCATGGAAGGATTTGCCGCTGCTGCTCTATATTGACCTCTGGCGTGAGGAAATGAAGCAGTGGACCCTCGACACCCTGATTAAGACAGATAATGCTCAGACTCCCCCGCTGGAGCAAATCTCGAGGTCCATCCGCGCCCAAATTGTGCCCTCAATGGAAATTTCTCCACCGGCGAAAGAGGAAGAAGCTCCAGATGCTTCCCGCGAGTTAAAGATTCTCATTTCACGTGGTATCCGCGTGCTTGACCTGCAAGTGACAGATTTGCGATTGCCCCCGGAAATACAAAATGAACGCAACCTGCAATGGCGCGAATCCTGGGCAGGCGAAGTGCAGGAAGCCCTGCGGGAAGCGGCCGACAGACTTCGGAACATTCGCAATCTGGGCGAAATTGAAGCAACTGACCTTCTATTCCATGCATTAACGTCCACACTCCGCGACCAACTCGAAACGGGTAATCGCCCGGGGTTAACGGCAACACTCTCGATGGTTCTCACAGATGCCGTCAACCTCTACGGGCAAAGTGATATGCTGCCCGAGGGCAGCGGGATGCTTCAAGAGCTGGACCAAATCGCAAGTAGTCTCTCAGGAAGAGAATAAAGGATGTCGTACGGATGGATGGTGGTATGAAGAACTCTGCATTAGACCGGCTAATTGAAATATCAAAAGCGGCCGCGCGGAGTGCTGTCCAACTCACTCTCGGGAGAGATCTGACCGCATCAATGATCCGTCTTTTCCTGACGGGCACTGTCTTCACCTTGTTCTGGCTAGTGCTCATCGTCGCCTTCGACTTTCCTGGTCAAATCCCGTTTCTTTTCCTCCAGTCACTGCCCCCATTCCTTTTCCCCATCCTCAACATCATTAGCACATTCCTAAACCCGCAGGTCCTTCTTTATCTCATTCCAGTCTTATTCAGTCTCTGCATCGGTATCATCTTCAGCAGCAGATACCTGGCCGACCTTTTTGAACTTGAATCGCTCTGGATCGCTATCCGCTATCTTCTCGCTTCCTTCTTTGGATGGAACTACCCTCGCCTGAAGATAGATCGTGGGGATGTGGATCAGCTCAATCCCACCAACCCGATAAACCGCGTTGGCGGACCCGGCTTCATCCAGACCCACCTTGGTTACGCGGCAACATCAGAGGCCATAGACGGTACGCCCAAGGTCTACGGTCTCGCTGTGGACGAAAGCGATCCAACCCAACCCGATGTTGATCCATCACCACTAACTCAAGCGCGATCCACTTACTTCATCCACGGATTCGAACGTTTGCGTGAGGTTGTCGACCTGCGGGATCGCTTGGTGAAAGTCGATGAGATCCGCGCCGTGACCCGCGACGGGGTTTTGGCTTATGCGCGTGATGCACAGATGCTCTTCCGAGTTCACAGTGGGGATAAAGAGCGGAGCTTAAAATCTCCCTATCCTTTCACCGAGGAGAGCGTTCGCCGCCTGGTCTATGGCCAACCAGTTGTGGAAGGCAAGACCCGCAGCCCGGATCAGGCCCTGGCGTATGTTCTTCGTCATGAGATGATTGATTTCATCGCTCACCATACCCTGGAAGAATTCCTCGCTCTGCAGCCCTATCGTTCGACGGTGAAACAACACACTGAACATGCTCCTGCGGTTGATGGTCTGCAGCATATCCACATCCCTCGCCGGGATTTGACCGAACATTTCCATACCGAGGTGTTGAGAGAACGGTTGCGAAAGCAAGGCTTAGAGCTGGTTTGGGTAGGGGTTGGAACCTGGGAGATCCCGGTGACCATCCAGGAAGACGCGGGTGGGCAATTCGGCCCGGGTCATACCCTGATGACGACCTGGCGTGATCACCAACGTGTCCAATTATATAGATCACCCGATTACCTCGAGCGCCAACGGGCTCTCCGCTACCGGGAGGTCACATCTGAACACCTTCAATCCTGGATCCAAACATGGCGCTATGGCGACTTGCCGGAACAGCATCGGAGCTTCGAACTCCTGGCAAAGATATTAAAGCAGCTCCAACGGATGGAGAAACGCCTGGAGATCGATGCCAAGGGCGAAGATAAACCGGAGCTTCAACTTGCCCTGGAATATATTAAGGGAGTGCTTGAACCGAAGGTACTCGGAGACGATGATTGATGAGTGAGACACCAACGAATGAAGGACCAGTGCTTGTGATCGGCTCCGCCGGACTGGATCTCGTTGGACGAGCAGAAATCAATCTCAAACTAGGTATATCCAACCCCGGAAAGTTGCGCGTATCAATGGGAGGAGTGGCGCGCAATGTCGCTGAGAACCTCGCTCGTCTCGGCACTGATGTGATCCTGATCACTGCAGTCGGCGCTGACGAACAGGGGAACCAGCTTCTGGAGCAAACAGCAGCAGCCGGGGTCAATATCGAACACAGCCTGCTCGTCCAGGATCAGACCACCGGGACATATCTGGCGATCCTCGATCCGGATGGGAATCTCCATTTAGGCATGGATGATATGGGCCTTACAGCAGCCATCCATCCGGAGCATTTGCGTGAACGCCGGGAGCTGTTTAAGCAAGCTTCTGCAGTCTTCATCGATGCTAATCTCTCTGAGAAAACACTTCGAACGGCCATATCCATAGCCCACCGCTCGCGAGTTCCTCTTGCGGCAGACACTACATCTGTCAATCTTGCGCCAGTCCTCGCTCCCTACCTCGATCGTCTTTGGCTGATAACGGCGAATGAATTCGAGGCAGAGGCCCTCTGCCCTATCCCCGTCCCGCATGCTGACCACCACAGCGCGATCGACGCAGCCCGGCATCTGGTTGCGGAAGGCGTAAATATTGCCATGATCACAATGGCGGAGTTCGGAGTCGTTTACGCGAGCGCAGATAGCAGCGGTCATGTGCCTGCGCTAAAGACCGAGATTGTGGATCCCACAGGTGCGGGAGATGCTCTCTCTGCGGCAGTGATCTTCGCGTTGCTGAACGAGATCCCATTGGATGAAGCCATTCGCCTCGGGGTATCTGCAGCCACTCTCACCCTGCGCTCTCCCGGGACAGTCTCTGCTGAATTATCGCTCGAACGGCTTTACGATGAGCTAAGATAATGCCGCCCATACCTGATTGGATAACCCTTCAACCCGAAGTCTCCGGCGCTCTCGCCGAAGGCAAGGCGATCGTAGCACTTGAATCAACCGTGATCACTCACGGACTCCCGCGACCGATAAATTTTGAACTCGCCCGACAGATGGAGAAGGAGATTCGCCAAGTTGGCGCGGTTCCAGCCACAACCGCTCTATTGAAGGGCAAAGTTCACATCGGTCTATCGGAACAAGATCTGGAGCGACTCGCTCTGGATACCAATAGCATAAAAATCAGCGTACGAGATATTGGCCTCGCTCGGACATCCCGTTACAGCGGCGGTACGACGGTAGCAGCGACGATGTTCCTGGCAAACAAAGCCGGAATTCCGGTGTTCGCTACTGGCGGAATCGGCGGAGTTCACCACGGACCAGGCGGAGATATATCAGCCGACCTATCCGAACTTGCACGTTCACCTGTCGCAGTGGTCTGCTCAGGCGCGAAATCGATCCTCGATCTACCCAGGACACTTGAGTGGTTGGAGACGTTTAGCGTACCCGTCATCGGTTGGCAAACGGATACATTCCCGGCTTTTTTTACGAGGGAGAGCGATTTACCGATCCACGCTCGAGTGGACACCGTTGGTGAGATAGCAGCTTTATTGCGGGCGATCTGGGAAACCCGGATTTCAGGCATCTTGATCTGTGTCCCCTGCCCTGAGGGTGCGGCGATCCCGGCGATACGATTAAACTCAGCTTTGCAGCAAGTTGAGCGGGAAGCTCAAGAACAAGCGATCCGCGGAAAAGCCCTGACACCATTTCTCTTATCTCGCCTGGCAGAGATCACAGAAGGTGCAACCCTGCAAGCGAACCAGGCTCTCCTGCGCAATAACGCGCACGTCGCCGCCAAGATTGCCAAAGCGCTCCAGTTGATTCAGCGAGAAGATCGGTAAGACTTATCCCGCAGCTACAGAAAGAACCTACCCCCCTCTCCCTGCAACTCAAAGACGAGCCGCTCTCAAGAATCTCCTCTCGTGATGGAATTGAGAGAATGGCGGCTTGAACGCCCCAGCAGCAATACGCCATCGAGGTAAAGAAAAAAACACAATGCCGGACCGCAGGTAGACAATTTTCGATTATGGACAGTACACGAGTATCGCTACCACGCGGCGATGTGCGCGCGGGCAATCATCCACGCAAACGCAGGCGCACATCGATCGCCTGCACGCCACCTCCCACCTCCTGAACACGTAGAGGGTTAATTTCAAGCTCGATTACTTGAGGGTTCTCAACCGCCAACTGACTTATGCGGAGAAGGCTTTCGATCACCGCTTCTCGATCTACCGCTGGAGTGCTTCGATAACCTCGCAGGCGTCGGCCAGCCCATGTCTTATCTACCATTGCTTCCGTTTCGGTGCGGCTCAGCGGAGCGAGCTCGAAAGAGACATCCTTCAACACTTCGACCTCCGTTCCACCAGCACCGAACATCAATAGAGGTCCGAATTGAAGATCGCGCACAAAACCGACGATCACATCCTGCCCTCTCGCGACATAAGCCTGCACCATGACTCCCTGCACCTCAACTCGCGGAACCGAACTCCGCACACGGCGCAAAACGGAACGATATGCTTCCAGCACTTCTGGGCCATCCTGCAAATCCAGTGAGACTGCTCCGGCATCGGATTTATGGGTCAGGTCATATGAATCCGCTTTAAGCGCCACGGGGAACCCTATCTCCTCAGCGGCCCTCTCGGCATCCTCCGCGCTGGTTACATCGCAGTGTTTTGGGATATGTATCCCATACGCGTTGACGATCCTCGCCGCAACATCCGCGGTCACAAATCCATCCACCCCAACACTAGCGTCCTTCAAGATGGACTCCACCTCTTCCTGCTTGACATCGTCGAAAACGACCACATTTTCGGTTGGCCTTTTGAGCTGGGTCGAGCGATCGTAGAGTACGCGCAGTGCAGAGGCTGCACGCTCCGGGAATCGATAATCCGGAATTCGTGCGCCTCTGAAGAGCCGGGCGGCATGTGCGATAAGCTCCTCTCCCATCAACGCGATCACGATGGGTTTCGTTGCCGACTGGATCACCGGGATGATTGCACCTGCGACTTCCGCCGCGGTCGTCACGGGTGGAGGCGGCAGGATTACGATGATTCCATCTACCCCCTCATCCGCCAGCAATATACGCAAGCTGTCTGCATACTCGCGCGGTCCTGCGCCAGCCAGCATGTCGACGGGGTTGTTCAAACTGGCCGCGCTTGGAAGGAACGCCCCCAATTTCTCCCTGGTTTGCTCAGCCAGCTTCGCCAGCCTTAAACCATTATCGTCCAGCGCATCCGCCGCTATAACACCCGGCCCACCCGCGTTGGTGAGCACAGCCATGTTTGGACCCGAGGGCGGTTGACACCAAGCCAGAGCTCTCGCCCAATCGAACATCTCTTCACTGTGCCTGGCCCTGATCACCCTCGCCTTACGAAAGGCCGCGTCGAAGGCGACATCCCGCCCGGCAAGCGCGCCGGTATGAGACACTACTGCTGCACGTCCTCCCTCAGAACGTCCAACTTTAATCGCCACGACCGGCACATCCTGCGTAACCTTCCTTGCTTGCTCAATGAAATTCTCTCCGTCCCCAACCCCCTCAAGATACATGGCGACGACACGTGTGTTAGGGTCCGCTGCTGTCGGCGGCAGGAGATCCCCCTCATTTAGATCCATCTGATTCCCCAAACTTAATAATCGAGACAACCCAAACCCTTGACCACGCGCCCAATCGATCACTGATTCGCAAATGGCCCCCGAATGTGACAGAAAGGCGATATCACCCTTAATAGGTCCTGGGAGCGGCAGGAAGCTCGTATCAATCGGAAGATGTGTGTCCAGATAGCCGATGCAGTTCGGTCCTAAAACACGGAGACCGTAGGAGCGGGCGATCTTCATGCACTGCTGCTCGAGGCGAATTCCTTCCTCACCAGTTTCACCAAACCCACCCGATCCCACGATCGCAAAGCCGATCCCCCGCCTGCCGCAGGCTTCCAACACCTCTGGCACCGAGCGTGCTGGGATCATGATCACAGCTAGATCCACCGGATCGGGAATGCTCTCTACATTGGGATGCAGCGGTCGATCAAAGAGTTGTCCGCCGCCGGGGTTCACAAAATGAATCGCTCCGGAGTACCCTGAAACCACCAGGTTTCGGGCGACTCCATAGCCCAGTTTGCCGGGATTCTGGGAGGCGCCGATGACAGCGACCCCTCGGGGAGATAAAAGACCTTCAAACATTAATTTACTCCGTTCATATCTGCTGATGATGGAATTGCACCCATAATCTTAGCAGAACTCATCGACAAGGACACTTTCGGCATGAACATTATCAATCGATACCCATGTTATAATCGCCTCATCCATGAGAAATTGTGGATATGGAGGCTTGGTGGATGGTAGAAGTCGAGATCGACAGCATTCGAGTTAGCTTGATGTCTCAACAACGGATCGTTATCCTGAAGGAGCGAAATTCCGAGCGTTTCCTGCCCATTTGGATCGGTCCCTACGAAGCTGAAGCAATCACGCTCAGCCTTCAGGAAGTCGAAGTCACCCGACCTTTAACACATGATCTGCTTCGCAACATCTTGCAAGAACTTGGCGCTGAAATGAAGCAAGTAAATATCACCTCTCTCCAAGATGATGTCTTTTACGCCCGAATCATCCTCACCATTGACGGTCGCGAAATGTCAATCGATTCACGCCCTTCTGACGCCATCGCGCTCGCGGTTCGCGCTCACATTCCCGTTTTCATCGCTGAAGACGTCATGAACGAAGCCGCATCTACTCCCGAAAAAAATATCGAAGGGGAAGAGATCGAAGGGGAACCCGATGAACGTCTGGACGTATTTAAGGATTTCGTCGAGACACTAAATCTCGATGACCTAGAAACCACCGAAGATGACGATAAGGAATAAACAAATTCATCGACTTTAACTACGCTCGTTTCCGCGATTCTCTACTGGGGATCCAGCATCAGAGCGTGCCCGCAATCTCTCCATGTTGCGAATGAGTAACTGTCAAATAATATGAGTGATCAGCCACAACATCCCAAGAGCATTCCATCATCAGGTGATGGTCGCCCGACTCAGGAGATGCCGCACGACCGCTTAGCAGAAGAAGCTGTGCTGGGATCTGTGTTGGTCAATCCGGATGTTTTTTTCGACGTCGCACATTTCCTCTCAGTGGAAGATTTCTTCCTGCATCGGAACCAATGGATATGGGAAGCGTTCACCAGCCTGCAGGAAAAGCGCCTCCCGGTCGACATCCTTACCGCATCCGAGGAGTTGGAGCGCCAGGGACGCCTGGACGAGGTAGGGGGTCCAGCATACCTGACAACGTTGATTAACAACGTTCCATCATCCCTGCACGCTGAGGCATATGCACGTGTGGTGGAAGAGACTGCTACCCGGCGCCGGCTTCTGGGCGCCGCGGCTCAAATTGCGCGCCTTGCGTATCAAAGCGCGACGGCTATTGACGATGTCGTTAACGAATCAGAGAAATCTATTTTCGGTGTGAGCGAACGCCGCCTCACACACCATTTACAGCCGATCAAGCGCGTTCTTAGTTCTTATTACGACCGCATCGACTACCTTGCCCGACACCAGGATGAAACAATGGGTGTGCCGACCGGGTTCATTGACCTTGACCGTCTTCTAGGTGGCATGCAGTCGAGCGACTTGTTGATCATCGCCGGTCGACCGGGGCAAGGGAAATCAGGTTTCTGCATTTCGGCCGCGAAGAACGCCAGCCAAATCCACAAGAAACATGTTGCGTTGTTCTCATTGGAGATGTCAAATGAGCAGCTCGTACAGAGGTTGCTCTCTCAGGAAACCGCAATCGACTCACAGCGCTTGCGCCTGGCAAACCTGCGCGATGACGAATGGCCTCTCTTTACACAAGCTGTCAGTGCGCTCAGTGACACACACATTTATCTGGACGATACTCCCGCCATCACGCCTCTGCAGTTGAGGACCAAGTGCCGTAGACTGCATATGGAAATTGGTCTAGACCTGATTGTCGTGGATTACCTGCAGTTGATGACAGGAGATTCGAGGATCGACAACCGCGTCCAGGAGGTATCCTACATCTCCCGGAACCTGAAGGGTCTGGCGCGTGAGCTGAACGTGCCTGTCCTTGCGGCCGCACAATTATCTCGGGCCGTTGAATCCCGGCGTCCACCCCGCCCAATCCTTTCCGACCTGCGTGAATCAGGAAGCCTGGAGCAGGACGCCGACGTTGTGATGTTCATTTACCGTCCAGATCAATACGAGGATGATACGCTAAAACAGAACATCGCCGAGATTATTGTTTCCAAGCATCGAAATGGACCGGTTGGAAGCGTGGAACTCGTATTCCGCCAGTCGTTGGCGAAGTTCGAGAACGCCGCTACACGCCAGGTCGATCTGGCTGCGAGTCCGTGAACACACAGAGTCATCCCAGGCCCTTAAAACTAAAAGCATGAGTAAAATCGGATCTTTCGCCGGGTTTCCAGAGGGTAAAATCCCCCTCACCCCGATTCCCAACACCTTCTTTAGCGAACTCCTGCCCAGGATCGATCACCTCGGGGAGTTCAAAGTCACCATCTACGCTTTCTGGGCTCTCACCCAAAAGGAAGGGCAATTTCGGTATATCAGCCTGGAGGAAATGGCTGCCGATCCGTTGCTGATGGAGGGGATGCAGCATGATCATATGACCCCCTTGGAGGCCCTGGCCGATGCTTTGGAACGGGCAGTCGCCCGCGGTACATTTTTGAAAGTGATGGTCGAATTCGATCAAGGAGAGGACAGCTACTTCTTCCTCAACAGCCCCAAGGGGCGCGCCGCGGTCACTTCAATAAAAGCAGGGGAGTGGCAGCCCACCGGAGATCCTGTAGTCCCCATCTCCCTGGCAGTCGAGCGGCCCAACATATATACTCTCTATGAACAGAACATCGGTCCCCTGACCCCGATGATCGCCGAGCACCTGCGGGATGCGGAAACCGAGTATCCAACTGGTTGGATTGAGGATGCTGTCCGCATCGCTGTGACGAACAACGTCCGTAAGTGGCGTTATATCGAAGTCATCCTGGAGGATTGGCACAAAAGAGGCAAGGATGAGCGAAAAGATCGAGGAGACTCTGAAAAGGCTCGCCGACGCTACGTCGAAGGAAAATTCGCTGACTTCTGGGACACAGAAACGGACGAGTAACAGTATGGATTCCTCACAGCCAAAGCACTTGATCGGTGATCCGGATTGCCCGCACTGCCAAGGCCAGGGATATTTACGCGCCGATCTCCCCATCGATCATCCGGATTTTGGCCGCCTGGAGATCTGCGTTTGCAGACAGGTAGATATTCGCGAGCGTATGCATGCCCGTTTGTTCCACATGAGTCAGCTCGACGAGCTCCTGCACCTCACCTTCGATTCGTTCAACCCGCAGGGTCGGGTGGGGCTTGGTCCTCAGCAGCAGGAATCGCTTGAGAGGGCATTCAACCAGGCCAATACCTTCTCAGATCATGTAAAAGGATGGCTACTGATCCAGGGTGGATTCGGCTGTGGGAAGACACATCTGGCTGCGGCAGTTGCCAACAAGGTCGTGGGGAACGGCATTCCCACGCTCTTCCTGACGGTACCTGATTTGCTCGACCAACTTCGTTATTCCTACTCGGATGAAGAAGTCACATTTGAAGATCGCTTCGAGCAAATTCGCTCTGCTCCGCTGCTCATCCTTGACGATTTCGGGACACAGAGCGCGACTCCCTGGGCGCGGGAGAAGCTCTTCCAGATTTTAAACTTCCGCTACATCAATCAACTTCCATTGGTCGTGACGACAAATCTCACTTTGGAGGAGATTGAGGGTCGTATGCGCTCACGCCTCTCTGATCCGGAGATTGTCACCTATGTGCGCATCTACGCATCAGACTATCGCCGCCCTGTCGACGATACCGGTCAACATGAACTCTCATCGCTCTCCATCCATGATCATCAAACCTTCGGCACTTTCAACCTGAGGAAAGATGAGAAGCTACCCGCGAAGGATCTAAAAACCCTCGATCAAGCGTTTACAGCAGCACAGATATTCGCCGAGGAACCTGTAGGCTGGCTTGTCCTCATGGGGACTTACGGATGCGGTAAGACCCACCTGGCTGCATCCATTGCTAACTACCGCGCCAGCAATGGCTACCCCGTCATGTTCGTAGTCGTGCCGGATATGCTCGATCACCTGCGGGCAACATTCAATCCTGACAGTATGATTTCATACGACCGGCGGTTCGATGAAATCCGGACCGCCGACCTGCTCATCTTAGACGACCTGGGAACGCAGTCGATGAAGCCCTGGGTAAAAGAGAAGTTGTATCAACTATTTAATTACCGTTACAACGCAAGCCTTCCCACCGTGATTACGACTTCAGACGACCTTGAAGAGATCGATCCCAGACTCCGCGCTCGAATGGGTGACCGACGCTTGGTGGTCGGCGTTAGTATCACCATGCCCTCATTTAAGGGAAAGCCAACCAGGGGACGTTCAAAGCGTTGACCGCTAACTCTCGTGAATGGTACAATGCGGCTCGATGCCCCCATCGTCTAGGGGACCAGGACGTAGCCCTTTCAAGGCTAAGACCGGGGTTCGAATCCCCGTGGGGGCACCATACTTCACATCTCGCGCTCGAGACTGATCTCGGGTGCTTTTTAATACCGCTCCTGGCCTTCCTCCCTGACCGATTCGAAGCTAGCGTCTCTCAAGCCCGCGCACAATCCAGCGAAAACACAATGATCAATCGCGCATCACAAAAAAAAAGGGGAAAGTACCTTTACCCGTATTTGCATGAAAAAAAGCACCCTGATCAGGGTGCTTTCATAAAATTCGGCAACTTGGATTTGTTACTTTTTTGCACAACGCGAGATCATACTGATTAGTTCTTCCGAGTCTAGATCCTTCATCATATAGCAAACCGCACCAGCGCGCAGTGCAGCGTCCTCTTCCCATTTTGTCGGGTAACTCGTCAACACGGCTATTCGCGGGGAACATTCCATCGACACAATCGAACGCAGGATCTCTAGCCCCATTCCATCCTTCCGCTTGACCTCGAGCAGAACGATATCGGGTTTCTTTTCTTTGACATCCTGCATTACCTCTTCCACATCCCCCGCGTGGCCGACGACGAGCAGGTTCGCCGCCTGGTCTAACCGTTCTGCCAGCGCTGTTCGTACTGTGATGCGTTCATCAATAATATAAAGTCGGGTTTCACTCATTTTTTTATCTCGAGTCCCCATTTAATCTCCAGTATAGAAGTGCATCAGAGACTCGATAAGTGATACCCTTCCTGATGTATTTTGTAACCTGTCATGCAAAAGAGGAATTCGTCTTTGGAAAGGATGGGGCAGGTCATTCGTACTGCGTTGTTGAGCGAGGGATTATGCTATAGAGGCGATCTTGAGGAATTCGCACAGTGACGGTCGTTCCTTCTCCAGGACCCGAGACAACATCGAACTCTCCACCGAGCTGCCTGGCCCTCTCGTTCATATTCGACAAACCGTGACCGAGTAGATCAGGCTGAGATTCGACTTCGAAGCCCTGCCCATTATCAATAATCTGCAATGTCAAATCGCTATTTGAAGATTGTCGTAGATTTACCAGTACTCTGGAGGCGCGCGCATATTTAGCCGTATTAGCCAGCGCTTCCTGGGCAATGTGAAATAAGACTTCCGCTGGTTGATCCTGGATAAATTTAAGTACATCCTCATCAATCTTCAACTCCACCTCCACCAGCGTGTTGGCCTTGAACTCTCGGACCAGCCGTCCGAGCGCTTGTGGCAGATCGTCGGTGCGAATCCGGCTGGGTTGTAAATCGAGGATATAGGTGCGAATGTCCCTAATTACCTTGTTCAAGCCATCGATCGCCTGCTCCAGGCGGCTGGCAGCCTCTGGCGCTTTATCTCCAAAAGTAAGTCGAGTGTATTCCATGCCTAAACCAATGGCATAGATCGATTGGATGATCCCATCGTGCAGATCCATGCCAATGCGTTCGCGTTCCTCGAGCACAGCAACCCTGCGTGCCCTGCGGTACAGCCTGGCGTTCTCGACTGCGATTCCCACACCGGCGCCAACCGCTCCAAGTAAACCCACATCTCGATCTTCGATCGGTCGCCGCCCTTTAAATGCCAGGCTGAGCACCCCCGTTACCTTTGCGGGAGCAATCAATGGCGCGCAGACCAGTGTTTCATACCCGCTCTCCACAACTGCCTTCCGCAGAAAGTGATCATCCTCGCGTAAATTGTTCGTCCACTTCAGACTACCTGTAAGCGCTACTTGTCCAATAAACCCCTCACCTATGCGAAAGCGATCAATCTCCCAGAAAGCGTCCGGCGCCCCGCCGATATGAATCGCCTTCCGGTAAACACCCTCCGACTCTTCCAGCAGAAATATCTCGCCTGCGTCGGCGTGGAAGATATTCATTACCCTGCCCAGTATCACTTCTAATAGCCGGTCCAAATCCATGGATGAACTGACCGCCGTTGCCATGGAATACATCAGGCCTAATTCCTCATTCCGCTCCGCCAGTTGATGCTCACTTCCCAGAACTTTTTGATACAGGCGAGCATTTTCAATGGCGGCAACAGCATGCGCGGCGAGCATCTCTATCAGATGTTGATCCCCGACGGAAAATTCGGGTTCGCCGATCTTATCAGTGAGATAGATCTGGCCAATCGAGCGGCCATATGCTTTGATCGGGACGCCGAGGAACGAACGCATAACCGGGTGACCTTCTGGAAATCCCACTGATTTTGGGTGGTCGTTGATATTCGCCACACGTATGCTCTCCCCTGTGCGCAGCATCTCCCCGATGAGTCCATGCCCCTGCGGTTGAATGGGAATGCGATCGCGCTCCTCCTGGGATAGCCCTTCCGTGATGAAAGTGGTTAAGTCACCATCCCCTGAAGGAATCCCGATAGCAGCATACTTAGCATTTGACAGATCACGCGCTGCATGAATGACGCGGCGGAGAACCCCGTCGAGTGAGAGGTCAGAGACCAGGCTCAGCGTTGCCCGATGTAGTGCTTGAAGGTCCGAGTCGAGAGTTGTGACTCCATCGGTGGATCCCTCAACCACTGTGGGGACCGATCGTTCGTGGCTCACGAATTTATTACCTTATATGGAATTGTACCCCACACCAACACCAAGGTGAACCTCTCTCACTCATGGTGAAAAGAGCCATTTGATTGGTTGTGTATTTTACATAAATGCAGTCAGCGGGCAAATTTGAAGGATTTCTGGGGTCTTAACTCATAATCCCTGTTTGAAAACGGAACCTGATAGTTTTTGCCAGCTTGTGGAGAGTATTAATCTCGCTCAGTTCGATACGATACAAATAGAACTTATGACCCCTATTCAATCTTCACGACTCCCTGGTTTTTTTAAGCTATCGATCGATGAGCGGTTAGAACACGCCGCCTCGGTTGCGGGTTTGGATGCCGAGACTAAGGCAGCTTTTCAGAGGCTCGGTGGGCTGAAACCGGATCAAGCCGATCAAATGGTTGAAAACGTGATCGGGGTATTCGGACTCCCCCTGGGTGTTGCGACCAATTTCCTGATCAATGACCGAGATGTTCTCGTTCCAATGGCGATCGAGGAACCTTCCGTTATCGCCGGCGCATCATTTATGGCTAAACTCGCCAGGGAAGGTGGAGGTTTCCACGCGCAGACCACGGAACCGCTTATGATCGGTCAGATACAGATCTTGGATGTGCCAGATCTCGAAGCAGCGAAGACCAAGATTCTCGAGCACCGTGATGAAATCCTCGCCGAGGCAGATCGAGTTGATCCAATGATTCTCTCGTTAGGCGGTGGTGCGCGCGACCTCGAAGTCCGGATTCTGACTGAGACACCTGTCGGCCCGATGCTCATCGTCCATTTAATCTACGACGTTCGAGATGCCATGGGGGCAAATGCTATCAACACCGCCGTAGAACGTCTCGGCCCGACGCTCGAATCGCTGAGTCAGGGAAGAACACATTTGAAGATCTTGTCTAATCTGGCGGATCGGCGTCTGGCAAAAGTCACATGCACCGTCCCAACGGCTGCCCTGGCTTTCGAAACGTTTACCGGTCCGAGCGTCCGAGATGGAATCGTCGAAGCCTGGGCTTTCGCTGCCGCTGATCCATATCGGGCGGCCACACATAATAAAGGGATCATGAACGGGGTGGATGCCGTGGTCATCGCCACAGGCAATGATTGGCGGGCGGTGGAAGCAGGCGCACATGCCTATGCAGCGCGCGCGGGCCGGTATACTTCCTTAAGTGAGTGGGGGGTAGACGAGGCTGGAGATTTGGAGGGATTCCTCGAGCTCCCGCTTGCTGTAGGCACTGTCGGCGGCGCAACGCGCGTACACCCCCTCGCAAAAGCCTGTCTGGCACTTATGGGGGTCGACAGTGCGCGCGAACTCGCACAGGTTATCGCCGCAGTAGGATTGGCGCAAAACCTGGCTGCGCTGCGTGCGCTTGCCAGCGAGGGCATTCAGCGAGGGCATATGTCCTTACACGCCCGCCAAATCGCCATCGCAGCAGGCGCCGTAGGCGAACAAGTCGATCGTATCTCCGCTAAGATGATCACCCAAGGCATGATTCATATCAACCACGCCCGCGAGTTATTGAAGCAAGAATCTCGCCAAACGTAAGAATCTCTCAAGTGACGAAATCGGGATGTCCGCTTGTCGAAACGAAAAGAAGGATTAGGAAGGGAATCAATGACTGAAGAACGCGACGTAAGGATTATGCAACCTCAGAACCCCGTCGGTTTTGTAGGCTATGGCGCATATATCCCCCGCTACAGGCTTCCAGCGAAAGAGGTCGCTCGAATCTGGAAGGGCGGCGCTGGGGGAACTCCCATCGACGAAAAAGCTGTTGCTGGACTCGATGAAGACGTCATTACGATGTCGATCGAGGCTGCCCGAAATGCTCTAGCCCGTGCGGCGATCAACGCCGCAGACATTCGCGCCGTGTGGGTGGGGTCCGAATCACATCCTTATTCCGTAAAACCCACATCAACAGTCGTCGCAGAGGCGATCGGTGCCACTCCACACACCCTCGCCGCGGACTGGGAGTTTGCCTGTAAGGCAGGCACGGAAGCGGTTCAAGCCGCGATTGGTTTTACGGGTTCAGGAATGGCAAAGTATGCGCTGGCAATCGGAATGGACACTGCGCAGGGGCGACCCGGAGACCCGCTTGAGTACACTGCGGGCGCCGGCGGTGCGGCCTATATCCTCGGGGCGGCGGATGAGTCGCTCGCCGTAGTTGAGGGATCTTATTCCTACACCACCGATACTCCCGATTTCTGGCGCCGCGCAGATGAGAAGTACCCCTCACACGGTGAACGTTTCACCGGTGAACCGGCCTACTTCCACCATATTACCTCCTCTGCCCATGAGCTAATGGAAGCTTTGGGGACTAAGCCAGCAGACTACAAGTTCGTTGTTTTCCATCAGCCAAACACGAAATTCCCTCAAAGGGTAGGCAAAACCCTGGGTTTCACCCCCGAGCAACTTGAAGTTGGTCTTCTTGTGCCTCGAATTGGCAATGTCTACGCAGGTTCTGCCCTGGTCGGCTTGACCGCTGTCCTGGACGTAGCCGAGCCAGGCGATCATATTTTGCTGGTCTCCTACGGTTCTGGTGCCGGCTCAGATGCGATGAGCCTACTCGTCACGGACCGCATACTCGAGAGCCGCGGGGTCGCTCCTCGCACAGAAGACTACATCAATCGTCGAACCGAGATCGATTATGCAACCTATGCCCGCTTCCGCGGAAAATTGAGTCAATAACATGATGTCAAAGAATAACAAATCCACTAACGATATATATATCATCGGCGTCGGGATGACACCGGTGGGAGAACACTGGGACCGCTCTCTGCGCGAACTTGCGCTTGAAGCGATGACTGCTGCGCGCGATGAGATCGGGGCAATGCGGCCCGAGGCAGTGTATGTTGCCAATATGCTCGCTCCAGTACTTTCACGCCAGTCTCACTTGGGAGCCCTGCTTGCGGATTTCTCAGGAATGCGGGGGATTGAAGCAGTCGCTATCGAAGCCGCTGGAGCTTCCGGGGGTATGGCGCTGCGACAGGCATATCTAGCACTCGCTTCAGGCATGGTCAATACCGCTTTGGTGGTGGGCGTGGAGAAGATCACTGAACGCGTAACCGCAGAGGTTGAGGCTGCATTGATTAGTTCAAGCGATGCCGATTACGAATCGATCCACGGAGTGACTCAAACCGCATTGGCGGCGATGCTCATGCAGCGCTATATATTCGAATACAACGTCCCGGAGCATGCCTTTGCTGGTTTCAGCATCACTGCACACGCGAACGGCGCTAAGAACCCGAATGCGATGTTCCGACAACCGATCAAGATAGAAACTTACAAAAGAGCTGCCATGGTCAGCGATCCAATTAATATGTTCGACGCCGCCCCAATAGCTGACGGCGCTGCCGCCATCTTCCTTGCGCGCGGAGATGTTCTCCCCTCAAACCTGCCGTTCCCACCGGTTAGGATCGAAGCATCCGCTGCGGCCACATCTGCCGTCGCGGTTCACGATCGTCCGAACCCTTTATCCTTCTCTGCAGCTGAAAATGCAGCAAGGGTTGTCCTCGATCGGGCAGAAATCAACATCGATCAGATTGACTTCTTTGAGGTTCATGATCGCTTCTCAATCTTCGCCGCATTATCCTTGGAAGCCGCGGGGTTCGCCGCCCCGGGTGAGGGTTGGAAACTCGCCGAGAGCGGCGCGATCGCTCTAGACGGACAGATCCCGATTTGCACTTTTGGCGGCTCGAAGGCCCGTGGGGATACAGGGGGCGCCACCGGCGTCTACCAAGCCGTCGAGGCCGCGCTGCAATTGCAGGGACGGGCCGGCGAGATACAGGTCGCGGAGGCCAGGCTCGGTTTGATTCAAAGTCTCGGCGGAACCGGCTCAACAGCCGCCACACACATCCTTTCTGCCGTCGAGACCCTTTGAGAGTGAGTTGATAGTTCCTGAGAGTCTTGAAACCATACACTGAACCGTGGTTGGATATCAACCCTCGAGGTGAAAATCTATGGAAATAACCAGTCATTGGAGAATTAAAAAACAACGCTACGCACTGGTGGGCGAGGTGTGCCCACACTGCGCAGCGAAGATTTTCCCGCCGCGAGATATTTGCCCCGATTGCGGCGACGAGGCAAAAGATCTCTACCAGTTCAGCGGGCGAGGTAAAGTCTACTCGTATACCACTCTTTATAACGCTCCTGCTGGCCATGAGGAACAGGCACCCTACACCGTCGCAATGGTCCAACTTGAGGAAGGTCCACTTGTCACCGCTCAGCTCACCGACATCGCCGAGAAAGAACCAGAAGTAGGTATGCCGGTTGAAATGGTCACCCGTAAATTGGGTTCCGAGGGTGATCGAGGGATCCTGATTTACGGATACAAATTCCGGCCCGTCTTGGAAATTGCTTGATTCCCCTATCGTCTGTAAACATAACCAGACCCTGGCTGAAGCCGGGGTTTTTTATGTAAAGTTGCACAGCTTCCGTTTTTACTTCAAAATACTGCCTGACAAGCTGCTCTCATCGTCGCCAGATGCGGATCTGATTCATCCCCATACGTGGCGCTCGCGAGAGAAGAGGCCGTATGGGGTTTTTAACCGTATTAGGGATTTTGCTTGACAAAGCCGCTTGACGCGCCCAAACACCTGTGCTACTATGCGCGCTTGAAGGTCATCCGGAGGCGGATTCCCGCCCGGATCACCGTAGGAGGAGCCTATGGCTAACATGAGTCGATTGAGATTGGCGATCGTTGTTCTAATCATCCTCACTCTCGGACTAACCGCATGCACACGATCTGCCTCTACACCTCCGCCGGAAACGGATGAAGGGTTGCCGTCAGGTGCGCAATCGGAGACTCAGGCGACGATGGATGCTGTTCGCTCGGCAATCCTTACGCAGACGGCGCAGGCGCTTGGAGATACCAGTGCAACAAGCACACCCACACCCTTACCGACGAGCGATCCACAAGAATCCGCGACACCGGAACCGGATCAGCCGACTGCTACCCCGGAGGGACAAATTACAGAATACACCATCCTGCCTGGAGATTGGATTTTCAAGATCGCCCGTGAATTCGGAGTGGATCCACAAGCCATCATTGACCTCAATGAACTCGTGAACCCCGGCGCTCTTGAGGTGGGGACGGTGCTGAAGATCCCCGCATCCGATGTGGCTCCTCCAGCGACAGCCGATGATACGGATACGATTGTCGAAGGCGGAACGACTCACATTGTGGCCGCCGGTGAGTGGATCTGGCAGATTGCACGCCTATATGGGCTGGATCCGCAAGTGATAATTGATGCAAATAACCTGACATCACCAGCCACAATTTACCCGGGACAGGAACTCATCATCCCCTAACTCCCTCCTGACCTAGTATCCGTTCGGGGCGGCCGCCAGGTCGCCCCGTTTTAATGTGGAGATGCAAGTATGGATTACAAGGTGCGTGAATCCCGGCGAGCTTTCGATGGCAAAGCATTCAATGTCCGCGTCGACTTGCTGGATGGACCAGCGGGCACAATACATCACGTCGACATCGTCGAACACCCTGGCGCAATCGCACTCATACCAATCGACAAGCAGGATCGCGTATGGCTTGTCCGTCAATATCGTCATCCCGCCGGAGAAGAGCTCCTCGAGCTGCCTGCCGGAACGTTGAATCCTGGCGAATCTCCTGAAGTATGCGCCACTCGAGAGTGCCGCGAAGAGATCGGTATGGCGCCAGAAGAACTCATCCATCTCGGTGGAACCTTCCTTGCCCCCGGATATTCAACGGAATACCTGCACTTCTTCCTCGCCCAGGAGCTATCCACAGCCCCACTGCCTCCTGACCCTGGCGAGGTACTCCATGTTGAAAAGATCCCCTGGGAGAAGCTGTGGGATCTGATCGAAGATGGAAGTATCCGCGATGCAAAAACTCTCGCTGGACTTGTGTTAGCTCGGCTCTGGTTAGAGAACGTTGAATAGAGGAGTTGCCTAGACCGCAATAAGCGGGATGTGGTATACTTTCGTCTCTGCCGCCCAGCTTGAACGGGCGGTCGGTCATGTGTTTAGATAAGTATGAATTAAGGATGGATGAAAGCGATGAGTGACTTGTTAAAGGCTGTCGAAGCGCCTGTAAACACAGATCTGCCTGAACTGAATCCCGGGGATTCGGTTTCGGTCCACTTCCGCATTCGGGAGGGGGAGCGGGAGCGGGTTCAGGAGTTTAAAGGCATTGTGATCCGTATCCGCAAGGGAGGAAATAACACCAATTTCACGGTGCGTCGTACAGCCTCCCATGGAATCGGCGTAGAACGAACCTTCCCTCTGCGCTCACCCCGTATCGAGAAAATCGATATTCAACGCCGGGCGCAAGTTCGCAGATCGAAACTTTATTTTTTAAGAGATCGCACCGGAAAACGAGCTCGGTTGAAAGAAAAGCGTCGCTAATATTGTCTATTAAAAAGTGTAGTGAATACTACACTTTTTTTATTTAATCCGGTGGGACTCCACCAGCAGGTTTTGCTCATTTTGGCCATCTTCACGGCGTGTTCTTTGACGACCTCTAAATCTGTGGCTTATTGTTTTCCTCCAAATGAGTATCCATAACCATCCCAAACCGGATATTCATCCTTCCCCGATAAAGCTCTGCCTCAGGCTGATGGAATTGCCGCGAGCCACGATGCGTTATACTGATATGAAGAACCTGCGGCGCGACCCTGCGGTTGAACAGAAAAGCCGCTGGGGTTTACTCCATCCGGGAAGAAGAACGATGAGCAACCAACCAATTGGCATCTTCGATTCAGGGGTCGGCGGCCTGTCAATCTTGCATGAAATCCGGAACCTGCTGCCTCATGAGGACATACAATATTTCGCTGATCAGGCACATGTACCCTACGGAGCGCGCTCTCTTGAAGAAGTCCGAGGCTATTCCGAAGCAATCACAGAATTCCTGCTTGGGAAAGGCGCCAAGCTCATTGTAGTAGCTTGTAACACAGCGTCAGCCGCGAGCTTGTATCACCTTCGCAACATCTTCCCTGGTCTTCTCTTTGTCGGCATGGAACCCGCGGTGAAGCCAGCCGCTGAATCAACCCTCAATGGCATTGTAGGGGTATTAGCCACTCCAACGACATTCGAAGGGGAACTCTTCGCCTCAGTTGTGGAACGATTTGCAGAAGGTGTAACCGTACTCCCACAAACAATCCCCGATTTGGTCGAACGGATTGAAGCTGGTGAGATAGACTCACCAGAAACCCGGGAAATCCTAAGCCGCGCCATCCAGCCCTTACTAGATTCGGGCGTCGACTCCCTGGTATTGGGCTGCACACACTATCCGTTTATCATCCCTATCTTGCAGGAGCTTGTCGGCGAAGGTGTCAATGTGATCAACCCATCACCCGCCATCGCGCGTCAGACCCTCCGCCTCATAACCGACAACAGTCTCCGCACCTCGAAAAACAAAGCCGGCGAAGTGGTGTGCTACACCAGCGCTGAACCTCAATCTCTTGCCATAATGCTCCCGCTTGTGGATCTTGCGTCAGCAGAAATCATTCCGGTGAAATGGCTCGGGGGTTCCATCACCCGCATCGATTGATCGATTTTTGGACTTGATCGTTTTGTTTGACATTCATTCTGATCTGGTTCTTCTCACAGGTCTAGCAGCTACTCTTATTTCCCACTAAACGAAACTTGTAAAAGAAACTGCCCTTCTGTGATAATCGGAATCCGCAAGGAAATTAGGTTCGCGACCTGACCCGCGTTAGAGACGCGAATGGGGTTGTCTAATCATGTGCTCTTAGACAACCCCGGCATCAATGTTCAAGGATACGATTTACCCTCACTCCTCCATCGGGAGAATACCCAACCTGAAGGCTATGTTTATAGCGAGTCCTTACTCCGCCACCCCCGCTTGCTTGAGTTCTTTGGCTGAGGTAATGGCGACCGCTCCGACCGTCTCGCCCTTCTTCAGGTTAACTACTCGAACACCCATCGTCGCCCGGCTGGCGCGCTTGATTTGGCCTATCTTGGTCCGCAGTACAATGCCGCCGCTGGAGATGATGGTTAAATCATCATCATCGTTTACAACATGTGCCGTCGCGATCTTGCCTGTGACGGAGCGCTTCTTGCGATCGATTGTGACGACGCCCAATCCTCCTCGTTTCTGATTCTTATACTCACCGAGGGGCGTTCGCTTCCCCAGACCCTTTTCGGTTACAACAAGCAGGTCTTCACCCTGGCTGACGATATTCATCCCCGTCACAAAATCCCTCTTTTGCAGTCGGATCGCTTTAACTCCCATCGCTGGTCGGCCCATTGAGCGGACTTGAGTCTCATGGAAACGCAGCGCTTGCCCCCCCTCCGTGACAAGTATGATTTCATCATCGCCGCTTGTCAGACGAACCCAACCGAGCACATCCCCCTTTTCAAGGCCGATGGCGATCAATCCAGAAGGGCGCACGGAAGCGAATTTTGAGAGTTCGACCCGCTTCATCTTCCCTTTGCGTGTCGCCATCGTACAAAAACTCGCGGCTTTGAAATCCGGCACGACGACAGCAGCAGTAATGCTTTCCTCTGCATCTAGCGCGAGGATGTTCACCATGGGAATACCACGGGCAGTTCTATCGGCATCCGGAGTCTGGTAAGCCTTCTCGGAATAGACTTTTCCGCGGTCGGAAAAGAAGAGGACCGTATCGAGCGTCCTGGCAGGAATCAGCATAAGGACTTCATCCTCTTCCTTGATTGAATGCCCCTGGACCCCTCGCCCCCCCCGACCTTGCTGGCGATAGGTTTTGGCAAATACACGCTTAACATAGCCGCGCTGGGTGATGCTGATCAGAACAGCCTCATCTGCAACCAGATCTTCCTCGCTTAAGTCACCGGTGGCGTCCGCCGCGATGCGAGTGCGGCGCATGTCGCCGAATTGTTCCGAAAGTTGGATTAGATCATCCTTGATGAGCGCCAAGATCTTCTTTGGATGCGCAAGCAAATCTTCAAGATATTTAATAAGCTTCAAAATTTCCTTATGTTCTTGTTTGATTTTCTTCTGTTCAAGAGCAGCCAGACGTCGCAACTGCATATCGAGGATCGCTTGAGCTTGGATCTCGCTAAGTTTAAAACGTTCCATGAGACGTTCTTTGGCTTTTTCCGCATCTGCTGATTTCTTGATCGTTTCGATCACATCATCAAGCTTTGCTAATGCGGTCAACAATCCTTCCAAAATATGCGCGCGGGCGCGTGCCTTCTCTAGATCATATTCAGTGCGGCGGGTGATGACGACACGGCGGTGTTCGATATATGCTACGAGAGCGCGCTTTAGAGAAAGTAAGCGTGGTTCGTTTTCGACCAGGGCCAAAAGCTGCACGCCGAAAGTAGTTTGGAGCGTCGTGAACTTGTATAGTTGGTTGAGAATTTTCTTCGGTTGAGCCCCCCGTTTCAGTTCGATAACGATGCTCAAACCGCGCCGGTCGGATTCATCTCGCAGATCGGAGATGCCCGCGATCCGGCCTCCCCGTACCAGCTCGGCAATGCGTTCGATCATTACAGTCTTATTGACCTGATAAGGGATCTCGGTGATCACGATGCGGTGACGATTGGTTCCCATCTCCTCAATGTGCGCCAGGCCTCGAACTATGATCCGGCCCCTTCCGGTGCTGTACGCCTGCTTGATCCCCTCGTTCCCGACGATAATTCCGCCGGTTGGAAAATCCGGGCCGGGAACGAAGGACATCAGCTCATCGAAGGGGATCTCCTCGACACGATCATAGTTATCCACCATATGAGTTATGGCTTGAACCAGTTCCCCGAGGTTGTGGGGCGGAATATTCGTCGCCATACCTACAGCAATCCCCGAAGCTCCATTCAGGAGCAAATTTGGCAGTCTGGCCGGCAGGACAGTTGGTTCCTGCAATGAAGAGTCAAAGTTATCGGAAAAGTCGACAGTGCCCTTGCCAATGTCGACCAATAATTCTGCAGCCAATGGCCCCATCCTGGCCTCGGTATAGCGCATCGCCGCGGGGGGATCGCCGTCGATTGAACCGAAGTTTCCTTGTCCATCAACCAGCATGTAGCGCATTGAGAAATCCTGCGCCATACGAGCCATCGCCTCATAGATAGAAGAGTCGCCATGTGGGTGGAATTTCCCCATGACCTCTCCAACGATCCGGGCCGATTTGCGATAAGAGGAGTTAGGGCGGATGCCCATTTCGTGCATAGCATAAAGGATCCGCCTATGGACGGGCTTTAAACCATCACGCGCATCGGGCAATGCGCGCGCGATGATCACGCTCATTGCGTAATCCAGATACGCGCCGCGCATTTGATCGTCAATATTAACCTGGCGAACGGTGCCAATTTCCATAATTACTCACAGTTTTTGAATAGAATCTATCGAAAACCCGCCAGCGGCGGGTCGCTACAATATTATACCTCGCCAAGTCATCGGAGGGTATCTGGAATGCCCCCAGATGCTTCAAGAAGGCATCTCTGCTGAGCCCCACGCAGGTTTAGACAAGGTCCTGGACCCAACCCCACAATTACCGAGATCCGCTGCCACAGGCGGTGTATTAGGAACTTGGGAAGGGTTTATTTTATTGTTTAAATAAATCCCTCGATCCATCGCCGGCTGGTTTGCCGGAAGTGGGTTGAGTTTTAGTTTCCGAGGTAATTTGGGTCAATCAGGGGACGGGAGATAGCACAACTTGGATCTCGACTAACTCAGGGTCAAGAGGGAGCAGGTGAGACAGC
>JBARSI010000044.1:0-1555 GCA_049644665.1 Anaerolineales bacterium
CAATTTGACGATGCTGCCATCCGCTCCGGTCAGTATAGTTAATGGCTGGTTCTCGCGCAAGATCTCCCGTCCATCCTTCCCCATGACTGCGATTCGTGGTGGATAATTTTTCAAGGTAATATCAACATGGCGGAATTCCACTATTTTTGTCTCTTTGTCGACCAGGGAGAATTTCTCTTCCTGGACCACAGACGGAGAGCCGGATATGCCACGGGTTGTCCCTATTGCACTCCACTCAAAGCGAATCTGATTTGGTTGAGGGAAAGACAAATCCAAGCGGAGGACGAGTCCTTTTAGACCGGTCGTACAAATCAACACGAGTCCCCTATCTGTGTGGGTAAAGCCTTCAATGGCCGTCAGTTGGTGCCATCCTGAAACATCGAAAGCAAACTCCGCGGTCTGGAGCTGTTCTTCCCCCTTACGACCGAGGACACGATACCGCACCAGGTCCCCTTCTGAAAATGGAGGCAACTCGATGTGCCAATAGCTGGATGCGTTATCATCCTGTTGCCATTGCCCTTCAACATCATGCAAGCTGGCTTCGCCCTCGAGGCGCCATTCGCACCATACCGTCTCGAGAGTGCGGGGGGGGCTACTTGTTACACCCAACGTGACTCTCTGACCGGCTTGAGGATCTCGCGGGAAGCGTTCGGTCAATTCCTGCTCGTAGGGATGTTCACGACCATAAGGTTTATGGATCAACATTATTTCCATCACAAGTTAATTATCGGGATTTAATGTATGGTGGAGGATTAAATACATCGCATGTGACCAAAGGAGTGGTTTCGCAACCCTCCCCCAGCGTTCTTCCCAGATGGGAATATAGTCAGGGAAAAGCACATGATCGGAGACTTGCTCCGGAAGATCTAGATTAGCATCCGCATGCTCCTCGATCCATAGCAGGAGGTCATTGGCTTTCTCTCGCTCTCCTGATAGAGCATAAAACCAACCCAACCAGGCGGCGAGTAAGATCCACTCTCCTCCGCCATAGTAGGTATCGCTTTTATATCGGTAAACGCCTCCTCCTCGACGATGAAGATCGGTTTCGATTTGTGCGGCGGTCTTTAGCAACGTTGGGTCGTCAACTTTAAACATGCAATAAGGAACACCAAGCGCGATCAGGCTTGCGTCGACGCCAAGATTTGCCCGCGTCCGCATTGCAGGATCATTTCCCGGAGGATGCATTTGCTTGATCAACTTGCCGTCGATGACAGCGTTTTGAATAATGAAGTTGCGAATTTCTGAGGTAACGATTTGGACCGAAGAAAGAGAAATGTCGGTCAACCCGGCGGCGATTAATTCTTGTACGGCTGTTAGGCCACCAAATACTGCGCCCAGCGAATAGGTGTGGATTTGATCCGGATGTTCCTCCCAACAATCATAGTTAGGCAATTTCCATACAGCACTTAGATATCGAACGGTCAGAAGAATACTCTCTGCAAGCTCGTTCGCTAAAGCCACATCACCGCTGGTGGCCACGTATTTACCTAAGCTCCACAACCACGTGCCATAGCCATCAATTTGGAAATTCCCCCAGGTGGCATCATCATAAGAT
>JBARSI010000045.1:0-59558 GCA_049644665.1 Anaerolineales bacterium
TTTAATGCCAACTGTAAGCCGGTTGTACCCATTTACTCGCCACTTCCGACGCTGTTCTACCCCTTTGGTATCCTTGCTTCAACGGTGCAAGATATCGGTTATGCTGAATAAGTTCAGATAGATGTGAGACAGTAGCGAATAAAAGCAATTGGAGCCATCCTTGAGTCTGGATAAGACAAACAGGAGGCTCCAATGCGGATAGTAGGACTACCCAGACCATTCTACTATGTTTCCCGAAGACGCCCAATTGAGATGAGTGATGCAGCTCGTCAACGACTGATGTGGTTGAAGACCTGGCAACGTTTGCGCACGGAAGGATTTTCCGCACAGAAAGCTGCCGATATCCTCAGGCTTCCACGATCAACGCTGTATCGCTGGCGGAAGCGGGTGGAGGAGAGGGGATTGATTGGTCTGGAGGATGGCGATCGTCGGCCGAAACAAGTGCGCAGGCCTCAATGGTGCCCGGAGCTGGCGGAGGCTGTTCTGAGACTGCGGGAAGCGCACCCGGGTATGGGTAAGGGGAAGCTATGGAAGCTGCTGGATCGTGAAGGCATGCATACATCCATCTCCACAGTGGGGCGGATCTTGAAGCGGCTGAAAGCACGAGGGGTGCTCAGGGAGCCACCCAGAAATGGGATATGCACACGGAAGCGGCGCATAAAACGGCCCTACGCCATCCGGAAGCCGAAGGAATACCGGGTGAGGAAACCAGGGGACATCGTGCAAGTAGACACGTTAGACGTGCGGCCGCTGCATGGGATTATCTTCAAGCAATTCACAGCCCGGGATATGGACTCTCGCTGGGATGTGGTGGAAGCCTATCGCAGTGCTACGGCTGGAAACGCAAGGAAGTTCCTTGAGACACTCATTGACCGTGCGCCCTTTCCAGTGCAAGCGATCCAGGTGGATGGCGGCAGCGAGTTCATGGCCCAGTTCGAGCAGGCCTGCGCGGACAAGAACATCCGCCTTTTTGTGCTCCCGCCGCGATCACCGAAACTGAATGGACATGTGGAGCGGGCGCAGCGGACGCATACAGAAGAGTTCTATGACCTGTACATGGGAGAGCTGGATTTGAAAAGCGTCAATGAGGCACTGCGGGATTGGGAGGTCTTCTACAACACCGTTCGTCCCCATCATTCACTTGATTTGAGGACACCGGCAGAGTATCTTTATGAATATCACTCAGATTTGGCTCCAATTCCAAAACCGTCTCATATGTCCTGAACGAATACAACCTCTTGAACCCCGCTTGTGAATATTGTAACGTATAGAGACCTATCAACCCAGTCGGAAAGTAGGTCAAGCCGCTCACATCGCAGTCAGCCTGATATCGGAAGAGATCAAACAGTAAAAAGCGTTAGGAAGGAGTAAATAAGATGGTCTTGGTCAGGAATAATCGACGGATATCCATTTTGCTCCTGATAGTTGTGGGATTTATATTCATCGTTTCGTTTGCACTGACATATCCGGCTATTGCCGCAGCTCTGTTGTGGATCAACCCTGTCAGTGTCGATATTGAACCAGGAGGGAGCGCACACGTTGTTTTGCAGCTTTCCGATAGCACCAATGTGTACGGTGCCCTAATTAGCTTAGACTTCGATCCATCGCTGATTGCAGTAGTGGATTCAGACCCGGGCACAAGCGGTGTTCAAATCAGCGCGGGCACTTGTCCGAAACCTGATTTCATAGTTACGAATATCGCAGATAATCTGGCGGGGACGATCGATTATACTGTGTCGCAACTCATGCCAAGTCCGCCTTGTGATGGAGGGGTTGTCGCCTCGGTTGAATTCCAGTGCATCACACCCGATACATCAATTGATGTCAGCTTCATAGAATCGATCATCAGCGACCCTGATGGCGTTTTGATCGTACATTCGACACAGGATGGAACTGTAAATTGTCTTGAGGAACCGTCCTACAAGATTTACCTTCCTTTGACGCTCAAAGACTGATAATCGCATCCTGGGTTCTTCATTCCGACAGGATTCTCCTTTGCAAAACCTGTACTGTATAGGAGAAGGATCAGCCTCGGCGGAAGTTAGGCCAGGGTAACCACTTTTGAGACAACCCCGATCTCGCAAAGGGTCGGGGGTTTTTTCGTCTTCAAGCGGAGAACTGCGTAGAAAACCGGGTAGATCACGTGTTTCCCACGAGTTCCCAAGGGTATACCACCATCTCACCCTATTGAAATCCCCCTCGTAGCAGACTCGATTCTCTCAAGATGGTCCGGTCTCGATTTCTTGGCCATCAGCACGAAGACGAATCTGGCCAATTCACGTGACTGTGACGTATAATTGAACCGCTCAGCTCGTCGCTCGGAGAACTGAATACGGCTTCATCAAAGATTCGTTGAGCTGTTGCTAACTCTGGAAACAGTTTCCCAATCCCCGCCTCGAAGAGGATCTTCGGGGTTATCGAAGCCTCATCCTTTGACATGGTTCTCTCGATGTTCCGTCTTCGCTCGTCATCAATCGAGACAAGAGAGTTGACCTTCGTGACGCAAGCCCTGATTCGCTCTTCCATTGCGTTGAGTTTGGATTTGATCGAACCGTACTCCGTCATTGACTCTTCGATCAATCCGTCCAATTCCAAGTTGGCCCGGATGACCCTTTTACTATCAGGATGGATGGCACCAAGTTCACGAGTAACTTCATTGAGGACGTCCTTCCCCTCCGTCTCCAACCAGTACATCATGTGGGTATCACCGGTCTTCTCGGCTTGGCGGTACATCTCTGCAGCATCCGGCGGCCTCTGACGAAGTTTCTTCTCCCATCGGGATGACCAGTAGGAGAGGTGTGCCCACCCAGCCTCGTCCGTTGGTTCATGGACGTGAATGCCGAGGAACTGACCTTCAACATCATTAAAGGTCCTCGCTGTTTCAATGATCTCGCATTCGGCTTCTTCTTTCCGTCTTCGAGTGATCTCATCCTGCTTCTCAATTCTGAGGAGGAATTCTTTCTGTTTCCCCTCCATCGGGACCAGGTGGTCCTTGATCATGTCCCTCGCTTGAAGAGCGAACATTTGACGGGAGACTTCGTTGCTTTTAAGCACCTTCTGAACGTACTTTTCAAGGTTTGAGACAATGTCCTCAAGCCTCTCAGTTCTACTCTGAATTCGTTTAATTGGTCGTGGTGTGGTCATGTTACATCCTCCACAATCTTCGAAGAGTATTGGTCTCTCTTCGGCTCTAGATCTTTCCGTTTCTCCTCCACCCAGTGGCGAATCAATTGAGATGGTGATCCTACAGGCTCACCAGGTGAACCTTTTCGACCACCTCGACGAAATCCCATCCTCCATGCTTCAGCTTCGATAAACTCAACGTCCCTTTGAGATAGCCAGAGTTGGAGGAGGATCATCTCATCTTGGTTTCGTTCATCGGCCATCATCCCCTCCTTTATGTAAATAGAACGGATGTTCTATATATGAATTATCCGTGATAAATGATATGAAATCAATGGACTGCGAAGACAGTTGGGGTAGTTAAGTAATTATGGATGTTTGCACGTAGGACTAATGGAATAGGTAGTCTCCTACCAACCCCCGGAGGAAAACGTGGGAGAACTTGATCTCTTCGGGGTTTCTGCGGTGTTCTTAGCATGAAGCCAATAAAAAACCCCAGACCGGAGAAGATCTGGGGCTTATGAGATTGCGTGCTGATTACCTCAACTTTCACACCCAATACCATCATGATCACCATCGAACCGATGAGGATCACAATCATAAACCTGAAATCGTCGATAACTGATTTGGCCACAATCTAAGTCGGGAGGTGGTGGCGGGATACACACTGAGTAACACGGAGAACAATTCTCCCCACTCGGTGGTGGTACATACGGAGATGTTGGCCAAGGTGTTGGTGTTGGAACCCAAAGACCCACTTGACTCGATCTGGCGGATCGTTGAGCATCCACAAAAGTATCAGAACAAGCAACATCAGGTGGGTACGTACTAGAGTAGGCAAATCCATCTCGAACCATCTGGTAATTGAGATGAATATTTCCAATAATCACATACCGCAAGAGTCGCCCATATTGATCAGTGTCGGATACGTCTTTCACTAATATTGCTTTTTCCCCACTAGCCAGTTCAGCCATGTGTACCGAAGCATCGTATCCAAAAGGTTGGCCGTATTCCGGACAGTCAATACCAATCAATCGGACCCTGTACACAATTCCATTGATGTTGGCTGAAATCGTATCCCCATCAACAATACTTACGATCTCCCCTTCCTCCCTCGTAGTTCCCGTCGGGATACATGACAGATTGCTCCCGGAGGGGATAGCTGGTGTAGGGGTGCTAGTGATAGTTGGGGTTGGTGTAATCGTTGGTGTTTGAGTAATAGTAGGTGTCAGCGTTCTAGTTGGAGTAAATGTGTTCGTCGGAGTATTTGTAGAAGTCTGCGTTGGGGTTCGTGTTGGAGTGGGTGTCTTTGTTGGTGTTGGTGTTAATGTGGGAATCGAATCTGCGATTATTCCTCCAAGTGCACCAGCAGCGGCTACTGATTGGAGGCAGAAACCTCCCGCAAATAAAATTGGCAAGAGAATACCAACTAGCGAAGGGTTGATTCTTCCTCCAAATGAAGGGTATGAACGCTTCAGATAGTTCCGGAATGTTATGGATGCAAACGTCTCTAATACATTATTAATTTCGCTCAGGTTCTGATCTAATTCTCTTCGAAGGTCGTTCGCTTCAATCTCATTCCTATCGTTGACCTCATGTCTTCTCCTAGATTCTTCTCTGATGGCCTCCAAATCTTGAGCTAGCTGATCAAACCCCGCAGCCTCTTCTTCATCCGTTTCGTCTATCAGCGACCGATATTTTGATCGTATTTGGTCTTCAACCTCATCGCTGATGTTTAACGGCTTAGTACTATCCAGCTCATGTTCGACAGCTCTCCTCCAGTAAAGCATGGCCTGGACTTTGGCATCACCAAATCCACTGATGGCCCCCACTCTACCTTCTGACACATCATATGCATTTCGAATTCCATTCTGAACGAGTCGCTCCTTAAGCTTTGGTCCAACACCTGATATTTTCGCATCCCTAATTGAAGCTCCCTTCATCCCTTCAAGATAGTGACGTTCTTGCAATGTAGAAAGGGTAGCATCAAGTTCCTGTCTCTCACTTAATCGAATTTGATCCCGGCGGTTATCGAGTTGAGCCACCGTTGCGTCATGGATAGCTTGGCGCTTCGCTGACTGCGATTCAGCTTCTTTGTGAATGGTATCTCGAAGTTTAGTTATCCTTGATAGGTCTTTTCGATTCTTCGAGATTTGACCCTTAACAGAACTAAGGTCAGAGAGTAACGCCATTTTGTCTTTTACAACTTCCTGGCCTCGATAAGTCCTATAGAGGAAAAAAACAATGATTCCAATGAGACTTATCGCCACCAAAGCAAATATCAGCATTACCCAATTAAGAGCACCCCTCCCAAATAAAAACACTCCTCCGACAACGAGGAGTGTTCCTACTAAGATATAGCTGCCAATATTTATTATTTTTTGATCAGGCGAGAAGTCTTTCTCGAACGCTTTATTATTCATTGTTATCCACCCTCTGATTTAAGAAGTGCTTGTCACAATTATTGAATAGATCGGATTAATACCTATAATAAGTTCTTCTCGCATCCCCGGTCGCCTCCAGCGATTTGTTTGGCGCAGTGGGGCAGAGCTAATACGCCCCAGGCGCTCGTAGTGCTGCGGGAATGGTCTTGACAAGAATCTTGGCATCGAGGTAAAGAGACCAATTATCGACGTAGTGCTTGTCTTGCTTTGATCGCTCTCTATAATCACT
Source organism: Anaerolineales bacterium (assembly GCA_049644665.1). Classification (GTDB taxonomy): domain Bacteria; phylum Chloroflexota; class Anaerolineae; order Anaerolineales; family E44-bin32; genus E44-bin32. The sequence continues at coordinate 5,797 of JBARSI010000045.1, forward strand.
ATGCGGTGCATTACTTATTTGCCAAAGACCAGTTATCCCAGGATGTACGGTCTTGTACGCGGAAAAAGCCTCTTTGCTATACTCTTCAATTTCCTGGGGAGATAGGGGATAAGGGCCGACCAGGCTCATATCCCCCCGAAGAACGTTTATGAGTATAGGTAGCTCATCGATGCTGGTTCTTCTTAGATATCTTCCCGCACGAGTGACACGGGGATCGTCAGGGTCTCTCTGCATAGTCCTGAATTTCAGGACGCTTATATCCTTACCGCCTATACTAATTCGTTTTTGGACAAGGAAAATAGGCCCTTTATCGTCAATAAGTATAGCAATACCGACTAAGATGATAAGCGGGGCCGTCAGTAGTAACCCAAGTGTGCTGACCAGAATATCCAGCAAGCGCTTCAACCTTCTGTCTATCGGGGCTGGTGTCTTCCGGAAAGCTGATGAGAGTAATAGAGTTACAAGGATGGCCAATACCGTAAGGTATATAAGAGCTATGATTTGTGAATAGTCCGCAAGTATCCATGCAATCGAGAATAATACCAATGCACCGAGTGATGCTAGCACAATCGCCACTAGGCGTCCCAAGAAGACTCTAATAAACGTTTCGGAACCAACCTCGATTGGCAATCTTTGACTTCCATTATCGGCACGGCTATCAGTTCCACGTGAGATTGAGCCGTCCTGCTTACTCATGGCACTTCTTCCTCAACATCCTTTTCAATCGAGGATATCAGATTCTTCGAGCGCAAGTAGATAATTCGCATGTCAGAGTATACGTAGAGCCCAATAGTATATAGAGTCAGTGTTGCCAAGAGTGCTTGCGTTACAATAAACATCCAATATGTAAGTCCTGTAGGTCTTATATAATCCACAAACTTATCAACGCCGATGTTGACCCCAAGCCCCATCAATATATAGACGGCATCCACGACAGTAGAAACGATGAACACCATAAAGGTCGCTACTGTGTTATTGATGTGTTCTTTCCAGTTGCCAAACATGTGTGATAGTGAGTTCCTTGATCTGCATTAGCATTATTCCCCCTAACAGCCTCGATCTGAGCGGCCTGTAGCAGATCAATACCATTATTGCATACTTCTACGACCACAAGAATAAAATCAACAAGGCAACTCCAACGACTCAGCAGCCTCTCTCAACGATTCAAGTCCTCTTCGATCATATATCGCAGTCGTCTCAACAGACCTATGTCCAGCAAGTTTTGCAACTGAGGCAAGGTCGTTTCCGTTTGAAAGCAGGTTCGTGATGTAGGTTCTCCTGCAATCATGAGGAGAAACTTTATCTATCTTAGCCTCGATCCATCTTCTTTCGAGGATAGCGTAGACAGCCGCAGGTTTGAGTCTCTCTGTGTAAATCAAACCGCCAACGTGGATCTGCGTGAAAAGTGGACCTTCATCTTTTCCACGAAGGTCCACCCAGATCGAGATCGCTCGATTGACTTGTTTACTTATTGGCACTTCCCTTGGTCTCCTCCCCTTTCCTGTTCGAACTACCAGAACGCAGTCTTCTGATAACCAGTCTTCAATATCTAAGTCAGAGACCTCCGTCCTTCGTAGACCAGCACCCAACATTACAGCGAGCATCGCCGTGTCTCGTATCCCCCCTACACCTCCATTCGATTTGCAAGCATCGAAGAGAGACTTGATCTCTTTTTTAGTCAACGCCCTCCCCGCAGGGAGTGACTCACCTCGAAGATTGGGTTCAGCCGTGATTCGCAAGAAATCAGGATCAGAGATCAACCCCATCTTCCACGCTTCCCGAATGACTCCCTTCACACCACTCAATATCATATTCGCAGTCCCCACCGAATACGGCTTCTCCTTCGTGGGAGTTGGGTTCGGCGATATCAGTTTTGCCTTCAACGCCGCTAAATGTTGATAACGCATTTTTGTCCAGTCAAGATTCAAACAATCACTCTGTCCACTTGAGAGAATCGAGGCAGCAAGATTGAGACACCACCTCATCCCATACCTTGAATTCTCAGTTGTGAGTCGAGCCAAATAAACCGCAGCAGGATTATGATCTAATGGAATTGTAATCATCGTTTGGATTTCTTTGTTTACGTGAACGATCTCATTCATCGCACTTTCTCCTTAAGTGAAAAAAGGCCTAAACAGGCCTTTCTGGACAATCTACTTACGTCGAACCCCTGCAGTATGCCATCCGTACCTTGCGGTGACGACCTCGAAGCATCTATAATCGCTTTATGAGCCGTGTCTCGAATATTTTCCGATTACAAGAGTTGGACCTCGAAATCAGCCGCTGTCACGGACGCATCGCCGAGATCGATGTTTTACTCGCGGACGACGATGAGGTCACATCGGCGCGCGCAGATTTAGAAAGCAGGGAAGAAAAATTGGCCGAAGCAAGGCTGGCGAACTCAAGCGCTGATCACGCGGTCGAATCGCAACGGGCCAAGATAGAGAATACGGAGAAAGCGCTGTACAGCGGCAGCGTTACCAATCCAAAAGAGCTTGAAGATTTGACGTTGGAATCCCAATCACTGAAACGCTATTTAGATACATTGGAGGACCGCCTGCTCGAGGCAATGGTCGCCCTCGAAGAAAACGAAATCAAGCACGATCAAGCAAGCCAAAAATTGACTCAACTGATCGCCAGGAAGAGCGGCGAGAACGACCTTCTAGCGGCAGACCGCCTTGATCTACTCGCTACGATCGAACGCACCGAAACTGAAAGGGATGCGGCACTCAGCAACATCAGCGCCGATGACCTGAAGATCTACGATAAATTCCGGAAGCGTTTCGACGGGGTTGCGCTGGCTTTAACCCGTGATAGCAGCTGCGGTGTTTGTGGCGTGGACCTTGCACGTTCAATAGAACAGGATATCCGCAGCGGCAACACACTGATATATTGTGAACAATGCGGTCGCATACTATACGCAGGATGACCATCTATGATTACGATCATTCGCAATTTATATGTTAGATTGTTTGGCAACTATTTCGATATTGGCGAATTCATCTTCGGTATCTTGCTCGGCATTCTCGGCGCGTTGTTCTACCTCAAGCTAGAGCCAATTCGAAATGAAATCTCCGGTTGGTTCGAGGGACGTTCTCAAGAAAAGGGAAGTCGCCTGAAAAGGGTTTCGGCTGATCGATATCGAGCAGATATCATCGCTAAAGCCCAATCCATGCACGTTACCCGAGCGATCTTCTCCCTCGAGGAAATCCTCGTTCCCCCGCGGCTCCTCGCCCCTCCAATCGCACAGAGTCCAGATAGAGACGATGCTATTCCTGAAAATACACTTTCGATCTTGCCAACTTTGCCGGATTGGAATTACCTGTCTGGCATCTATCAGGCACCGACAATCAGTTTTGGACATGCCCTATCGTCAAAGACAAACATCCTCATCACTGGATGGCCAGGGGCCGGCAAAACGACTGCGCTCGCATATCTCGCCATCCGTTCCGCCATAAGAGATCCAGAAATTGGACCTGCCGCAGAGCTAACACCTGTCTTTCTGCACGCTGCAGCTCTCGTTCTCGACCGATCTTCGGAAAAAGATCCTCTCAAGCCAATCGTAACCGCCGTCCAGGAATCCGTATCCAGTGCAGCCGCCGCCCGACTCCCGGGCCAAATCCAGAGTGAATTTAAACGCGGGCGTGCCCTTCTGCTTCTCGATGGGTTGGATGAATTCACAAACACCGAAATTCCCTCTGTCTCAGCCTGGCTTAAACGCTTGGTGGAAAAATTCCCTGGGAATCTAATTGTTGCCGCTGGCCCGGCCATGTACTACGACGGGCTCGCGCAGGCGGGCTTGGTTCCCGTTCAACTTGCACCGTGGACAGCACACGATCAAAACGTATTTATGCGGAAATGGGCCGAAGCCTGGCAGACTCATATCGCCCCATTGCTGCCCAAGCGCCGTCTTGCAGATATCGATCCTGCCCTGATCTCGGGTTGGCTCACAAATACTTTCCGGGGCTGGTCTCCATTGGAAATCACGCTCCAAACCTGGGCTTCATACGTCGGCGATGTGCGCGGAGATCGCAGCATAGACAGCATGGAAGCTTACGTCGGCCGCATCCTCTCACCGGGCGAAATCAAGTCAACCATGACGACAGCCCTCAATTGGATTCAAAGCCAGTCGGGGATCCTTTCCGAGCGCTCAATTCGCCGTGGTACACCAGTAAACAACATGGTTGAGGCGGGGATCCTCACTCGCCATGCTGGGAATCGTCTAACTTTCTCGCAGCCTAATGTCGGCGCATATCTCGCCGCTCGAGAAATTGCAGATAACGGCTCCGCTCCTGAGCCGCTTGAAATCGGCTGGTCCCCGGCAGAACTTACGCTTGGGTACCTGGCAGCGGTTGGGGATATCTCCCCCATCAGCGAGCGGTATCTACAGATCACGGATGATCCCTTGGGGCTGCCCCTCCTGGCGTTAGCTCGCTGCCTGCCACATGCGCCGAAAAAAGCAGCCTGGAAGGCGGATGTCCTGCGCCGCCTGGCCGCGCTTGTAACCGACCCGAATCGCCCCTACGGACTTCGATTGCGTACAGTTCACGCGCTCTCAGCAGCGAAGGAAGATTCGGTCGCGGTGCTTTTCCGACGACTGCTTGAATCGGATAATCCAAGCAATCGAGTCCTTGGCGCCCTGGGTCTTGGAGGCATGCGGCACGAGGAATCAGCAAAACTTCTGCTCCAGACGATTAAAACCAAACGCAATTTGCACTCACGCCAGGCTGCGTGCCTGGCGCTGGCCACGATAGGGACAGATGAAGCGCTCGAAGGTCTGGGGCATATCTTACTTGAGAGCGACGAGGGCGTGCTAATCGCCGCTGCAGAAGCCCTGGCGTGCAACCCAGACGAAGGGTATGCCATGCTGCGTGACGCGATGGAGATGGAAAACCTGCTCACACGCCGCGCTGCAGCTTTTGGCTTGGCCAGGGTTCCAGAAGCCTGGGCGATTGAGATACTCGAATCAGTTCATCTGGATGATGACCAGTGGGTCGTAAGAGGCGCTGCCGCCGAGCTCTTGGAGCAGCACCGTAACCCTCCTTGGAAAATCCTGCCCCCGATCGATGATTTATCCTCCCTGCCCTGGCTGCAAGCCTTCGCCGAGAAAGAAGGATTAGCGGTCGCTCCTGGTAGGGCCGCGCTGGAGATGGTCCGTAGAGCATTGAATAAGGGCACCGAGGATGAGCAGATCGCGGCTCTCGAAGCGATCATCTGGGCAGGCGGAGAAGAGCTGGCAATGGAACTCTTTCAGGCATTGAACTCCCCTGAACCTCATTTAAGAGACGCGGCGTACGAAGCCCTGTGGCAGCTCAGGGCATCAGGCATAGATATTCGCTCCCAAGCGCCGTCCAGATCTTCCTGAATTAAAAATTCGCGGATTTTCCAGAACGGGGCTGACCTTTTTGGTCAGCCCCAAAATCTCATAGTCTTATGTGCACTCGTTCTTTCTGTTATTTCTTGCTCGTCCGGTCGAGGTTCGCTTTGATTTGTTCCTCAACCTTATCGGCTGAGATCCCGTCGATCGATATAATCTTATCCAGACCGCGTTCACCGGCAACGATTTCGATCTTGTTTTTTCGAATCCCCAGCGCCTTTGCCAAGAAGGCAATAACCGCGCGATTCGCCTTTCCTTCCACCGGCGGAGCTGCAACACGGATCCGCACCGTACCATCCTCCAGGATGCCCCCAAATTCAGTCTTTCGGGCCCGCGGAGTCACACGAACTGTAAGCGCAGCCCCCCGTTTCCCATTATGGAGCTTAAATTCCCTGTGTTTTGTTCGTTGATTCAAACAAGTATCCCCACTAACACACTGCGGATCAGCTCAACCAGAAAAAACAACACCAAGGGGCTGAAATCCAGGCCTCCAATTGGAGGTAATAACTTGCGTATTGGCGCGAGAAATGGTTGAACAATTGAATCCAGGAATTGGCGAATTGGGTGAAATACATCCAAAAAATATCCGACCAGCACATCCACCAGGATGATAAATGTGAACGCTCTTAAGATGATTTCGATTGCATTCGCAAGACTCGTCAAGAGTACTCCTTTAGATTAATTTATGTATAGGTGACCTTCACGCAACTGCTCAGGCCCCTTACTGCATAGTCATTCTGAGGAGCTGCCTATTCAATAATCACATGCTGGCACTCTCAACGCCAATTCGTGATTCTCCTCCAGGGACAATTTTACCGCAACTCTATCAGGCGTCAGTGTGGTGTTGTCCGAAGATCGCCCTCCCTACACGCACGATCGTCGCCCCTTCTTCAATCGCGATCTCGTAATCATCCGTCATACCCATCGAGAGCTCCGGCAAGTTCGTCAAGAGCTTCTCCTCCAGGAAATCCCGGAAGATCCGCAAACCTTGAAATGTGGAACGAAGAACCGCTGTGTCCGCCGCCCAGGGCGCCATTGTCATCAACCCTCGCACATCCAGATTCTCAAGCTCATGGACCATCTGGATATCCTCGACTTCGCCCGGCCAATTATCCTTCTGCCACACCGACCAGCCGCTCTTCGACGCTTCCCCTGACGTGTTGCACTCGAGTAAAACAGGTAAGATCCGCCCAGAATCCGAGGCGAATCGATCGAGCTTTTGTGCGATTTTCACACGGTCTATGGAATGAACCATGAAGAAATGCGGCACTACGTCTTTCGCTTTTCGGCTCTGGATGTGCCCCACCATGTGCCAGCGGATCTCGCTCAATTCGGTGAGTTCGACCTGTTTCTCACGTGCTTCTAAAACGCGGTTCTCACCAAAATCTCTGTGCCCAGCCTGGTATGCAGCACGCACGCTTGACGCCGGCTGCCCCTTGCAGATGGCGACCAACTCGACGGCTCCAGCCTCTCTCCCGCTTCTGGTTAAAGCTGCGGATATCCGCTTTTTCACAAGGCGCAGATTCGCATCAATTTGCTGTTCCACTTTGTTCATCTCACTTGCGATTCGGGGTCATTCGCTTAACGCGATCGCAGCCCCAAACCGTCCCGTTTGCCCATCCTCACTGCGATGCGAGTACCAATCATTAACATGACAAGCTGTGCAGATCCGGGCTGCTTCGATGTGAACCACCCCCTGCCCCTGCAACAATGCCTCATTTGCACTCCAGAGATCCAGAAATGTTTTCCCGTCCCGGTGAATGAGATGGCGAGAGGCTTCCCGCCCGAAGCACGCCTTAAACTGTTCGACGACGTCCTCTCCCACTGCGTAATGATCCGGTCCAATCGAAGGGCCCAAACCGGCTAAAATGTCATTGGGATCAGATTGGTAGGTTTGCACCATCGCCTGGATGGCAAATTCCGCTGCCCGGCGTACCGTTCCCAGCCAGCCTGCATGGGCAATCCCAATCGCTCTTCGGCGGGGATCGTAAAGAAGAATGGGCACACAGTCAGCAAAGCGCATCAGGAGCGTCACTTTTGGGTCATCGGCAAGAATGATATCTCCCTTTGTATGAGGGCGATCGTTGCGTGGTCCATCGGCAACGACCACATCAGCAGAATGAACCTGCCAGACATCGAAAACCGAATTGACTGGACGGTCTAGGGCGGAAAATAGCCGCTTGTGATTCTCTGCCACTCTGTCAGGGTCATCACCAACAGTGCCACCGAGGTTGAGCGAACGCCAGGGGTCGGGACTCAAACCACCCTGACGCGTGAAAACACCATGGACTAAATTCGGCAGCAATAGTGACTTAAATTGGGTATAAACAAGGGATCCAGTTTGTGTGCGAACCATTGTCAGAGTCTACCATGGCAAGCAGAAAGACATGGGCAGGCTGTTTGTCTTCCGGAATCCCCTCTGCAGTTCTTCAAGGATTCTTTGATGGTTCGCCGATCAGTTGATCTCACCCGCGGCAGCAAGTTTTACCACTACCAGGGTTTGGGTTTCGACCATGATTTCCTCTATATATGGATACGCCATCCATACATTCGCCACACCGAAAAGCATCCCCGTGAGTGAACGGAGGAAGGGCGTACTCTCGCGAACGGGGAATGACACAAGAGGTAGAGATGAAAGCAATTGGGAACCTCCATCCAGTGCAAGCGGGATGATGCCGATGATGAACCAGGCCCAGATCGGCAGTGGTTTTAGCCTGTGCCGGAGGAAGGTGAAAGCCACACCCGCCAGGAAGATGCTCCCATAGATGGCTACATCACGCTGGCAGAGAGCGACCTTATAGCCCACTCTCTCGTTGCCGATGAAGGCTCGATCTCGAAGCAAATCCACGGAGCTGACACCCGCTATTTCTTCATAGCTCGTCACCTCCAAACCCGCTATCTCCAATGGATAAACGGGCTGCTCCCCTAAGAGAAACCATGAGCGGAAAGGAAGCTGGTGGCATAAAGGGCCATAGATCTTGTAAATCACACGAGCAGGAGTTGTCATACCAGCTTTTAGTAAATATGGCGTAGTGAAAGGTAGACCGATGTAAAGGAGAACAATAAGATTGAAGATGGCAAGCCAATGGCGGGAGAAGAAAAGGAGTGCTTTATTCATCTTGACCGCCTGCCCTCTCGAAACGGACGTAGAAGTCTCTTCGCTTGCATGTCCTTCTGCAGCCGCGTTTAGCGCGACTTTCAAATCGATCTCAGTGATGGGCGCCTTGAGGGTGTATGGCCCAATCTGGACAACCGGAACACACTCAAGATAGCGTTTACGAAGTGCAGGATCTTCATCGATATCCACCTCTCGAAGTGTGTGCGGCACTTCCTTCTCGAGAGAGAGAAGGTAGGATTTCACCTCATCACAGAGGCTGCAATCTTCCTTGGTAAAAAGTGTCACACGTATCATAGAGAATACCCAAGATCTAGCAGATAATTGCGCAGTTGTCCCTCGGTTATAAGTCCTATATGGACTACATGAACTTCACCCTCGGGATCAACGAAGATGCTTGAGGGATAGCCACGGATTCGATATAGGCGTTGAACACTGCCGCCAGGATCGAGAAGGAGAGGAAAGGATAAGCCGAGCTCATCACGGAAAGCACGTACATCCTCTTCGGGTTCGTCGAAATTTACGCCCAGAACGATTAAACCATCATCTTTTAACTCTTGATAGCGCCCTTCAAATTCTGGCATCTCCAAACGGCACGGGCCGCACCACGTCGCCCAAAAGGTCAGGAGCACCGTTCTTCCGCGGTAGTCGCTCAAACGGACATCATTTCCCTCCAGATCGCGCAATGCGAAATCTGGAGCCTGCGCACCGACTTCTGGCGCAATTTTACTCACCGCCGTTCCTATTGTTTTGGGTGGGGTTGCCCCCGGCGAGGCAGTCGATAGAACACCAATGCTGGGCTCGGATGCTGCACTTGGGAAGCCGAGAAAAAAAACTAATGCAAAAGCGATCCCAATGAGAAGACCCACCAGGAGGTATGCAGCAATGCGAGTGGAAGATCCTGAATTCATGCAGTTCCTAAAGGCCGAAGTCGACGAAGAATCCGAATCGTGCAAGCTGCTCAAGCTTGCCGCTGAGCAGTAACACACCAACAATGACAAGAATGACTCCGGTGATGATGGAGATGTAACGGACGACGTTGCTGTACTTACGCATGAGCTCCGCTGCTCGTCCTATCCCCAGAGCCGCCAAAAGAAAGGGGACTGCCAGGCCGACCGAATAGGCGCTAAGGAGAATGACGCCCTCCATAATTCGAGCGCTGCTTAATGCCAGCGTAAGCACGCCACCGAGGACCGGTCCAACGCATGGCGCCCAGCCGGCCGAGAAGAACACGCCCATCAGCGCTGAGGAGAGGTAACCTAAGCCAGGGTTGGGCTGCACCTGCCGCCGCGTGTCGTAGTTCAGAAAGGGGATGTTGATCACACCCATCGTATGCAATCCAAAGATAATCACAACCACGCCACCGATGCGTGCCATCCAGGTTCGTAAGTCATATAGTATGGCGCCGATCGCCGATGCCGCCGCACCAAGCACGACAAATACGACGCTGAACCCAAGGACGAAAGCCACCCCATGCGAGAAGGTATTCCACCGGTTTGAGACAACATCACCCGAGGAAGATACCGACCGACCGCCGAGATAGCCGATATAGGCCGGTACGAGTGCGAGAACGCAGGGTGATAAAAATGAAAGCAATCCTGCAAGAGCCGAGATGCCAACCCAGTATGGGCTTAAAGTAAGGCCGCTGAAATCCATCGAATCTCTTTTTCCTCCGTCACGATCTCTTTATGTTCGTATCATCACATTTTGAATGTGTGAAGCATACCGCCTTCGCCCCCAACGATCAAGGTGGCAAACTTGCATCATTCTCGCCCGGGTGAAGAAGAAGACCGGGTGAGCTTCAAACCTCTCAACCTCAGGCTGTTTGTCACAACGAAGATTGAACTGAAAGCCATAGCTCCAGCGGCAAACATGGGATTTAGGAACCCCAGTGCTGCGCTGGGAATAAGGAGTACATTGTAAATCAACGCCCAGAATAAGTTTTGTTTGATGGTCCGCAGGGTGGTGCGAGATAGGGTGATTGCTCGCGGAACGCCGCGCAGATCCCCGCTTAGAAGCGTGATATGAGCAGCCGCGATCGCCACATCCGTACCGGTTCCAATAGCAATCCCCACGTCCGCCTGTGCTAACGCCGGAGCGTCATTGATCCCATCACCAACCATGGCAACAACCTTCCCCTGGCTCTCAAGATCTTTAACCACTTCCGCCTTTTCTCCCGGAAGCACCTGCGCACGGATGAGACTTTTCCCCTGGTGATCTTGCGAGTGGATGCCGACCAGAGATGCGATTGCTTGGGCTGTCAGGAGGTTATCCCCCGTTATCATGGCGACCTCCAGCCCCATGCTGTGAAGATCTTCGATCGCTTCAACCGAACCCTCTTTCACCGTATCGGCGATGCCAAGAATGCCAGCGGGTTCACCATCGATGGCAACGGCAACAACTGTCTTCGCCTGCGACTGCAAGCGCTCTATCTCCCCCTGGAGTTCATCGATCGCCATTCCACGTTCAACAAAAAGCCTCGGCGAACCGACGATAACTTCTCGCTCTCCAACACTGGCGACAATGCCATGACCAGCGATAGCTTTGAATCCGTCCAGATCCTCTAAGGGAATGTCCTTGTCTGCAGCCGCTTCGACGACCGCCTCACCCAAAGGGTGTTCGGATCCACGCTCAGCACTTGCGGCGAGCTTGAGAAAATCTCTCTCACTCCCCTCCCATCCATTCATGATGATATCGGTAACCGCAGGCTGGCCGCGAGTGATTGTACCCGTCTTATCCAGAATGACTGTCGTTAAACTCCCCGCCCGCTCAAGCGCCGCGCTGGACTTGAATAAAATCCCCATTTTGGCGCCTACTCCGGTCCCGACCATCACTGCTGTCGGTGTAGCCAGGCCCATGGCGCAAGGGCAGGCAATGACCAGAACTGCCACCGTATTAATCAACGCGCGGGTAAAGATTGAAAGTTCATCCGTTGGAGGGGAAGCAAGGTAATACCAGGCTAAAAAAGTAATTGCGGCGATCCCTATCACAACCGGAACGAAGACCGACGAGACCTGGTCTGCCATGCGTTGAATCGGCGCTTTGCTTCCCTGCGCTTCCTCAACCAGGCGGATGATCTGCGCCAGGGCTGTATCCTTTCCGATTTTTAATGCTTCGAACTTGATCCGACCCAGCTTATTCATCGTAGCCCCGACGACTTTATCTCCAGGTCTTTTCCCTACCGGTAGAGACTCGCCGGTGAGCATCGACTCATCGACCGATGATTTGCCCTCGATCACAACGCCATCAACAGGGAACTTGTCTCCGGGGCGAACGATGACGATATCCCCCACTTCGACTTCTTCAATGGGTATGTCGATCTCCTGCTCATCTCGGACAATGCGCGCCGTCTTTGCCTGAAGACCAAGCAGGGTTCTAATCGCTTCGCTCGTTCTGCCCTTCGCCCGCGCCTCCAGGAACTTCCCCAGGACGATCAATGTGACAATAACCGCCGAAGTTTCAAAGTATACGTGCCCATCGATTTGGCCGAGCATTACCGGGATAGAGTAGAAGTATGCAGCCGACGAGCCCATGGCTATCAGCACATCCATGTTGGCAGCCTTGTTACGCAGCGCTTTATAGGCTCCATCGTAGTATTGCCAGCCCACGTAGAATTGAACTGGTGTTGCCAGAGTGAACATCAGCCACGGGATCCAGTGTGCATCAGCGAGACCTGCGGGCAAAAATCCAAAATCCCTGGACATTGAAAGTAAGAACAAGGGGATAGTGAAAATCAGCCCCACCGTGAGCAATCGCTGCTGGTGATTGATTTCCTTCTCCCTGGCCGCACGCTCGACATCCTCAACTCGGTCGGTTGTCTTTAGTGCTTCAAACCCCGTGTTTTGAATGACTTTTCGGAGTTCGGACTGGCTGACAATTGTTGGAACATATTGGACACGTACACGCTCTGAAGCCAGATTCGTCGAAGCGCCGACAACACCTTCGGATTCAAGCAGGGCTTCCTCCAGCCGGCGCGCATCGTTCCCGTCACTCAAACGTTTCAGAACGAAATCTGCTTCACCAAGAGCGATGTCATATCCGGTTCGCCTGATTCGGGTGATAATGTCATTTTGATCCACCTGGGTGGGATCGAATTCCACATTCGCCCGCTCAGAAGCCAGATTGACATTCGCAGATTCGACCCCGTCGAGTTTCCTAAGGTTGCGTTCGACCGCGGCGACGCAGTTGGCGCATGTCATCCCAGTAATCGGCAGTATGAGAGCCTTCTTGGCTACTTCCACGATACTCATGACCTCGTCTTCGTCTTACCTAAGATCGATCACTGATCAGTCATCATAGAATTGATTGATCTATCGATCGCGACGTTCCCCGAGGAGGAAAAACAGATTGGCTGCTGTTTGACAGGAAGAGCAGCTATGTACCTTCCTAGATATCAACCCACTGCTCTTCGAGACTCACTGCCTCGAATCCATCCAACCCCGAGGGGTTGCTCGTTACAATGCTGGCGGGTAGTTGATCTCCGTCAGCAGACCGATGATTTTTTCTTCCGTCGCCGGGGGATCAAACTCTACCTTAACTCGCCTGTCACTTTGTGAGGCTTCAACGTTCAACACACCTTCAAGCTCCCCCACTTCGGTTTGGATCGTGTGCGTGCAGTGACCACATGAGATACCAGGGACTTCAAATGAAACCGTGCTCATCTTATACCTCCATGATTAGTTTCTCGGATTCGGTCCATCTATACTTTCGTCGCTGTCTCGTAAACTTCAATGATTTCTTTGAGTACTCGTTCGCGCTCTTCCGGGTCATCGCCGCGCACCGCGGTGATCAAACATGAATGGAGATGGTCATTCAAAATTTTCGAACTCACCTTGTTTAACGCCGCCTGCACCGCCTGGACTTGTCTGAGTAAATCGATGCAATAGGCATCGTTCTCGACCATGCGCTCAATACCATGAATATGACCGGCAATGTTTTTCAAGCGGTGAAGGGTGTCCTCTCGATCCATGATGCCCTCCCATCGTATACCCCCCCCTACTGGGGTGGGTCTTGCAATAATTGTAGCTTATTAGATGTAGTTTGTCTAGTATGATCTATTCCACAGGGTTACCCCGGGGTTTCAGGTGCTTTGTTTAGACCTTGGGGATGAGATCGAGCAGCGCGGAGAGCGGCAAAGTGGATGATTTAGCACCTGCTGAGGGTGGTGCAAGATCCCGGAGGCGTTCCGACCACCGCCACAGTGAGATTAGATCCTCGGGGTATCGTGATGGACGGGCGCCGATACTGGTCCAGGAGAATCCTTCCAAGACCTCCGCCCACCCCGCCCACGGCACCATGTCCGGTGTGTGCGAGAGTGTGACCAGGCCGCTGAAATAGACGGGCTTCCCGCGGGGGAAGAATTGGCTTTGCGTCTCAAGAAATTCGCGACTATCTGTTGTGTTGAAGATCAACCATAGCGGCAACAGACCCGCTGAGAGCACGAGTTGAGGATCATACTGGGTGAAGGTCTCCACCACGACGCCTCCAGCCTCGCGACCCTGCCGGCGATACAATTCCTCATGGGCGAGGAACGCCAGGCGGGAAAACCCTTGTGGATTATCGAAAGTGATACGCTCAAAATTGTATCCCTGCTCGAGGGCGAAGGCCTCCAATGCCCGGTCGAGGCCCGGCTCACTTCCCCACTCCGATTCGGGCTCCTCGGCCGGCTCTTGACCCGGGAGCCCCCAACCCCCGCGGTGTTTTGAGCCAGACTCCGCCAGCGCGCGGTCGATACGCTCGCTGCCTTCAATGAACTCCTGAGGCGAAATACCACCCCAGCCGCCGATTTGGTAGACCTGTCGAGATCCCAGCCTGTACTGCAGCCAGCGTGCATCGCAATGCAGATAAACGATCGTACCGCCTGGTTTGAGCTTATTCCGCAGAAATTCCCGATAACCTCGCGGTAAATCAATCAGCTTTAATCGCAGATGACTGACGACGCGGGTGAGCCATCCATCATGAATCGGGTCGAAGTGTCCAATGGCACTCACCTCCGGATTCATTTCCAGAATCCGCTCCGCCACGCGCGATGTGAGCGCAAAATGAGGGGGCACTTCGTCTTCGGGGCTCCCGCCTCGCAAACCGAGGATGAACGGTTGGGGAAGGAATGGGGCACCGAGCACCGCCGCGAGGTGAGCCGTGGCGCCACCCATCGCACTGCCTACAAGGATCGCATCAAATTGACCATCAACCCCATCATAGTCAGCCAGGCGCGCAGCGATGAGTTGTTCTACCTGGAGTTTTTCTGCTTTATGGGGAGGGAGTGCTGTCCATCGAAATTGCTGGCGGACCACCGCGCGGGCAACCGAGACCGGTAATCGATTAAGCAGGGCAAGCCCGATCTTCTCAAACGCGTTGAAGTTAAAGACGGTCTCAGGCTGGCCCGAAAGAACCCCGGCAATGAGCCGTGTTAATACCGGGGAGGCGCTCTCCGCGCTCTCGAAGGTCTTCCGGCTTATGGCCTTGTTCCCATCAACCATTTTTCCTTCTCAGATCATCACGCTTAGATATTCCCGAGTGCCTGCGCTTCTTGCTCGGTCTGGGCACGCGCCCGCATTTCTTCGCGCAGGCTGGAGATATCCTCCGGCACTTTATAAGCCGCAAAAGCCAGGATTATCGCTCCCAACACCCAGGCAATCAGGCAGATCCACAGGATCGCATCGTGCAGAGAATAGCGCACCGCTATCAAACCAGCGATGAAGGGAGCTAGCGCCGCCCCCCCGTTCTCTATGAATAGTTGGATGGCTAAAGCAGTACTGCGGATTTCGGGCAGCGCAACATCGTGTATTGTTGAGACGACATTCGCCGAAGCAAATGGAATAAATAGTGCCGTCAAGATCAGCATGATCATGAAAAGGCTGCGCTCTGCTATCGGAACATTCATTGTGATTGTAAGCAGCACCGCACCCACCAGGACCGCAACCATTGCGACAAGCAATCTCCCTCGAGGTGTTCGCTTGAAAGCGAAGTCTCCCACCGCCCCGCCGAGGAAGTAGCCGAAGGCGAGTACAAGAATCGTCGGACCGAGCGTGAGTAGAATCGCGCTTTCATCGAATCCGCGCTCGACTTCTAAATACCTGAAAAACCAGAAAGTAATTACGTTCCAGGGAAAGACACCGACGAACCCCTGAGCGAAGAGCAGCAGGATTGAACGTTTCCGGAATAACCCCAGGGCATGCTTTCGATCGAATTTATAAACACCAATATCCTCGAGACCCTCGAGCTCTGGCTCACTGCTGCCACGCGGCGCTTCCCGCACCGTAAAGAAAATGATTACCGCCAGAATGAGCCCCAGTGAACCCGTCACATAGAAGATATTTCTCCAGCCAAGGCTCGAAGCAAAAAAAGTCGCCACGACGAGGCCGAGCATATAGCCCAAAGGTTGGGATAATTGCAAAAACCCGTAGACTTTTCCGCGCACACTTGGTTTGAAGTAATCAGATAGCAAGCTATACAAACCAGGGTAGCTCGAGTCATCGATACCCGTGGATGCGCGTGTCGCCAAGAATGTTTTATACGTTGGCGCAATGGCACTTAACCATGTCGTCGCTCCCCAGATGGCTGAGGCAAGCGCCAGCAATTTAGGCCTGGAGAAACGGTCGTAAAGGTAACCCCATATAGGATAAAGAAATGCGCCAACTAATAAGGCGCCAGTCACTACTGCGCCCATCTGTGCTTCGTTTATCCCGAATGTCTCCATGATTGGCGTTGTGAGCGGCGCGATGAGGAGACGGTCCGATTGATGCAAGAGCATGAAGGCAAAGAACACTGCAAGAACAAACCAGCGGGACTTCTTGTTAGACGACATTCGCTCCTCCATAGGATCAAGTCACCCGAGGTGGAAGCGGCAGCTGATGGCCTTCTTCCGCCTGCGGGTCTTCCCGCAAGAGTTGAATTGCATGGGGCAGCGCGGGGATGATCACGGCCATATTCTCCGCAACTGCTTTCGGTGAGCCGGGCAAGTTCACTATCAACGTGTGTTTGCGGATTCCAGCAACCGCTCGCGACAGCATCGCGTGGGGAGTCTTACTCATGCTGCGCGTCCTCATCGCCTCCGCCAGTCCCGGCGCCAATCTCTCCACTACATTACGAGTCGCCTCAGGAGTCAGGTCGCGCGGGGAGAAACCTGTGCCGCCGGTGGTCAAAATAAGATCGATCTCGCCGCTATCGCACCATGATGCAAGACGCCCCTCGATTTCAGCCTGCTCATCCGCGATGATAGCGGATGCGGAAATTTCCCACCCTCGCTGAAGGACAATCTCTTGGATGAGCGGTCCAGATCGATCTTCGCGTTCTCCCCTTGCTGACCGATCCGAGATTGTAAGAACGGCAACCCTCACTGGATCACCTTCCCAAGAACATATAGATCCATCACTTCAGCTCCAAACGAATCATAGAAATCCAATCCTTCCTCATTATCTTTCGTAACCAGTAGATAATACTTCCGGCAGCCTTTCAACCACAAGCGACGCTCAAGCTCAACCATCAGCGAGCGCCCTATTCCACTGCGTCGCTCACCCGGCAATACAGCCAGGTGATAGACGAGGCCACGGCGGCCATCGAAACCGCCAAATACTGTGCCTATAATCCGTCCATCGCGCTCGGTGACAAGAAAGAGATCGGGGTCACGTTGAAGTTTCTTCTGGATCTCTGCCGGTGAATCCGATGGTGATATCTGAATACCCGGACCCGATGATTCCCAGAGTTCGCGTACTCCTTCATAATCTTGTTCAAAGAGAAATTCGCGGATTTTCATTCTTCCAACCTTAAGGTATAAGACTTGTGCGAACCAGAGATGTCTGGCTCGCACATAAAGTCATGGGAATTCTTTAAATCAGAATTAAGATATGCAAATGGAAAGAAACAGTTTTATCCCCCCTCAGGTTCGACCAGCGCTTTCCAATCACCATGAATGCCGTCTTCAGTCACCCCAAAATAAACACGGTGTCCCTTGGCAACTTTTTGGATCAGGTCATATCGCATTCGCGTACCGCGCTTCTGCTGCTTCAACACCCCCACATCACCTTTCCATGAGACTTTAACACCCTTCAGGTCCTCTGGTAACTTGCGAAATTCAGAGATTGCGTAATGCCAGAGCCTCCGAGCTGAACTCTGGGTGACATTCTTGACCACATTTCCATTACGCAAATCACGCATCGTGTAGTACTGGATCCCGTTCCGTTCTTCCGAACCCACGATTTCCACTCCGGTTCGTGGGTGTTGAATTCCGGCTAGATGCTCCTCAGTGACTTCCGGTTTATCAGGGACATCCGGTTTTGCACGCTGTCCTCGATGCACCAGGTTCACGATTTCATCCCGGACTGCAGGCCCTGTCTCCGCTTCATCCCGGACGTAGACTTTGTTATCGTCGACCGCATAGGGTGGATCATCACCCCGGGGGATGCTCACTCGAATGACCGTTTTCCCTCTTGTCTCCATCGTATCCACTTGAACATCGAGCGCGGGGCTGATGCGTTTACTTAACTCCCGCTGGAGTTGGCTAACACTTGTCTTGGCCTTCGTGACCCCAACCGGTTCTTTCTTTGTTTCAGCCGGTATGCCGATATAAAGCGTTCCGCCGTTTGAGTTTGCGAATGCGCAAACGTCAGCGATGATCTTATAAAGCCGGCCACCGCGCACAGTCATGCTCTCGTGAAAATCCTGGTTGATACTCGGCCCATCTTCACGTGCACGCTGAATGAAATCGAAGTCCTGGTCGGTTGCCGGCCAATGAGGGCGCGTGCGCGCGAAGTCATTGCTGATAAACAGTTCTCTCAACGCCGCGAAAGAGATCGTTGGCAGCATCACAAGAGTTGGTCGATCCCCAATTCCGAGGTTCTTTATGTTCTTCGGATCCGTTCGGATTCTGTGGGCATCTGAACCTTGAATGCAGTGCATTCGACGCGGGTACTCTGGTTTTGTTCCGTTAAAAAATGCAGCCGTGGTTCTCCGACCCTTCAGCCCTAAATCTGTAACCTCCAATGCATGAAGGTGAGAGTCCTGCGTGTAGGCGATCTTGGTTTGACCCCCGAATCCAAAGCCGCGCATCGCTACCCCATGGGTTGAGTTTGCATGCGCTGCAATCGCCAATCCGCCCGCATCATCGATCAGCCGGTATGCCGTTAGAACGTCAGCGGATGCTCCCACTGTCATCGAGCCGTCGTCAAGCTGGTCAGAGGGAATATTCAGGCTGAGCAGTAGATGCTCAATTTCTCTCACAGACTTTTCTGGTGGAAAAATCCCGAGAATATGAAAACCCAGTGTAGCCGTAAATTCAAAACCAGGAAAAACCGTAACCTTTTGTAATAGCCGGCGATACTCCTCAAGTCGTCGGCGCTCATCTTCAGTGAGCCTGTTGAGGGATTCCAGCATCGCCAACTGCTGGATCTCATCCATCATCTGTCTGTAACCCGCCACGGTGTTATGATCGGTGAAAGCGATGATATCTAGACCACGAGCTTCGCTCCGGCGTAGAATGTCCAAATATGTCACTTCCGGTTCTTGATAATCATTCGATGCCGGTGTGTGTAAATGCAGATCCATTAATCGCCAGTGTTTCACTGCATTCTTGCTATTTCTTTTTGCCACGAAATACTTTTCTCCTATCGAGGTGATGAAAACTTTGTCCTACTTTCCACCACCAGAAATATGTTGCGCAATCATCTCCAAGAGCAGGTCAGGCGAATAGGGCTTCAAAAGGAAGTCATCCGCTCCTTTCAACTTGCTCTCATAACTCAAATCCATCCCTGATGTCATAATGATGGGCAGATCGGCCCATAAAGGATTGGATCGAATTTCAGCCAGGATTTGTATCCCATCCTTGTCCGAGAGAATACAATCCATTAAAACAAAATCTGGCTTTTCATCGATCAAGATACCCGGAATTCCTGCCCAGTCCCTACTCGCGAATGCCTGATACCCTTCGAGCTTCAAGAGAGTAATCAGGAGCGAGGTCGTCGATTCGTCGTCGTCAATAATCAATACTTTCGGCATCAGTGCACTCCACCCGGGGAGTTATTCCCGCCTGCTTGATGGCTTCCCCTTTATAACTTTTTTCCTTTTAACGATTTCTCGTTGTTTTTTTTGATTTTGCGGACCGGGTTCCTTTTGTACTTGAAGGGCGGGGGCTCTTGCTCTTCTTCTTCGGTTTAAGAGCAGTTTTGATAGCCTCATCGATCGTATCGATGTAAACAAACTCCATATCCTTCTTGACCTCGTCTGGCACATCATCTAGATCGATTTCATTCCTCTTTGGCAGCATTACTGTCTTTAACCCCGCTCGATGGGCTGCCAAGACTTTCTCTTTCACACCTCCAATCGGTAAGATTTTTCCCCGCAGCGTTACCTCCCCTGTCATCCCAACTTCTGCCCGAACCGGGCGTCCGGTAGCCAGAGATGTCAGCGCCACAGCCATCGTCACGCCTGCGGAAGGACCATCCTTGGGTTGCGCTCCAGTAGGAACATGCAGATGAATGTCATGCTCACCCCAAAAATCCTCTTCAATTGAGTATCTATCAGATGCCGAGCGAACATAAGAGAGTGCGGCTTGAGCTGACTCCTGCATGATTTGACCAAGTGATCCCGTCAACTGGAACTGCTTGTTGCCAGGCATCGCCGTCGCCTCGATGAACAGCACATCTCCACCAGCCATTGTATAGGCAAGTCCAGTTGCCACGCCAGGGATTGAGGTTCTTTCGACCAGTTCTTCAGTCCCGAAGTAGCGGGGCTTTTTTAGGAATTCACGCACGAGTGATTTGCTGATTCGCAGCCTCTTTACTGTCCCCTCAGCAATCCTGGTCGCTACCCCTCGGCAAACGCGGCCGATTTCGCGCTCGAGATTGCGCACACCTGCTTCACGTGTATGCGAGCGGATGATCGTCCGCAGGGAGGCATCTGTGAAACTTATCTCACTCTTCTTAAGACCATTCTCCCGTATCTGCCGGGGAAGGAGATAACCTTTCGCAATAGCGATCTTCTCGGTTTCTGTGTAACCCGAGAGGCGGATGACTTCCATTCGGTCAAGTAAAGGTGCGGGGATTGTCTCAAGCCAGTTCGCAGTCGTGATGAACATCACCTGCGAGAGATCATATGCCACTTCCAGGTAATGGTCACGAAATTCCCTATTTTGCTCCGGATCAAGGACCTCAAGCAAGGCTGAAGCAGGATCTCCGCGGAAATCACGCCCCATCTTATCGATCTCGTCGAGCATGAAAACAGGATTACGGGATTCCACACGCCGCAAAGCTTGAAGGATGCGCCCGGGCATCGCGCCGATATACGTTCGCCGATGCCCGCGTATCTCGGCTTCATCGTGAATACCCCCGAGCGAGATGCGAATGAATTTTCGCCCTGTCGCTCGAGCGATCGATCGGCCAAGAGATGTTTTCCCCACCCCCGGAGGCCCAATAAAACAGAGGATTACCCCTTCTCTCTCGCGACGAATTTCGTCGTTCGCCTCACCGCCAATTGTATCCCCGCGTTCCAGCTTCAATTTTCGAACCGCAAGGTATTCCAGGATGCGTTGTTTAATATCGATGAGCCCAAAATGATCATCATCGAGAACCTTACGCGCATGCGCTAGATCGAGGTTGTCTTGACTGACCTTATCCCAGGGGACGGAGGTTAACCAATCAAGGTAAGTCCTGATCACGCCGTATTCAGCCGCAGCAGTTGGCAGTTTCGCAAGTCGGTCGACCTCGCGACGGGCTTGTTTCTCGGCCTCCTCTGGCATTTTTGCTGCCGTTATCCGCTTGCGGAATTCCTCGATCTCAACTGTTTGCTCATCTCCTTCACCCAATTCACGTTGGATAGCTTTAAGCTGTTCGCGCAGGAAGTAATCCCGCTGCACTTTTTCGATCTCAGTTCGCGCCTCCTGCTGAATCTGCTGTCCAAGCGAAAGTACTTCAACCTCACGGCTGAGTAGGTTGGTGAGGATTTGCAGCTTCTCTAATGTCGACTCCACCTCGAGGATGCGCTGCCCATCATCCAGGTCCATTCGTTGGTAATTCGCAATCGTGTACGCGACTTGGAGTGGATCTTCTAGAAGCTGGACACCACCGACAATTTCACGCGGAAGTGAGGGGCCAAGCTCTGAAGTTTGCCGGAACAAGTCTTTCGCTGCTCGGACCTGCGCCTCGATTTCAACGCTCTCTTCCACCTTTTCGGGTCGGAGGTGAATCCGTGCCACGAGGTAAGGTTCATGGCTGGTGAAATTTCCCAACTCGAAACGGGCGATTCCCCTCGCGATCAGGCGAATCGTGCCATCCGGGGCTCTAAACAGCCGCTGAATTGCGGCGACTGTACCGAATGAATATAAATTTTCAGGTCCGGGAATCTCCAACTCAGGATTCCGAGATGCAACAAGCCCGATTAATCGATGGTCAGCGGAGACATCATCAACCAATTTGATCGACCTCGCCTGACCAATTGTTAACGGCATGGCAGTATGCGGATAAACAACAACCCCCCGAAGGGGCAAGATCGGGAGGTCTTCCGGGATCTGCGATTCCTCGGTTCCCTGACTCTTGACTTCCTGCGGTTCTCCTTCTGGTACTCCGTCGTGAACTGGGATCTGTGACGAGAAATCGTCCATGGTTTCCTCAGCGTCAACGCGTTCTAGTTTATGGACAGGCTCTAATAATTTGATAATGACACCCCCAACTATCTCTCTTTTCTGATGTACTTGATGTCGGAATAACCGACATCACTTGATATCTATCTCACGGGGAATGGCCTTGGGGAGAACGACCTTTAAAAACCCGTCGCTGTACGTTGCTTCGATCTTGTCAGAATCAACCCGGAATGGAACTTGAACATTGGAGGCAAACTCGCCGTAATCGATTTCCATTTGGTGATACGTTTTGCAGACGTTAGTGTCTGGACGAGCCCCTCGTATGGAGAGAACTTGACGATCAATGGTTACAGATATATTCAAACCTCGCATCCCTGCAATTTCGACAACCACCACAATTGCATCATCGGTTTCCAAGACATCCGTCGGGGGATGCCACGCATGGGATCGTCGGACAACACGCCCGCCCAAGCCTTCGAAGCCATGTTGATCCCAGGCATCATTCTCACCGGATTTCATCAGCACTCTATCCTTCGAATCGGACTCCTTATTCATGATTCGCACACCTCGCGGAGCATAGACAACCGAACATAAATCATTCTACCACAGCGACACACCGCCAAAGAAATCACGATATGGCGACTTTTACTGGTCGACAATGGACCTTTGACGCCTCACATAGTACCCATCCAGTGGTCCGTAAAGGAGGCCTCTAATCCTATGCAAGCTCCGAATGCTTGAATTCATGGGTTGGTATCCTCCGGAACCTAAAGTACAATCTCAGGAAGACGAAAATCGATTAACTGCACATTGGTGCAGTGTCGGAGGGTACTATGGACCACACAGAGATTTTGGGGTCCGCCGAGTTGTTTGAAAGCATCACTCCTGCCGAGCTGCAGGCCATCTCACTAATCTGTAAAGAAGTTACATTTAATAACGGTGATGTCATCACGCAACAGGGTGAACCCGGAGAGTATCTTTACATTGTCCTGGATGGCTTCGTGGAAGTGCTCCACAGCGGAACACCGCCGGAGCAATCGCCCCGCACCATCATCCACCTCGGTAAAGGTCAAATTTTTGGTGAGATGGCACTGGTAGACCATGGTACTCGCTCAGCAACGGTGCGCGCGGCCTCTGATCCGACGAAGGTGCTTATGATTCATTGCGACGACTTCGAGCAAGAATGTGAGGAAAACCACCACCTGGGATACGTCGTCATGCGCAATATAGCAGCTGACCTATCCTTCAAGCTCCGCCATCGCCACTTTGCCGAACGCTGAGGTGTTGAAATGCCTGCAATCTACAAAGTGAGTTACGTCGTCTCGGGAGAAGATCACCCGGGAGCGATCCTAAACAGCGAAGCAGCCCCACACCAAGGAGATTTGATCTCGCTTGGTTCACATGATTTTGAGGTAATTGAAGTAATCGATCTCGTTCCGCCGCGCGGGGATTTTCATTATCTACATGCGACTCTCATCCGCACACCTGATAAAGCCTGAATACCCCACCTCAGGAAACAGGTCAAAAGTCAATTTTCATAAAATCCTCAGCCAGGTGTACTTCCCCAGAGAAAGCACCCCTCGCCTCTTCCACCAACTTCGCCGTATCACAGTTGCCAACAGGGTAGTGAATTAGATATAAGCTGTCTACTCCCGCATCGCGGGCGATTGCCCCTGCCTGAGCGGCGGATGAGTGCCCGACACTTTCGCCAGAGGACTCATGAAAAAGTATATCCGCCCCTTGGGCGAGGTTAATAACCGCCTGAGAAGGTTCTGTGTCGCATGAATATGCGATTACCTTTCCGGTTGACTTAGCCTCAATCCGTAAGCCAATCGTCGGAATTACATGTTTAACTGGCGAGCAGCAGATCGACACATCCCCTTGTTCGAGGACCATCACACCCTCATTCTCCGGTAGGCGATGAAATGCGACCGGGAAATAATCTGGCCAATCACCCCATTGATAAAAGTCCATTAACTCCTCGACCCTCTTCAAACAGTGGTGCAGCCCGTATATACGTAAGACCTGGCGCCGTCCCTCAAGCCACATACTCATGAGAAGCAGCGGCAAACCGCTAATATGATCTGGATGGAAATGCGTCAGGATAACATCCGTGATCTCCCTCGTTGGGATTCCTAACCGCTCGAGGCGCAGCATTGGCGCGGTGCCGCAATCGATCAATACGACACCATCCCCTGTGCGAATCATCATGTGCGAATTATCGTGCTCGAGATTAGGGATCGCCGCCGCGGAACCCAGGATGATTAATTCAGGCATAGTTCATGATCCAGAAAGCAGCCAAACAGCGATCCGCGGGGTTATAAATACCTCGAGAAACGCTGCGGCAATAAGGAGAGGAAGGACTATTCCGATCGAGATTCTTGCCCATTCTGCAAGCGACGTTGTCCAGCCCTCTCCCAGTGAGCTCCCCTTAGGAAGGCTGATCGCAGCCATTCCCAGTTGTAAGATTGCTGCACCCGCGAGGATGGCTGCTGGTACTTCTAGGATTGCATGTGGTAAGACAAGCGCAGTGATATACTGTGCAGCGCCTTGCCCGGCTTGCGTCAAGAATCCCGCAAAATATCCTGTTATCGCCATGGGTGCCATAAGGAGAATTACCGACAAAACACCGAAAGAAAATACACCCAAGATCGTCGCCAAGAGGAGCGCGCGAATGTTCGTCCAGAGAATCCTTACCGCTCCATTGGGCGTTAGCATTCCAAATCCGCGCAAGACCTCGAGCCAATCTTTATCAAACGCATTATCCTTGAAAATCTCAGTTGGTAATCTAAACACCTCTGCCTGCCCATAGCCCACTAAAAAGCCTATGAACAGGATAGCTGAAATTATCAGTATTGGAAATCTGATGCGCTTTAAGGATTTCGTAAACAACCCACGATACCATTCTATGGGATTCCGGGCATTGGAGTGAAATAAAGACCAGAAGCGCCTAGCTGTCCCTCGAAGATCAAGCACATCAAGCTCGCGGGCAAGAAGCTCCTCACGATTGAAGAGTCTCAACCCCATTCGCATCAGGACAATCGCGATGAGCAACAGGGCGAGCACGATCCACCACAAAATATGATAACGTCCCCAGAACATGATCATGCTTTCGCCAATGATTAACTGAGCAACGGGAATGATAATAAAGGAAGCCAATAGGTTCGCGGCTCGCACCGAAGTGGTTAATGAGGAGATCACAACCGCTCCGCTGACCATTACCATCGCCTGGATAGTAGTAAGCGAAAGGATCTGAATTAACAACTGAGGTGAAGGAAGCCACTGCACTTTGACCAACAAACCAATCAGATAGACGATGATGCCCAAGTAGGCAGCTGCGAGCGGAGGGACAAGTGAAGCGGCCATTTTCCCCAGGTAAAGCTGCCCATCGGATAAGGGAGTCGCCAGAAGCGGTTCTAACGATTGTCTTTCTCGCTCCCCCGCGAAGCTCTCCAGGGCAATAACAAGCGAAATCGATATTGGAAAAAAACCTACAACCATTAGCAGGAAAGGTATCAAGCGTTCGCCAATAATTGGCGCACCGTAACGGCCCACAAAGTCAACTGCCTGAGTGGCGGTGAAGTTCATCAATAGTGGGAAGAATAAAGTCAGCAGAAGTATCGGCGCCAGGATTCGCCAATCCCGAAACTGATCCCGGATTTCCCGGCGGGCGACGATCCACGCACCACCGATCAGAGTAATTGGAGTGGAAGCCTCAGCGGTCATCACCCATCTTCTCTAGTGAGTTTTCCTCACCCACCACCTGAAGATAGACCTCCTCCAGGCTCCGTTCGACCCTGGAGAGCGTAACCACTGGAATTTCGGCTTTCGCTAATGAATTCAGTATCTTCGGATTGACAGTCTCTGCCTGCAAAGTGCTGTATCGAACCCAATTTTCTCCTGACGCGATTATGTCGATCCCGTCTGGGAGATACTCGAGCGCTCCGTCCAGAGAACTCGCCAAGCGCAGTTCCATTACCGGATCGCCAACCATCTTCCGCTTGAGCCCAACCGGGGTATCGTTCGCTATGATCTTTCCTCTGCGGATGATCGCGATCCGATCTGCGAGAGCCTCCGCCTCAAACAGGTTGTGTGTGCACACGATGATCGCCCGAGCGGCAGACCTCAATTCAACTATGCTGCTGCGGACATGATGCGCACTCTCTGGATCCATCGCTGAAGTGGGCTCATCTAAAAGCAAGACCTGCGGTTCATGCAGCAACGCCCGTACGAGTGCTAGTTTCTGCCGCATCCCCTTTGAGTACTGCCCAAGGCGGAGCCCGGCAGATTCTAGCAGTTGATACTCACCCAGAAGAGTGCGGGTCCTTTGTTGGATCGTGGAAGGATCTAAGCCATAGACACTCCCAAAGAACTCGAGATATTCACCTGCGCGCATTCGTTGATATAGCCCATGTTGTTCGGTCAGCAAGCCTACAACGCTGCGCACGGACTCTTGTTCATGCTCAACGTCATATCCGCCGATTGTAGCGCTGCCGGCTGTCGGCTTCAGGATTGAGGCCAGCATCCGAATCGTCGTTGTTTTTCCTGCTCCGTTCGGTCCAAGCAGCGCAAGGATCTCCCCCGGCTTTACATGGATCGACACATTATCCACTGCCGTGAAAGTCCCAAATTTTTTACTGAGGGAATTCGCTTCGATACTGCTCATCACTTTGCTCGGAGCATTATAGCAAGATCTCCTATTATCCTTCAATCATCCTTCCGTCCCAAGGAAAAACGAGTTTGCCCTCTAAGGGCAACTCTTTCGAGATCGAAACGCAACTCGCCTTACTCAGGTGATGGTCATCAGTGTGGGCGAACCAATATCCGACAATGATTAGCGAAGCAGGTAGCTAAAACGTGCGTACTCATAGGCTTTAATCAATATGCTGTGGAGAAGTGAGCCTATTACGATTGTGCCCCTGAATTTGCCTTTATGTGTGTGGGACCGACATGCATGTCGGTCCCATTATTAAATCCAATTGTCATCACTTGTGTATTCAGCGGACTTTTGGGGTCCGGGCATACCGAAAAGATGTGGGCGCGACCATTTACAGAAGTCTTCTGGGCAGTCCCTTTGAGATTTTTTCAGGGCTGTTTTGGTCTAAAACTCTTCGCGAAGATCAAATACTTCAGGCGGCGCTCTCCTTACGATGACGCAGAAAGATCGTTAGAGCACTCGCGATCGCGATGAGAAGCATAAACCCTTGATTGAAATTGATTCCAAAGAGTGGAACATAATCTAATCGAATGAATTCAAGCAGGAATCGACCAATCGGGTACATGATCAAATACACAAGGAAGAGATCACCGGATTTAATCCGATCGCTGAATCTACGCCAAATCCACAGGAGAAAGAACATATTGAATAGATTCCAAATGGACTCATACAAAAAAAGCGGATGGAACCGCTCAAATGATGCAAATTCCGGAATGCGATTCTGGGGGTTTATAAAGATCCCCCAGGGAAGATCGGTTGGGGGGCCATAGAGCTCCTGGTTGATGAAATTCCCCCAGCGGCCGATCGCCTGGGCCAAGGCAATTCCAGGGGCGGCAGCGTCGAGCAGCGTCCCCATTTCTATCTTATGGCGCCGGGAAAAGATGTAGATGCCCAAAACCCCGCCTATGATCGCGCCGGGCATGGCTAATCCACCTTCCCACGTCGTGAGAATCATTAACGGGTTTTGCAGATAATCCGCAGTTGTGATCCCGGAGTAACGCGAGGGCGTGAACACGTGGTATAGACGCGCTCCAATGACGCCAAAGATCAAAACCCATGTCAGAGCATCCCAGACAATCTCGGGGTCCTTTCCCATCTTGCGCAGCATCCAGCGGGCGAGGTAAGTGGCCATGATTACCCCGAACATAATAATCATGCCGTAATAACGAAGATAGAGGAATCCGAGATGGATTCCGTATTGATCGAATGACATAATCCTATCCTTTAGACGTTTGGCGGCGGACGCTTATGATCCGCTGAAGAGCGGTGATATTCGCGAGAATTGCGATCAAACCTACACCAATCCATGGGTAACCCATAATTAAACTTGGGACAAGGACGACGAACCTTTCGAAGCGGGTTAACACCCCCACTTTTGCTTCATACCCCAGGCTCTGTGCCAGTGCTCGAATGTATGAAACCAAGATAGACCCTGCTGTTGCAGCGAAAACCAGCATCGCCAGGATTAAATTCAATTCCTTGATCGCATAGAAAAGCAAACCAGCATAGATGACCAATTCCGAATATCGATCGGTGACCGAATCGACAAATGCTCCGAAATCGCTCGGCTCACCCCGCAGCCGTGCCATGGTCCCATCTAGTGCATCTATTGCTCCCATTGAGAGCAGAATCAATCCGCCCACGAGGAAGGAGCCACGCGCCAGGTAATACGCACCGATCGAGTTGCCTACTAAACCCGAAATTGTTAATGTGTTCGGCGTGAAACCTAATCGATTGAGGAAGGCGCCGACAGGGTCAAGAAGATACTTATACCGAATCCTAAGTGCATCCGTAAGCGTAATCTCTGCTTGTTTTACCGATTCATCCACGCGTTATATTCTCCCCTCCCTCATTCAGGTTATTCGCAACGTATGCTAACCGTAGATATTGTAGTGGTCAAGGCGAGCCTTCATTCTCCTCATCTTGGTCAGGTGAAGTTAAGGGGTCTTCATCTGCTCCGATCAAGACCTCACGCGTTCTCCCACCCGCCTGTGGGCGGCCAACAACGCCTAATTCCTCTAATTCATCCATCAACCTTGCCGCCCGAGGATAACCAATCCGCAGCCCGCGCTGGAGCAGTGATGCGCTGGCTTCGTCGCGCTGTTTTACGAGTGCAATGGCTTGCTCGAGAATTTCATCATGATCCCCAAGAGCTGCCTGTTGGTGAAGGAGTTCTTCCCAAGGTGATTCTTCAGTCTCCGGGGATCCATCACCAAGTTCCTCCCGCCAATATGCCCTCAACCGCGCAATTTCCCCATCGGTCACGAATACACCCTGCAGGCGAACCGGAGCGCCCGCTTCCGGAGAGAGGAAGAGCATGTCGCCTTTGCCCAGCAGCGTCTCAGCGCCGGGGCAATCGAGGATCACACGTGAATCAACACCGGAGGCAACTGCGAAGGAAATCCTGGCAGGAAAGTTTGCCTTAATTAAACCGGTGAGAATGTCTGTGCTTGGCCGCTGTGTTGCGACGATGAGATGGATCCCTGTCGCGCGCGCCATCTGTGCCAGTCGAACGAGTGTATGCTCCGTCTGATCCGGCGCCATCATCATCAAATCCGCCAGTTCATCGATCAGGATAACAATGCGCGGTAAACGTTCAACACTCTTTTGTCGTCGAATTTTTCGGTTGTACATTTCGATATCACGCGCTTTAGTGGACTCCAAAAGCCGGTAGCGCCGATCCATCTCGATTGTACACCAACGCAATACTCCCACGATCCGCTCCAGCTCTGTCTCAACCTTTCCGAGCAGATGAGGAAGTCCATTAAAACGGATTAATTCAACCATTTTCGGATCGATCATCACCAGGCGCATATCCTCCGGCATATTGTTCATCGCCAAACATACGGCGATCGAGGCTATAGATACCGACTTCCCGGACCCGGTGGTTCCAGCGATGAGAAGATGCGGCATCGCCACCAAATCGGTCGCGATAGCTGCGCCAGCCACATCTCTGCCCAACCCTAAAGCTAACGGAGAGGAGATCGATTGAAAGGTCTCCGTTTCCAAAATCGGACGCAAGCGAACTATCGATGGGCTGCGATTTGGGACCTCAATACCCAGGTATGCCTGCCCAGGGACCGGTGCTTCGATACGCAAGCGTGGTGATGTGAGTGCAAGAGCCAAGTCGTTGGCGAGTGCGGAAATCTGAGAAACGCGCACTTTCTGCCGGTGGACCTCACCATCCGCGCCCATATGTTTGACATATCCAGGCTCGACTGCAAACTGCGTCACCGATGGTCCAGCACGAAAATTAACGACTCGCGCTGGCAAGCCGAAATCTGCCAGCGTCTTTTCGATCAGACCGGCAGCAAGGTTAATCTCCCCTGATGTAATTGCTCCTTTTTTCTCATGATCGAGAATATCCAGCGTTGGCAGCCTGGGATCACGCTTTGCGGGTTGGTTTGGTTTTTCTTCCGGGGTTTGTGCAACCTGGAAGTTTTTCCGGAATTCCCGGGGGAGTTTTCGGGCAGACCGGGCTTTCACCGATTGCTTCGACTCTTGCTGCGTCTTCAGATCTTCGGCTGCAGAGAGGTCCCCTCTTTCCACCTGAGACTGTGTACTGCCAACCCCAGAAGGTGCAAATCCATCGATCGTCCGCTTGAGGAAGGCCGCCACCCCAAGAAACAAAGAAACGAGAAAGATCAAACTTAGCACAAGAACTCGACCGAACTCGCCAAAAATGTCGCCCATTAACCGGGCAAGCCCCCAGCCCACGATCCCACCGCCAGAGCCTGCCTCCGCTGAGGCTAACCCCATCCCACTGAAAGTCGCCATTAAAGCCAGAGCGGCGAAGACGGTGATTTCCAACGAAACGACTCGAAGCCAGGGTATCTGGATCCAATCACCACGACGTTTGCGGATTGAGAAGTAGGCGGGAATACAAAGTATGATCGGAGCAAGGAAAGCTCCATATCCTAATCCCTTTCGTAAAAGCCCAATTAAGGGATCGATCAAACCACCACGGGTGAGATCAAAGAGGCCCAGGATCACAATTACCGCACTTGTTATAAGAGCAATCGCGATTAGATCGCTTATTGAATCCATGAGCGTATCGAGCAAAGAAAGTGTATCCAATGCTGCTCGCTCTTCTGGAACGTCCTTCCTACTTAAGTTTTTCTTGGGTTCTTTTTCTCTCATGTCAATCAACCCAGCTTGTCCAATAACGACCGGGCGCGCTTTGCTGCACACCCGGTACGCGCAGGATTACTCGTGGGCTACAAAGCCGGAAGGGATTCGGATGACTCAATCTCAGTCTCCGAATCCTCTGATGTCGTCTGTGGGACACCGCGCAGGCTTAACCCTAGGCGACGCTCTAATGCATCGATATGGATAATTCGCACCTTCACCAGCTCCCCATCATGAACAACATTACGAGGGTGGAGAAAGCTGCCATCGCCCAACTCAGAGACATGGATCAACCCTTCCAGACCCTCCTCGATGCCAATGAAGGCACCGAATTTAACCACATTCGTCACAACACCTTCCACAATTTGCCCAACGGAATACTGATCATCCACTCTTTCCCAGGGATCTGGCAGAAGCTCTTTCAGGCTTAGGGCTACTCGATCTTGATCTTGATCAATTGAGAGAATCTGAACTTGAATATCCTGGTTGCACTTAACGACATCAGATGGATGCCCCACTCTCCCCCATGAGAGCTCCGAAACATGGATCAATCCTTCCACGCCTCCTAGGTCGACAAAGACACCGAACCGCGTTATGTTTGTGACTTTTCCCCACACTCGATCACCCGGGTTTAAAGATGTCAAGAGCTCGACTCGCCGTCCTGGCCCTGCGAGCGCTGCACGCTGAGAGAGAACAAGCCGTCCGCGTTCGGGATCAAACTCAATGACCTTTAAACCCATCTGCTTTCCAACTTGATCTTCAAGAATCTTTAGACGCATTTCATCTTCAAGCTCAGGTTGAATGTCCATAAGGTGAGAAACCGGGATAAAACCACGCAAGCTGCGGGCTTCGACGAGTAATCCACCGCGATTGCAGCCAACGATGGGAAGATCAATGACTTCATCTTCTTGATAAAGTTCGCGGGCCCAGGCCCAATCTTCTGGGTCACCTTGATTGACTATTCGTTTAGCGGAGCTGCCCTCTTTGACCGGTTCGGGATATACGGCTTGATGCTCTTCCTCTTCCATGACCGCCGCCCACCACGACTCATCCAGATCTGGCGGTCCTTCATGCCCCTTCCCCTCGTTTGAAACTTCTTCCAGTGTCATGCTTACGACCTCTATACATTCACCTATTCAGGTAGGACCTGCGCAATTTCGAACACGAATTATTCCACCTTCCGAGCAACCACCTCTTCTGAGGCGACTGCCCCCCGTTCCATGTTCGCTATTGTATCGGCAACTGCTTCGATGGCTACTCGTTGTTTCCGGTATAGATCCGCCTCAGACATCGCCAATTTCATAGCGACATCTCTTACTTTTCTACCCTGCAGAAACTTCATTTCTAGAATATTGTACAGCATCCACTCAGCCGTGAACCGGCGCTCACCTTCTGGTCGTACTTGGTCGATCGCATGGCGAAGGATCGCTCTTAATGCGTTCACGGGGTTCCCCTCATGCTCATCCGCTGCCCGCCTGACTACACGCAGCCCAAGCAGCGGGCTGCTGGTAAGCCGAGGTCCGCCCCAGTAATGCCCAAGCGCTTCACGCACAAACTCCATCAAATCCTCTTCAGATCCAATTCCTTCTACCGGGGCTGTGAGCGCGTCCGAACCGGCGTAACGTGCTTCAGCACGTATTCTTTGGATCGTCTCGACCTGGGGTACGAGCCGATCGACGATCGCGAAAACCTCTAGCTGCAATTTCCTCTCCGTCAGCGCAATCGTGGCTCGCTCAAGAAGTGTGCGTAGATATTCCTCTTCTTCTTCCGTGAAATCGGGTAAAGAGTCCCGCGCGCGTAGACCCATGAAGCCGATGACCTCCGCGGGATTGGTGAGTCGCAAGGGAATTAACCAGAACACATCCCAAGAGAAGACATCCCCCAGGACATCAAACTTCTGGCGGTGATCGGTGACCATCAAAGGGGGAAGCTCCTTCGATCCCCGAAGCGGGTCTTCAGAACCAACCGCGATCTCCATTTCCAGCCCGTCCGCCCCAACGATCGCAACAAATGCTGAATCGATCCTGAGTAGGTCACAGGTCGCATTGAGGATGGATTCGAGAAATTGCCTGAGATCCCCACTCGTGAGCAATCGTTCTTCCAATAACTGAAGACGAGCGACATCACCGCGATCCTCGCCATAAAAAAACCAGAGTTCAACCGGGCGGCGTACAAGAGTAATCAGGTATTGGAGAATGAGGATGGATGCAACCATGGTGAAGGGGACTACACGACTATTTTCATATCCAAACATCACTGCAACCCGATTCACAATGACGGTAAGGGCCAGCACTGTAGATGCCACAAAAGGTCCGCGAAATATCCATTGAAACAACCGCGCCTTCACCACACGATCCGGAATCTCAACACCGAAATATGCTACGGCATAGGACATTAACACCATCTGGACCGCAACGAAGGTATTGATGACGATTAAAATACCCCAGAAAAGAATGCTTTGTGAAACAAATATTGATCCCCCTAGCATCACCCAGGGATACGCCGCAAGCAATGGCCCAATTGAGCCTGCCAAGAGGTAGCGCATCCGTCTTTTGCTAGAGCGTGTCAGGCAGCGTTTATATGCCCGCCAGAAGTTAAAACCCGCCAGAATTAAGTTGATAAGCAAGAAAACACTGAATAGCGGAAAGAGTGGTCCGGGGCGTAAATAGACTACCGAGTCGGCATGAACGACCTCACCGGCGACCAACCGGCCGAATGCGACCCCTGCTAATGTTAGCCCGCTGAGAAGATAGCTCAATCCGACGAGGCGCGATCGACGACCTCTTGAGGGTCTTCCCGTAGCTGCCAGAAGAGCATCGGAAAGTTGCAGATAGGCAGCGGGCACAAAACTAATGCCCAGCCATTGTAACCGGAGCCATACCTCAGTCTCTGCAGGGTAATTGGTTGTGGCGACGAGCACATCACCAAAATACACAACTGCCACACAGGCCAATAACACCGCCAGGGATCGCGCCACCTTTTCACGCATGTTGAAGGTCAGCGCGTAGAGAAGCAGCGAGAATGCCGTAATCGTGTTCCCGGCAGTTAGGATCTGGTTCAGAATGAGCAGTGGTGCAACCATGTCAGACATAAAGATTATGGTTGGATCTCAACCAATTTCCAGAGCAAAAAAAAGGGCAATATCCTGATCCGGATAGTACAGATCACTATATCCGGAGTATATGAATCCTGTTCTCCGAGCGAGGCAGATCGCAGGGTAGTTCTTAGTCTGCATTTCCATGAACAGCAGTCTCCTATCCCTGATTCGACACCACTCCTTTCCAGCAGCAAGCAATCTTGATGCTATCCCCTTCCTCCTGAAGCGCAAATCTACGACTACATCGGTTATCCACCCGGAGCCTTCAGCAGGGCCATCGCTCAGCGCCAAGTATCCAGCAAGCTGCTCTTCTACCTCCACCAGGAGCAGTGCCTCCAGATGAGTCCACTCATCCGCCAGGCGTTTAGGATCTCTTGGGTAAACGACCTGCATCGGGCGCGGCAATCGCACTTCTCTAAGGGTCGTCCCGATTTCGCTTGGCTGCTCGTGGAAGGAGAGCTGCCAGACATGATCAGTGCTATATCCATGATCTAAGGATATTAACCCGGGGATGTCACTTGAAATTGCCTGGCGTACAGAAGTTTGTTCAATCATCGCAACCTTTGGCCCTCATTGGGCTATTGTGGGACAATTTGCAGCCGGATCTGGCAAGGGAACGGAGCGTTCCCGAGCGTATCAGTAACGACCAACTGAACTGCATACTGACCAGGCCGGACCAGGCTTGTGTCCCAGGTTCCCAATTTTTCTGTCTCGTCGCATTCTTGCTTGCATACGGGTTGATTACTGGCTGAGATTGCCAGCCAGGTGCTCGAGGGCTTCAAATCGTGGTATTCAAGCTTATAGAATGCAAAACCCGGTATATTTGCGGTCCCTAAAAAACGCACCTCGCCCTGGACTCTTTCGCCGCTTTCCGGGGAGGTGATCGTAGCATTAAGATTTGCGCAACCTATGCCATCAATGCTGGCAGGGTCGATCGGTGTCGCTGTAGAAACTACGGTTCCCTCCTCTCCCTGACCAGAAATGGGGGTTTCAAGCAGGGAAACCGTCGGCATCGGTGTGGGACGCAGCGAGGCAGGAAGAGATGGGGTCGCGAAGGTCGTCAAGATGAATACCACGATGATGCCCGTAGCTGCGAGAGCAAGCATTCCACCTGAGCGTCGTAGTTTGGAGAGGGAGCGTTCTCGCTCCAAACCATAGATCGACGCTCGAAAAGTGTTATAAGCTCGCAGAACCGACCCAAAATACACCAGCCCGAGCAAACCTAGAAGGAGGAAAATCCATCTCTGGTTAGTCTCGATGAACAGTAAGACCTCTCCCATGCATTTCCAATCTTATAACTCTTTCAAAACACCCCTAACCAATGCCGTCAATCTCGGGACGATCACCTCGCCTGCAGCTAAGACTTCTTCATGAGTCGTCACTGTTGAACCATCGAGGTTCGCCTTGTTACTAATACCAGATATACCCAGGACGCGCATTCCCCCATGGCGGGCAATTATCACTTCCGGAACTGTGGACATCCCGACAGCGTCAACCCCGATCCCACGCAGGAACCGCAAATCCGCCGGGGTTTCAAACGATGGCCCAGCAAGGCAGACGTAAACACCTTCTTGCAGCGGGACATCGCTTTTATCGGCAACGGATCTGGCGATCACCTTCAGCTCCGCATCATAAGCCTGGCTCATATCCGGAAAGCGCGGGCCATAAGCGTCTAAATTTGGACCTCTCAACGGCGAAAGACCGGCCATTCCGATTAGATTGATATGGTCGGAGATGAGCATGAGTTCGCCGGGTAAAAATTCCGGGTGTACAGCTCCTGCGGCATTCGTGACGATTAGAATTTCTGCCCCCAACTTTTGCATAACTCGTACCGGCAGACCTAAGCGCTCAATTGAGTGACCTTCATAGTAATGAGCACGACCCTGCAAAGCGAAAACAGGCACGCCCTCTAAATGACCAAAGACAAGTTTTCCCGAGTGTCCTTCGACCGTTGAAACAGGCCAGCCAGGGATGGAATTTACTTCAATGCGCTCCGCACCCTCGATTGCATCCGCCAGGGGGCCTAATCCGGAACCCAATATCATGCCTATCTTCGGTGCCAATGATGTCGTCTTCCTGATCGCTCCTACTGCATCGTCAATATCTTGTTCACGAATAAATTCCATAGTCTACCTCTAGTCTTCCTTTCCAGATCGACGGCGATGAATACGAACAGCGTTTGGGCTCGAAAGTCCGAGGAGTGTTTGTACTTCACGTCGAGAATTGCCTTCTTCGAGCATATGACTTGCTCGGGAATGTCGCAAGGTGTGAGGAGAGAGAGATCCTTCCAACTCGCTTGCAGCCGCCCAGCGTTTGACGACCAGCCACAATCCTTGCCGGCTCAATCCCTGACCACGTTGGTTTAGGAAAAGTACGTTCTCGACGATGTTGCGGGCGAAGTGAGGTCGCCCATCATTTAAATATATTTTCAGGAGTTCAAGTGATTCGGGAATCAAGTACCAATGGACGCGATCAGGGGGTCTTCGAAGGCGTCCATTAGCAAGATCGACATCCGTCATCCGCAGGCGAACCATATCCGTGGCTCGTAATCCGGTTTCGTACAGCAACGAAAGGATCGCTGCATCCCGGATTGCACCCGGAGAAAAATGTTTTCGTGGCGCCAACAGCAACCGATCCAATTCAGGCTTGCTGAGCGTCCGTGGCTGGGTTCTTCCTAACGCCGGTCCTTTTAGCAATTTACGGAAGCGACGGACATCCACAAGACCCTGGTCAGAAAGAAACTCAATGTAAGACCTGGCGGCAGCATGCTTGCGGGAGACTGTCGCCGGTCGGTAGCCCTGTGCCTGAAGCCAATCCACATAATGGGTGATCGCCGACGGAGTTAGCGCATCAGGAGCTAACGGCATACCCAAATAACTGGCGAGAACACTATAGAACTGATTGAGATCGGTGCGATACGCAGAAATTGTATGCTCCGAGGCACTGCGTTCATTTTGGAGTTCGTCAAGATATTGTCGAATGGAGAGCTTCATTGGGTCTCCCGGCTGCTCCTTTAAGCTCATTTTACATTATATCATCGGGCTGAATAAACTTACCATAATTGCACCCCCTTTCAGGTAACTTTGGAAATATGATGCGGAACTAAAAAAACCCCTCTAGAGATCGGATGCTTACTGGTAGCTGAAACTTCAAGGTTTGAATCAAAAGTCTCCCAGTATGGCGTAATCATACTGGGAGACTCGAATGATAGGATTATTTAAACGATGTGTCGACCCACTCTTATCCAGATGCTTGTTTGAATCGATAAATAATCAATCCGTGCTGTAGGCCATTCCTACAGTCCCGGGGCCGACGTTCGCACCGACAGCCGGGCTGACTTCAGCCATGATAACCTCGACAGGACTAAACCTTTCCTCTGCTTCTTTGAGTAATTCTATCGCTTCCTCTTCGGCCGCTGCGTGTAGACTCGCCAAGCGTACGTTCTGCTTACCCTCGAGCTTTTCCCCCACAACATCTAACAGTCTGGCTTTGGCTTTTGTTTTAGATCTCACTTTCTCAAAAGCCTCCACTTGCCCGCCTTCAACTTGGAGAAGTGGTTTCAAGCTTAGCGCCGTGCCGAGCAATTTCGATGCACCCCCGATACGACCATTGCGGTGGAGGTATTCGAGCGTATCCACAACAAAGAATATCCCTGTGTGATTTTTCGCTTCTCGAGCGATTTCAACCACTTCTTCAAAAGATTTCCCCGCCTCGACTGCACGGGCTGCCGCTAAAACATGAAATCCTAATTCCATTGATACTGACGTCGAGTTTATTAGCTCGATTTTCGCATCCGGGAAGTTCTCCTTCGCTAAAGTTGCAGACTGCAAAGTCCCCG
Source organism: Anaerolineales bacterium (assembly GCA_049644665.1). Taxonomy (GTDB): domain Bacteria; phylum Chloroflexota; class Anaerolineae; order Anaerolineales; family E44-bin32; genus E44-bin32. Next base: position 43,639 of record JBARSI010000045.1, read on the forward strand.
AGAGCTTCGGAGATACGTGAATGCCGATGATGGATTTACCCTCAGCAACCAGTGGCCCATAGATCTCATCGAAATCGGTAACTGTGGCTTGTGATGTTGATGGAATATCCGCACTCTTCTTCAAGCGAGCATAGAACTCAGAAGGGAGCATCTCCAATCCGTCGCGATACATTTCCTTACCACCATCCCAGATTGAATAGGATGCGGCGACTTTAATGTCATATTGATCTATGAGTTTTTGGGGTAAATAAGCTGTACTATCCGTAATAATGGCAATTTTCGACATCCGTTCCTCTCCTTAGTCTATAACTGCAGCGATTAATGCTCTAAAGGGGGTTAACCCCTAAAGCGTTGAGAGGTTGCGGTTTTCTGTAATCTATCCTCGGGATTTTAGCCACTTCTGGAGCTTTTCCAGCGGCCAAGTATTCACGATCGAGGCAGCGTCCGCCCAGGCACGCTGTGCCGTTCCCACCCCAAATCTGCGGAAGGCCAAATGATCAGGATGGTGCGCATCGGTATTGATCGCCAGCCGGCAGCCAGATTCAAGCGCTTGCCGGGCATGGGTATCTTTCAAATCCAACCGTTCAGGATTGGAGTTGATCTCCAGCACCACTCCGTGCTCTGCCGCCGTTTGAAGAATGGCCTCAATATCCAAGTCAGCCGGGTCCCGCTTTCCAATAAGGCGACCCGTAAGATGCCCGATGATGTCGATGTGCGGATTCTTGATCGTTCGCAGCAAGCGACCTGTTACCCGCTCGCGCGGTTGACGCATCGATGAGTGCAATGAGGCGATCACGATGTCCAATTCTCGCAAAACATCATCTGGATAATCCAGCTCCCCATTCGCAAGGATGTCCACCTCACTGCCTTGAAGCAAAAACAGCTTCTTCCCAATTTTCCTTTGCACTTGCTTGATCTCTACCCGCTGCGCACTCAAGTCCTCGATCGAGAGTCCTCCAGCGATGCCGAGGCTGCGGGAATGGTCCGAGATCACTAGATACTCCATCCCCAGATCGATGGCAGCTTCTGCCATATCCATAATGCTCGATTCCCCATCGCTCCAATCCGAATGTGTATGCAGTTCCCCTCTTAAGTCTTCTAGCTCTAAAAGCTTTGGCAGCTTGCCTTCCTTCGCAGCTTTAATCTCACCGCGATCCTCACGCAGCGCGGGCGGGATCCATGGCAATCCCAGAACATCATAAACATCTTCCTCCTCCGCACAAAAGGTCATGCCGCCTTCTTGATCCCGGCAACCATGTTCAGAGAGTGAGAACCCCGCCTTTTGGGCAGCCTCACGTAAGCACACATTATGCCCTTGGGAACCAGTCGCATACTGCAGCGCGCTCCCAAAACGCTCTGGTGGATGAACCCAAAGCTGAACTCGAAGGCCATCGATCAATTCCACACTGGCTTTGGTCTCCCCTTGCCCCAGGACACGGTCAACTTCAGGGAAAGCGACAAAAGCCTGGATGACAGGCGTGGTATCCTGCGCGCCAACCAACAGATCCAGATCGCCGATTGTCTCCCGCATTCGGCGAAGGCTCCCCGCCACCTCTGCACGCTGAACGCCTTCAATTTCCCGCAATCGGGACAGAAGCTTCTGAGCAGTAGTCCACGCCTCATCCAGTAAGATTCGCCCCGTGAGATGTCGTTTTAGGGCAATGATGTTCTCCAGGATACGCGCTTCTGAGCGTTCACCGATACCGCTAAGTTGGCGAAGCTTCCCTGCCCTTGCGGCCCGCTCTAACTCGTCAATCGTTGTGATGTCAAGTTCCTTCCAGAAACGAGCAGCTTTCTTCGGACCCACACCCCCAACCTTGAGAACCCCTGCCAATCCTGATGGGACATCCGTGGTTAGTTTCTCGTAGAAATCGAGGTGATCAGTGCGGAGGAGTTCGTCGATCTTCGCCGCAATCGCCTTGCCCACGCCGGGGATGGCTTCCAGATCCCTCTCCTCCCACACCGCATTGACATCACGGCCAAGCGAACGCAGGGCTTCACCTGCCCGGCGATAAGCGACGACACGATAGACAGCCTCTCCTTTAATCTCGAGCAGGTCGGCGATCGTTTCGAAGATTTCCGCTACGTCACGATTCTTCACGCTGAATTTTCCATTAGGGTCCGTGTTCCGCAAGGACTTGCACAATCTTCCAAGTTGTTCCGTCGCCCTTCATTCCAATCCCGATGAAATGGAAACCGGGACTGAGAAGCACAGAGCGTGTATCAGGATCATCAAACCATTCATCAATCGCGATCTCCCTCAAACTATCAAGTGGTTCATTCGCAGCGTAAATCAGTTCCGCTAGCTGACCGTGATAGCCCTTATCTTTGAGCATACTCTCAACGAGAATTTCCGCTGTTTCAGGGTCTTCATGGCCAAGATAATCACGTACCGACAAATCGATGGCCCTATTGTTCGCAATTTCTGTGAGTGCAGCCTGGCGGATGAGAGGAGGCCAGCCTTCCAGCGCTCTGCGAATATTGATCGCCGAGAGCAGTGCATCCATGGATGAAGAAATCACGGGATCATGATCCCCCGTGAGCATTGGTCTAATTATGGATGGTGCATCTTCGGCCATTCCCGCGAGGGAGTCGGGTGAACCACCGTCGTGGGGGGCACTCAGAGTAATTTGCAGCGGCCTGAAGGGGAGGTCAGGGGTTTGCTGGGTTTTTAACGGGTCTTCTTCTAAAGTTTGGCCTGTGAATTGACAAGCACTGCACAGCAGAAAGGGCAGTATCGATAGACATAGAAATATGACTCTAGGTTTCATCACCTCGCCTCTAATTCGTGGATTATACTCTCCACTACGAATCACTGTGTTCAATATTATCGGCATCTATCTGAATGCCGGTCATGATCAGATACTCGGGGTGTTACAATTTCATTGGGATTTCTAAGGATCTTTGCTTCAACAGCGTCCTTGTGCTAAGCTTTGATCCAAACTAGGAATTATTACGATATTCGGAACGACCATTGTCTAATCTAAGATCGATCATTGTTTATATCATCGACCGCCATCCGCTTGAAGTCTCTGAAACGGGACCTTTTTTTCGTTGGCTTCACTTCGACAACGATTTTAAACGAGACTTGAAAGACCTCATCGGTCCTTATAATCCAGATCAACTCAATGTCTTGATCGACGAAAACCCTGCGGGAAGTGCCTGGCACACACTCCTCGATCGCCTTCTTCGCGACCAGGTCGAACTTGTTGTAACCCACCTCGCGCCGCTCTCCCCTGCACAACGTCAACAGCTCATCGGAGTTTGTGCCCAAGTCGGCGCGCAGCTGATCACACCCGGCGACGCAGGGCGCAACCGGGAAAATGGCAGAAATAAGTAACGATTGCTCTCCAAACCATACGCACGAATCTAGGGAAAGTTGTGGCACACGAATACATTGGCAACTTGCATACGCATACAAACTACTCTGATGGACATGGCAGCCATGAGGACATTGCCCTCGCGGCGATCAGGGCTGGCCTAGATTTCGTTGTCGTCACAGACCACAATGTCTGGGTCAATGGGATGGATGGATACCGCTACCTCGACCGTCAGCGAGTCCTCCTCTTGACGGGAGAGGAGATCCACGACCAGGCACGAGAACCTCAAAAGAATCACTTGTTAGCTTACGAAACACTCTGCGAACTTGGTCCGCACGCCGCAGACCCTCAGGGATTAGTAAACGCGGTCACAAGGGAGGGCGGACTATCCTTTCTCGCCCATCCAACGGACCCTGCCGCGCCTGCATTCAATGAAGATGATCTCTCCTGGGTTGATTGGGAAGTGGAAGGGTTCACTGGTTTGGAATTATGGAACTTCATGAGCGAATTTAAAGCGCTCCTGACTTCCCTGCCTCGGGCGATCTTCTATGCATACAATCCTAAGCTGATCTCCTCTGGACCCTTCCCGGACACCCTCGAACGCTGGGATCGTCTACTCGCTTCAGGAAAGAAGATCGTCGCCATCGGGGGAACCGATGCCCATGGCACTCCCGTGAGGCTAGGCCCACTCAGACGGATAATCTTCCCCTATGAATTCCTCTTCAGCACCGTCAATACGCACGTTCTCCTGCGCGAACCGCTAACTGGAGATTTCGAGATCGACCGTAGACGGTTGTTTCACGCCATTCGAGAGGGGCATTGCTTCGTAGGATACGATCTCCCCTCCTCGACACGTGGATTTCGCTTTTCTGCCCAAGGAGAAAAAGGCGAGGTTGAAATGGGCGACACAACTGGGATCCGCTTTGGGGTCACGCTGAAGATCAGCCTTCCTAAACGGGCGGAGATCCGCCTGTTGCGTGATGGTGAGGAAATTCACCGATGGGACTTCCAGGAAACCGCAGTGCACACTGTCAACCAGCCAGGTGTGTACCGCGCTGAAGCTTATATACGTTACAAAGGGAAGCTGCGCAGCTGGATCTTCAGCAATCCCATATTCATCACCTCCAAATAGCCTCCGGCCAGGCTAATCGAGCCCCTGAACCCCGGGAACAAGACCCACTCGCATGTTATAATAACCCGCACATATGTTCGATTCCGATGAGCCTGCCGATGAATGAATTTCGATTGAATGCACCCTATCAGCCGACCGGTGACCAGCCGGAGGCGATCGAACAACTGCTGCAAGGCTTGGCGCGCGGCGACAAGCATCAAGTGCTTCTCGGCGCGACGGGCACGGGGAAAACCTTCGCTATTGCCAATGTGATTGACAGAGTACAGCGCCCCACTCTGGTCTTAGCCCATAATAAGACCTTAGCTGCCCAGCTGTACGCGGAGTTTAAATCGTTCTTCCCCGAAAACGCCGTCGAATACTTCGTTTCCTATTACGACTACTACCAACCCGAGGCGTATGTACCCAAGCATGACTTGTATATCGAAAAAGAGACGCATATCAATGAGGAGATCGACCGCCTCAGGCTCGGCACAACTGCTTCTGTAATTTCGCGCCGAGACGTCATCGTTGTGGCATCTGTTTCCTGCATATACGGTATCGGGAATCCTGAAGCCTACGGCCAGATTGTCATCAATCTTGAGGTGGGATCTCGATATCGCCGCGAGGCGCTCTTGCGCCAACTTGTTGAAAGCCATTACGAACGCAACGATTTGGAACTGAAGCCCGGGGTGTTCCGGGTGCGCGGCGACACCCTTGAGATCATCCCAGCTTATGAGAAGCTGGGCTTGCGGTTGAGCTTTTTTGACGACGAACTTGAGCGCGTCACCCGCTTTGACCCTGTCACGGGCGAACTCCTACGCGATCTCCCCAAAGCCAGCGTCTTTCCCGCAAAACACTTCATCACGGAGAGCGAGAAGTTAGAGGCTGCGATTAGAGGCATTGAGATTGAGCTGCAAGATCGATTGGCTTATCTAAGAACTCAGGAGAAATTGCTCGAAGCCCAACGTCTAGAACAGCGCACAGCCTACGATCTCGAAATGCTGCGCGAGGTGGGTTATTGCTCCGGCATCGAAAATTACTCCCGCCATCTAGACCAACGCCCGGCAGGATCGGCACCGTGGACGCTGATCGATTACTTCCCCCCCGATTTTCTACTGATTATTGATGAAGGACACATGACCATCCCTCAGGTCAGAGGTATGTTCGCGGGAGATCAATCACGTAAGAGCACTTTAGTAGATTTCGGATTTCGATTACCGTCTGCCCAGGATAATAGACCGCTCTCCTTCGATGAATTCGAGACCCGCATTGGTCAGGTAATCTACACTTCCGCCACACCCGGTCCTTATGAACTCGAGAAGGCGGCTCAAGTTGTGGAACAAATCATCCGTCCGACGGGATTGGTCGACCCCGAAGTCGAAATTCGCCCCGTTGAGGGTCAGGTTGACAATCTTGTTGGCGAGATACGCCGCCGAGTTGAAATTGGCGAGCGGGTCCTGGTAACCACATTGACGAAGCGAATGGCGGAGGACCTCGCCGACTACATCCTCGAGCTCGACATCAAGGTCCATTACCTCCATTCAGAGGTCGACACCATCGAGCGCGTGGCGATATTGCGTGATCTACGCCTGGGGGTTTTTGATGTTGTCGTGGGAATAAATCTTCTGCGGGAGGGGCTGGATCTTCCGGAGGTTTCGCTGGTCGCCATCCTCGACGCCGATAAGGAAGGTTTTTTACGATCTGGCACTTCCCTCATACAGACTATCGGCCGCGCCGCCCGTCATATCAACGGTCGCGTCATCATGTACGCCGACAAGATCACCAATTCGATGCGCTTTGCAATCGACGAGACCGAACGACGGCGGAATATTCAGATCACCTATAACTCAGAACACGGCATTGAGCCCAAGAGCATCGTCAAAGAAATTCGCGATCTAACCGATCAAGTCACCTCAAGAGCGGTCGCCGAACAAGGTGGAGAATACAGAGCGGTAACACCCGAGAAATTACCTAAAGACGAACTCGTGCGGCTCATTAATGAATTCGAAAAGCAGATGCGTCATTCGGCGGAAATACTTGAGTTTGAGAAGGCAGCAGCCCTTCGGGATCAGATCTTCGAACTGCGGGAGGTGCTCGCCGAAAAAGAAGACCTGCCTCCCTGGCAGAGGGCACGCATTCTGGCCGGCGATACATCCTGATTAAGAAAAGGCTCTGTCCTTAAAGTAATCTCTGGATTAACTTGTCAACAAAACCCCTCATCATCCTGGAATCTCAATTCTGAAGGTAGCGCCGCCCTCAGCGCGGTTTTCAGCGAATATTGAGCCCCCATGCGCTTCAACCAACTTGCGGGTGATGGCCAGTCCAAGACCGGACCCACCGGCTTGGCGCGAGCGCGAGGGATCGACGCGGTATAGGCGTTCAAAGACTCGTTCAAGATCATCCTCGGGAATCCCCTCACCGTTATCGATCAGCTCCAAAACGACCTGCGCCCTTTGAGAGTCGGACCTCAGCCGGAGGGTCACCTCACCCCCTTCGGGCGTATAGCGGAGTGCGTTCGAGATTAAATTCCCCAGGATCTGTTCGAACCGGGCGGTATCCACCATTCCAAAAATCGAAGATTCCGGCAGGATATCGGCGACCAATGAAATCCCGATCGCTTGTGCTTCAGGGCGATAGATCCCTGCTACTTTCAATACGAGCTGCCCCAGATCCGTTCGCGAACGCTCCAATGAAAGTTGCCCAGCGTCTGCCTGGGCAAGCGTGCGGAGGTCTTCGACGAGGCGATTTAATAGCTCGCTTTGCTCCAAAATGGGCTCGATGCTCTCAACCGCTAGCGGATGGACACCATCAATGATCGCTTCCAAACGTGCCTTCATAACCGCGAGCGGATTGCGCAGTTCGTGCGCGATGTCTGCCGTAGTTTCTCTCCGGCGATCCTCGGAGAGTTCCAGATTCTCGGCCATCTGATTGAACGCCATCGAGAGCTCGCCGACCTCATCATTAGTGCGGATTTCGACCCTCCGACTTAATTCGCCACCTGCCAGAGCCCGCGCGGCGTCGGTTAGATCGTTTACCGGACGGAGCAAACCTTTAACAAACAATACGCCGAGGAGCAAAGCAACAGCGCTGGCGATAAGAGAAGCGACCCAAAAGGCGCGTTGAAGATCCTGGAATAATTGAGTTTCCGTATTGGAAGCACCTAATCCGATCGGCGCCAGATAACCAACAACCTCAATTCCCACTTCAATAGGAAATGCACTTGAACGCTCCACAAGTGATAACTTAGTGCCCTGCTTATCGGATGGACCGAGGATGACCTCTCCAGACCCATCCGCGAGCAGGATGCTCCGCCCCCCCTCCATCCCCTGGCCCTGGCCGGACTGACCCCTCTGCCCCGACCCTGGCAGGATAGCCTGCACGCCTTCCCAGTTCCCTTGTGCCTGGTAATAGTCTTCGAGTTCTTCCAAAAGAATGGCGTAAGTTGACTGTTCGCCGTGGATGACGAACCCGCGCACTTCCCGTGCTGTTGTTTGACTTGAAATGACGGCAACGGTTCCAATACCAACAAACGCGACCGTCAGGAAAGAAAAGAGCAATTTCCAGGTGAGGCTGAGGCCTTTAACCCGAATCCCCTTATTCATCTCGGAAGCGATATCCTACACCAAACACAGTTTCAATGAATTCGGGCTTCTTCGGATCAGCTTCAATTTTTGCTCTCAAATTCTTGATGTGCGCATCAATCGTTCGCTCGTAGCCCTCATAGGATTCCCCCTGCGTTGACTCAAGGAGCTGCATACGACTGAAGGCACGACCGGGCTGCGAGGCCATTGCGACAAGCAGATCGAATTCTGTGGGGGTGAGATCGATCGGTTGATCGGCGACGACCACCGTGTGCCGTAGAAGGTCGACCACAACGACTCCGCTTTCGATGATCTCCGGCACAGTGACCGGTTTTCGCGTTCTGCGCAGAACGGCACGCACCCTTGCCACGACCTCCCTCGGACTGAAAGGTTTGGTGATGTAGTCGTCTGCACCCAGCTCCAGACCGATCAATCTATCCGTCTCCTCGACCCGGGCTGTGACCATGATGATGGGCACATCGTTAATACGTCGAATCTCACGAGCTACATCCAGGCCATCCATGCCCGGGAGGTTGAGATCCAACAAGACCAGATCCGGGGGATTATGCTGGAATGCAGAGACTGCCGCCGATCCGTTGTCAACAGAATCGACACGAAATCCGGCATTCTCCAGATAATCACGAATAACTTTAACAAGCTCGATTTCATCTTCGACGATCAATATTTTTTCAGGCATATTTTGATTATAGTGCCTTTCGCCAGACATAGGCGCACCTGCCTGCGGCTGTAGAGAAAACGCGAGAAGCCTCCCGATCAGTATCACAGGAGGCTTTCTTGGTGCAGAATGACTTATCTATTGGAGAAGCGACTTTCCGATAAGCTGCTGCCGCCTCGCCCGCCCCTACGCGGGGAACCTGCAAACATCTCGCCTTCTTCGCTGCAGTCGAAAGGTACATCATTAGGCATGCTCTCACGCCACTCTGGGAATTCGATTCCACTGTCCAGCACTGCCGCACGAGCATCTTCACGTACCACCTGCATGATTTCCCAAACCTCTGCCGATGTAAGCCCTTGAGCAAGCGCGATGTCCATCATCAGCTCACCGGACTCCAGCATCGCCTCAAGATCTGCTGGTTCAAGCTTGAGAGCTTCAGCGAATGCCTCGATCATTGCGTCATGCATGACCTCTCCAAGCTCATCCGCCATCCAGCCATCTGCCCCTTCCAACATCCAGCGCATCGAGCGCTGAGACATAAAAGCTTGATTTACTGGGGGCGTCGGTGGATCCTCAGCCTGTGCGAAACCCACATTGGCTGTGACCGCTGCGCCAGCGATGACCGCTGCTAAGCTCAGACCTAGAAGTACTTTCTTGTAACTCATTATCTATACCTCCGAAGTTTATTGTGCAGACCGATTTATCTGCACTTTCACAGTCGAAGGATATCGTTTAGAAATGAAGAAGCGATGAAGAGAGTACCGGGAATATATGAAGATTGGCAGCGCTACATATTTAACGCACAAGGTCGCCTTTCGACGACCAGGGCGGAGGGATTACGGGCGGAGGTCGCCCGTTTTTAAGGTACGCTCGCATTATGCCATGTTATCCAAGCGTTGTGGGATGATTGAAAGGTGTATGTAAGGTGCTTCTTATTTTTATCTTTTTGGGTGGAATCTAACGCCGAGGCACCCAGGTTCAAGCTTACATTCTTCCTTCGGTTGAAAAGGTTGGTTCTCCACATAATTTAGCCTGTGGATGACCAACCATACTCAAACTTGCAGCGATGAGGATCCTGTATTCAACTACACATGAATACACAAATCGACCCTGACCTAGGATACAAATCCAGGCAGAAACCCCGTCATCCTTTCAAGCTGTGGATTGATCTGATATACAATGGGCGTTACACGGATTGATGAACCCGGAATGTGAGAAAGTATGGCGGCCAGAAAAGAAGAAAAATCAAGAATCGCCAACCAGGAAATGTATCCCTTTCTAGGCACTAAGTTACATATCCCCCCGGTTAGACCGAACATCGTTCAGCGCACCAGATTAGTGCAGAAAATTGAAACGGGTATTGCCGCAAACCATAAACTCACACTCATCTCCGCTCCAGCCGGGTTCGGGAAAACAACCCTTTTAAGCCATTGGGGCAATGAAACAAAAATACCGATCGCCTGGGTTTCATTAGACGAGGGCGATAACGATCTAACTCGGTTCTTGGGATACTGCATTGCAGCTCTTCAGACAATCAAACCTAACGTCGGCGAGGCATCACTCGAGCTGCAGCAATCCCCCCACCCGGCGCCAGTTGAAACAGTCTTAACTACGCTCATCAATGAGCTCGACGAAACCCTTGAGCAGTTCACTCTGGTCCTCGATGACTATCATGTCATTGAATCATCTCCAATTCATGAAGCTTTGAGCTTCCTCATCAATCACTTACCACGGAAGATGCACTTGATCATTGCAACAAGAACCGACCTCCCCTTACCTGCTGCCCGTCTAAGGACACACGTACACCTGACCGAAATATCAGAAGTCGATATGCGCTTCACACTGGATGAGGCGGCGACCTACTTAAACGATGTAATGCAATTAGGTCTTACCATCGAGGATGTCACTGGGCTGGAAAACCGAACGGAGGGATGGATCGCTGGCCTGCAAATGACCGCTCTCTCCATTCAGGGGCGCGGGGACATATCCGGGTTGGTCAAAGCTCTATCGGGGAAACATCGATTCATTCTGGATTATCTGATGGAAGAAGTCCTCGGGCAGCAATCCGCAGAAGTTCAAGAATTTATGGTTAAAACATCGATTTTGGATCGGCTGTCAGCCCCTCTCTGTGACACTGTCATGGGATGGTCTAATTTAAGCGGAGATACCACGAGGAAGAGGAAGGCGACCAGACATTTGGATACCGCCAATCACTCCCAGGAAATTCTTGAGCACATGGACCGTGCGAATCTATTTCTCATCCCGTTGGACGACGAACGCAGATGGTATCGCTATCACCGCCTGTTCTCCGACATCTTAGAAGAAAGATTAAAACACCTCTACGGTGACAAAATCCAGGATTTACACCGTCTCGCCGGTGATTGGTATGAGCATAACGGGTTGATTGGGGAGGCCATAAATCATCTACTGAAAGCTGGTGAGATTAAACGAGCAGCAGATTTCATCTCCAAGCATGCGCTCACTTTTGTCTACCACGGCAACCTTGAGACTCTCACCCGGTGGCTCGAAATACTTCCAAAAGATATAAAGGAATCGCAGCCATGGTTGAGCATTACACATGCATGGGCACTTTCGTTTGCTGGGCAGATGGAGCCGGTTGCCTCTTTGTTGCAGGATGCAGAGGGAACCTTCACTTCGATCACGGATGAAATTGAAGTTCAACGCCTTTCCGGCACCGTCGATGCCTTACGCGCCTATTTGATCGCCATCCGCGGGTCTATGCCGCTTGCCGCGGAATTCGCACGCGAAGCCCTCAAAGTTCTCCCAGACGATGACCTCGTGCTACGCGGCTTTGCTGCCACACTCCTGGCTACCGTTCTTCGATGGACCGGTGATTTGAATGAGGCAAAGGGTGCGTATCAGGAAGCCATTGCGATCAATCGAGCCGCTGGGGCCACAAACGTCCTCGTTGAATCGATTTGCGACATGGCAGCTTTGCAGTTCATCAAGGGGGAAGTTCAACAATCTATTTCGACGTGTCGTGAAGCACTATCCGAAGCCGAAGAATACTTTGAGAGATCTGGAAGAAGGTTGTCAGCGCATGGTCTCACATTAATACAACTTTGCAGTATTCTCCGTGAACTGAACGATCTTGACATGGCAAGGCAATATGCCGAAGAAGGACTGGCGTTATGCGAAGAATGGGGACAGGCCGAATCAATTATGCGCGCTTATAGGGAACACGCCCGTGTACTCCAGGCCTGTGGCGACAGCGATGGTTCAATCCACTCTATCCAGAAAGCACGACAACTTGCATCTGACCTTTCTCCCTGGTATGTGGCCAGATCCGCTGCATGGGAGGCTCGCCTTCGATTAATGCAGGGAGATATCACCTCAGCCCTTCAGTGGATCGACGACCAGGATTTGATTTTTTATGACGAAATTGAGTTTCATGATTTCGAAACCCACTTAACCGTAGTCCGCACACTTATTGCAAATGGCAGACAACGCTCAAAATCGGAGTCTCTCCCGGCATTGAATCGGGCTCTCGAGATCCTGGAGCAGATTCGCTCAATTGCAGAACGCTCGGGTGCAGGAAGTTACCTCATCGAAATCCTGATCCTGACATCCCTGGCTCAGGATGCTCTGGGTGAAACGGAGAAAGCATTATCCACGTTGAAAAAAGCGTTGGTCCTGGCAAAACCTGAAGCGTATGTCCGCGTCTTTGTCGATGAAGGAGAACCGGTGCGCATGTTGCTTTGTGAGTTAGCAAAGCATAAGACCACGATGGCCTACGCCCGGAAAATACTACAATCGATGGCCGCTCAGGTAGAAGTCGGAGCCACAACTGGGATTGGCAGGTCTGAAAGCTTGGCCGAATCCCTGAGTGAGAGAGAGGTGGAAGTACTCCACCTTCTGGAGACGTATCTCTCCAGCACCGAAATCGCCGGTCAACTCTTCATTGCCGTGAGTACTGTGCGCTCGCATACAAAGAATATTTACAGCAAGCTCAGGGTGCACAGCCGGGCAGAGGCCGTGGAAAAAGCACGGAAGATCGGGATTCTATAAGCCCTGTTCCAGGCGTAAATCCACCATAGGTTCGTACCACACAACCGTATCTTGAAATCCCCTACCCAATCCCCTTGTTTGGGGGATGACGTACCCCATGTTTCCACGTTAAAGTAGCAGCATACAGAACTTGTCCGAGTTTCACACAAACCGGATTGCCGTTGAACGCTGGAGGGTAGAGAGATGCTCCCCACAGGTAGAGACATCGAATACATGGCTGAAATTCGACGTGCTCGACGCCGGGAGGCGGATCACTACCGCTTGATCAAGACCGCAGAGAACGCTCCGGGTCAATTGAAGCTGCAGGCCCCTCTTGGCCGGTTAGGGCAGGGCCTCAAAAAACCCTTGGTAGAAAATAGCGAAGCATCGGTAAGCGGTCTGCCGGCACCAAGGTTGGGCGAAAGCTCTTAGCCGGCATAAATAACCGACAAGGAGTGTTCGCTCACATAGGTTTTACGCTACGCTTGATACCACGGGATTCATCTGTGGATGTCAAAAAGGTGACAGATGCGCTCCAAACTACACACGGGTCGAAGTACGTTGTTGGCGTACTTGTAAATGGAGCAAATCAAGCTCATCTTCTCCTTCAAAGGAGTGCAGGAGGATTTTGTCCTCCTGCGCTCCTTTAAGGCTATTAGCTGTCCTTATCCTGTCCGGATTGCACCTTGAGATAATCTCTTTCAGTTCAACTGGGGGATGTCCTCTAAAGAGAGGCGCCAGGCGTAAGTCGACCTGATTATGATAAGGGGGGCGAAAAAGAATCTCGATCTTCACTTGAGCCAGCTCCCGTATGGGAACAACGAGATACTTCACGTCCGCTGCACTACGATTCAGGCGGACAACCCATCATAAGCGCTATGACATTGCATATGTAAATATCCATAGTAATCGTCAAGATTGGAGGATAATTCATCAAGGATCCTATCTATCGAGCTGAAGATTATTAGATCGAGTTGACCATTTAAGAGGGGAATGAATAGAAAATCTCTACTTCGAAAGTTTCGATGTGAGCTTTGATTTCTAATATCCGAAAAGAAGCATGATTTAATGGGTTCGGCCGCAGTGCGGATGTGAACTTGTGTGCATCTTATAGGTAGTAATACTTAACAACCTGCTGTTCTATAGCAAATTGCGAAATCATTGGCGATAACCCTGGAGGACCGATAATATCAAATCTACACTCATCGCCTTCTTGACAATGATTGATTACAATCTGAATATCCTTGGAATCAGGCAAACAGAGCACTAAGCTATCGAAAGGTCCGACCTATGAAGCAACTACCCCCCGATCATAGATCCTTTTCTGCAAAACATATCCTCAGAGTTACGCTCCTTATCTTGACGATCAGCGCTTGCAGCGCTTCGGGCGTTCCTTCCATGGCCAGTTCTGCCGGCTCTCTCTTCGAAGGATCGCTCACAGGCGCGCTTTCGCAAACCACCGATATTTCAAAAGGGACGGCGGACTATGTAGCTTCGATCCCTTCGGGTTCAAGTGAAAAACCTAATCCAGACATTATTTTCTCCAACATCTCGATCGAGCAGGGGCTTTCCCAGAGCGTCGTGATATGTATTCTCCAAGACAGCCAAGGATTCTTATGGTTCGGCACCCAGGATGGGCTAAATCGGTATGATGGCTATGAATTCAAGATCTATAAAAACGACCCCGATGACATCCAAAGCCTAAGCAATGACTGGGTGACCTCGATCGTTGAAGAATCCGATGGTACGCTCTGGATCGGCACGCTTGGAGGGGGGTTAAATAAATTCGATCGTGGAACAGATCAATTCACACGTTTTATAAATAATCCGGAAGATCCAAACAGCATCAGTAGCGATATCGTGACAGAAATTATCATCGACCCTGAAGGCTCGCTCTGGGTCGGAACTAATGGCGGGGGACTGAATCTATTCGATCGTGAATCAAACACTTTCACGTCGTATCTAAATGACCCAACGGATCCAGGCAGTATTTCTTACAACAGCATCTCATCCCTTCTGATTGACCGAAACAGTCGATTTTGGGTTGGTACCAATAATGGAGGCTTGAATCTTTTTTACCCCGATTCGGGCACCTTCACCTCCTACCAAAATGACCCCGAGGATCCTTACACTGTGAGTGGTAACAACATCAATAGTCTCATCGAAGATAAGGATGGGATATTGTGGGTTGGAACCGCTGGTGCAGGGTTGAATCGATTCGAACCAGATATCGAACATTTCCAACATTTCCCGCAAGACGAAAAGGGTACTGAGGGTTTCAGCAACGAATCAATCGAAGTGATCCTTGAAGACAGCTCTGGTGTACTCTGGGTGGGCATTGATGGAGGCGGCTTAATCGCCCTTGATCGAGCTACAGGCAACTATACACATTATTACCACGATCCTTCCAACCCAAACAGCCTTAGCAACAGTCAAATCCTATCCGCATACGAAGATAATGCGGGCATCCTCTGGTTTGGGACTTTTGGAGGCGGGGTAAACAAATATGATCCGAGTGCGTCGAAGTTTAACCTCATCCGCAGCAACCCGGATGAACCCAACGGACTGAACGACAGCAGTGTTTGGGGGATATTCGAAGACCGATCGGGTGTGCTTTGGATTGGCACGAGTTCAGGAGGGTTGAATCGTTACGACCGCAGAACAGGACTATGGCGTCATTACATGTCGGATCCTGAGGATCCCGACAGCATAAGCAGCAATACGGTAATGATCATCACAGAAGACTCGGATGGAATGTTCTGGATAGGTACCTGGGGAGGTGGATTAAATCGATTAAACCCTCGGACTGGAAAGTTCACCTCGTACGATACTGCCCCTCTGATCCTTGCGTTACACATTGATCCCTCTGGTCTTTTGTGGGTAGGGGGTGCTCAAGGGCTCAGTATTATGAACCGGGAAACCGGCGAGGTCACATCGTTTGAGGACAACCCTAAAGCGCCTGAGAGCCTGTCAAACACGATCTACACAATCGATGAGGGAAGGGATGGGATTGTGTGGGTTGGGATGTTGAATGGAGGATTAGTCGGGATTGATCTGGAAAATGACACGTTCACACAATATCTGAACGACCCCGATGATCCTGACAGTTTGGGAGATGACATTCTTCTGGATGTTCACCTGGATCAGAGTGGCGTACTTTGGGCTGCGACGGTCAGCGGCCTGGATCGTCTGCTGCCCGAATCGGGAACCTTCAAGCACTATCG
>JBARSI010000046.1:0-21183 GCA_049644665.1 Anaerolineales bacterium
ATTCGCCGGTTCCGAGCTGCTCATGCGCGGGTTCTCTTTCCCGCTGGCAAAAGCGGGTTATACCGTGGTTGCCTGGGATTTCGATGGTCACGGAAGGAACCCGAGACCTTACCTTCAGGACATGACAGGGGACTCCCTGGTTGCGAACGCCGAAGCAGCGCTCGAATCAGCCCGAACGCATGGCTTTGCAGCGAGTGACCAGGTCGCCATCCTGGGTCACTCGATGGGCAGCGGCGTGGCGCTCTCGTTTGGGGTCAAGCACCCCGAGACGGCGGCCACGATCGCCGTCTCGCCGGTGTCGCGAGTGGTGACACCCAGCTTGCCACACAATCTGCTGCTGATGGCCGGGGACCTGGAACCCCAGTTTGTCGAAAATGCGGAACAATTACTGGCAGATGCTGGCGGCCGTGGCGGTGATCCATCCCTGGGAAATGCGCGTGAGTTGAGGGTCATCTCCGGCGTCGAGCATATCTCCATCCTCTTCAAAACCGATAGTCATCAAGTCGCCAGGGATTGGTTGGACGAGACCTTTGGTCCGCAATCCGGCGCCGTGGATTACCGCGATCAACGTATCGGCTGGTACGGGCTTGGAATAATCGGGGTTCTGCTGATCGGCGGGGGTCTCACACCGCTCGTGAATCAGATCTCCAGCGAACACCGTTCACCGCAACCACTCTGGCGGCGGCTTTTCGCTCCGGTTGGCGGCGCGCTTGGCGCGTTGGTCCTTCTCTGGATCCTGAATAAGCTGGGGGTTAAGTTGGATGCCCCCTTTGGATTAGTGGTTGGTGGATATGTGTTGTTCTGGTTCTTCCTGGCAGGGTTAATCAGCCTGGCATTGCTCGGCTTTCGTTTACCCACTCTCTCGACGCGCCTCCTGCTGAGTGGAGCAGCGGCATTCGCCATCCTTTGGCTGGGAGTGGGCTTATTATCCAACTTGGTATGGATACCCTGGCTGCTCATTCCAAAGCGGTTGATCCTGTGGCCCGTGGGCACGCTTCTCTCCTTACCCTGGTTCCTGGCCATCGCCGAGACGCTGCGCGGAGAGGGATTTCTGCGACGGTGCGCGGGATGGATCGGCCACAGCATCCTACTCGCCACCGCTTTTGTTCTCTCGATGCGGTTAATCCCGGGGCTCTATGTGCTCATCCTCATGTTGCCTCTCCTTCCCGTCATCCTCGGGCTGGTGGAACTGGTTACGGCTCGTCTGCGCGGTACCTGGCCATTCGCAATTTGCGGAGCGTTATTCTTGAGCTGGACACTGCTGGCTGTATTCCCGATGATGTGAGAAAGAACAGCCCGGGGATTTACTTGGGAATTTCATTCTCTACACGACCATGTAGAGATCTGGAATCCTCGCCGTAGATCAATCAACTTGTATGATATTCGCTCGTTGATGCCGGTCCTGGGGGAAGCGGCGGAAACCCAATCAGATTCACAGATGGTGAAGATTCCAGCTGGGGGTCAGTATCCCAGATTAGCATGCGTCAGGGGAGTTTTGTCCAACTCATCCTGGCAGCGCCGCCACTGCGGCATGAATTCATCCATGTAGGCCACAAAACGATCATTGTGAAGACGTTCTATTAGATGCACCAGCTCATGCACGATGATGTATTCCAAGCAATGGACGGGTTTCTTGATGAGTTCCAGATTCAACCAGATCCGGCGAGCCTTGATGTTGCAGCTGCCCCACCTGGTTTTCATTCGCTTCACGCCCCATTCAGCCACGTCTTCGCCGATGATTACTTCCCACTTGGCAACAAGCGGAGGAATGGCTTCCTTTAGCTGCTGGCGATACCAGGCCACTAGGGCGCGCTCGCGTTTCTTGGCGTCGCTTCCGGTCCGCACAAAAAGGTCGAGTGTGGCGTTGCCGCGATTAACCACATTTGGTGGACCATTGTGATAGATCACGTTTAGCAAATAGCGCTGGCCTTGGTAGTCGTGGCGCTCCCCGGAAACATACTCCAGCGGCCGCAGCCTTTCCTGCCCTTCAAGCCTGGCCTGATGGCGTTTGATCCACGGCAGCTTCGAGATCACCGCCAGTCGTACAGCTTCGTCATTCATTCGGCGCGGCGCCGAGACTCGCACTCTACCGTTGAGTGGATACACAGCAAAATACAGGTGCTTGATATCCTTGCGAATCACGTCCACGACGATATTCTCAATTTTTATCTGTCGCTTTTCAGTGGGCATGTTGTTTTTATACCAGTTTAGAGGCGCATGCGCTATTGTGAGCCCATTCAACTTCGTTCGGGTCAAACTCAACAAAGCAATCTCAACTTCCACCGATCTGTCATTACGAGCGTAAGCGCATTTGGGGCCACGGCGGGATAGAGTGCAAGCAGCCCCCAGACTTTATCCAGTCTGGAGGCTGCTTTCCTCGCGATGTCGATTTTTCAAAGATCAGGCGCCAATAAAACGTTGACGATATTGCTGGCTTTACACCTTTGGGAACCGACTACCCCTCGATCTGTTTCTCGATTCTCCTGTTTCCCAGATAAGCGAGGGCACCTAACCCAAGGGCAATAAGCGCGCATATGCGGACAATTAAGTAGAGGTAATCCCAAACATCTCCCCAATTCAAATCCTGCCCCATGAGAACGCCGTACTTGAAAAGCGTAAAGGCTAAACCAAACGCGACGAAACCGGTAAAGCCAGCAATGATGTGCCAAATTTTAATTTTCTTCAGGCGAACGCCTCCACCGATGAAGAGCAATGACCCAAGGCAGGCGAAGACATTAATCGTCACGATCATGGCAATGTCATTCCATTCACTGCTTGCTTGATGTAGCATGAACTGCCTGTAGAACAACACGCCAATTAGTGAATACAACGTGATCAAGTACAAAACCGTGCAAATTTTACTAAAGACACCAAGATCGCGTTCATCGATCTTAAAGAGTTTATTACGCATCGTTTTACTCCTCCCAGAACAAATCGTTCAGTGTTCGATCCAGCGCTTTGGCTAATTTAATACAGAGTTTTAACGTCGGGTTGTAGTTTCCTTTCTCAATTAACCCAACTGTTTGTCGAGTCACATCGACAAGATCGGCCAGTTCTTGCTGAGTGAGGTTCTTTTCTACTCTTGCGAGCTTAAGCTTCATATTCGCTGTAGTTATCATGGCTCAAATATACACTATACTTTACTAATTGTCAAGTATATATTGCTATTTGCAATATTATTATTACTATCGCCGAATCCTATTCTTAAAAGCGTATGCCAGCGTCTTTTCATGAAAATGGAACTATTGGATGTATTGGGTCCCCATCCCTTTGCACGGAAACAGGACTCCGCTATCTTTTGCCATTTCGAGCTAACCACGTACGCGTAGGGACCGACCTGTGTGTCGGCTCGTCGGTGATCCGATTACACACCTGCAGGGGATTGGAAATTCGGGCGCACACATAGGTGCGCCCCACCCGATAATTTGTCATTTCGAGGCAACCACGCATGCGTAGGGGCCGACCTGTGTGTTGGCCCGTCAGTGACCCGATTGCATACCTGCAGGGGATATGAAATTCGAGCGCACACAAAGGTACGCCCCACCCGATAATTCGTCATTGCGAGTGAGCCGCCCATCAGAACAGCAAAATCGCCCATCCTCCGGATGGGCGATTATTCGTCATCAGCATTTAGTTGATCTTGCCTTATTCTTCAAAGACCGGGCAGGCTGCGCCATTTTGATGGTGCAAGTTTATCGACTGCGCCAGCTCGATGGCGTGCGAGAGCTCCTCCGGCGCGGCTTTACCATCAGCGAGGATGGCCAGGATCTGGCGAAGGACCTCGGCGTAGGGTAGATCATGTTCGCCATCCGCTTCATGGATGACGTCATCCCAGCCCACGGAACCGTTGGTGAAGTTAAGCCAGGCCGCGAGCAGCTGCGCCCGGGCGCGCGCGCTTTGATCCATGTCATTAAGGACAAAGTCCTCCAGCGCGTTCAACACCTCAGGTCGGAATTCACCGAATGATGAGGACACGAATGCGCTCAGGATACTCAAATGAGCACGCAGTTCACCCTTGAGAGCGGCATTGTCTTCCTTCATAAAGCGCTGGATCCAGTACCCCAATGAGGTACGACAGCGCACTTTTCCACGTACGAGCACCTGGAAATACATGGAGACTTTGCCGCCATCATCGTCGTAGACGTCTACTCTCACGTTACGCACACCTGGCTTGTCGAAGATAACGGAAGCTGTGTGTGTTACAAGGAATGGGTAGGTTCCCCACGGGCTGGGGAAGGGATCGGCTTTATCGCCCTCGTTGAAGTAGGTCATCTCGTCGCCGAAGCTCCAGCGGATCATCAGGTCATCCGAACCCGGATCCTGCACGTCGATCGAGAAGATCGTCGGTTCACCTGCGGTGGCTGTAAACCATTTGCCAATCTTGCCGGCCATCTCACCTTCACGGCTGTCGCCAGTCTGTGCGCGGTAGGAATTGAGGTCAGGCGCTAGATTGCTCTCCAACCGCGGTGTCTGGTTCTTCACATGAACAAGCAGGTCTATCGTTCCGACAGCACCACCCTCATCGGCTATCCTCACCGTTACTGTATAGTCGCCATCGTCACCATAAACCCAGCGCAGTTCGAATGTCTTTCCGGGGCGCAGGCTGAGCAAGTGGATTCCGGTGCCATCGCCATAATCGACGGTCGCCGTCCAGCTTTCGGAATCGGGATCCTGGAAGGAACCCGCCAGTGCAATCGTCTCGCCCTCCTTAACGCAGATCTCCTGCTTCAGACTTATCGTGGGAGGTGAACTTTCGCCGGGCGGCTCCTCAGAAGGGGTGGGCTCTGCAGTCGGTGTGTCAGACGGTTCAGCTGTAGGTTCCTGTGTGGGCTCCACCGTCGGATCAGGTGTCACTGTTGTAGGTACAGCCGTCGGTGTATCCGTAGGTACCGCTGTCGGCGTAGCTGTTGGTTCGGGCGTGGATGTGTCAGTCGGGATAGCCGTCGGCGTATCGGTGGGTACGGGTGTGGATGTCTCTGTGGGTTCGGCCGTCGGCGTATCGGTGGGTACAGGTGTGGGCGTCTCTGTGGGCTCAGGCGTCGGCGGCTCGCCGTGCGTGAAGACATCACTTGCAATATTGTCATCGAGGCGCAGAAGGTCTAAGTTATTGGCATCGGAATAGAAAGCAATTGCGGCTCCATCGACGCTGATCACGGGTGAATAGTTGTGACCGATGGACTCGCGGGCGTTACTATCGACGGAAACCCGAGTCGTGGTACCCTGCAGATCACGCACAAAAATGTCGCGACTGTTGTTGTCGTCATTCGGAACGAGGTTCGTGGCATCGGAGCGGAAGACGACGAAACGGCCGTCGGCGCTGATCGCTGGTTCGAAACTGGGTCCATCTAACGCCTGCTCGCCGGTGGCGGAAAGGTTCACCCGCTGCAGATCACCGTTCAAACGGTCGTGCAGGAATATGTCGATCATATCATTCGTATCGCCAGCGATGATATTCGAGGCATGCGACCAGAATACGATGAATCGACCGTCCGCGCTGATCGCCGGCGCGTTGCTTAAGCTATCGGCTTCCTTGCCAGTCTGGGTCATGCTAACACGTTCAAGCGCGTTCGAAGCTCTGTTCCATAAGAAGATATCACTCAGGCCTCGGGTGTCTAAGGGCACAAATTGGGATGAGTTCGAAGAGAAGGCGACCCAATTCCCGTCGGCGCTGATCGCTGGTTCTCCACTTGACCCATCGTTTGCCAATCCAAGGCGCGGCGCACTGACCCATTCCAGAGATCCATCGGCGCGATCGTAGAGGTAGATCTCCTCCAGACCCGTGGTGGCGCCCGGCACCAGGTTCGTAGCAGCGGAAACGAAAACGACGAAACGGCCATCACCGGAGATGACTGGTTGGCTGCTTGCCGCATCGGCTTGGCCACCCGAGGCGGGATGGCTCACCCATTCGATGGCACCTGATTGGAGATCGACAACGAAGACATCCTCGATACTGTTTGGGGTTTCTTTGACGAGGTTTGTGGCTGTTGAGGAGAATACTACTGTGCTGCCGTCGGCGCTGATCTCGGGCCAATCACTGACGCCATTGGCTTCCTGGCCTTGCCCGCTCAGGCTCACGCGCTCAGTCGTGCCATTGAGCCAATCATGGATGAAGATGTCCTGGGCGTTATTGGTGTCACCGTCGACGAGGTTCGTCGCTTCCGAAGGGAAGACGATGAACCGACCATCGGCGCTGATGCTGGGGGTTCTCGAAACCCGATCGCCTTCGATGCCAGCGCTGCTGATGCTCACACGTTCCGTAACAGCTGAATTAGCCCGCGCAACCTGCACAAACAGGGTAGGGCTAGCCAGCATTATGATGACGACTGTGCTAAGCAGTCTCAGGAAACGTGACTTTCTTGGAGTGGGCATTTGCCGCCTATGCTCGATGTATGAATCAAAAACACTTTATTCCGCCGGGAATGAATCGGCCGCCAACGGTCAACCTGGTTTGTCTCCCTCCACTCCAAGGTCGTGAAGTAGTGCATTTGTACCATCATCACCCATGTCAAGCATATAGTGATTCGTTCCTAGCATGGAATTACCGAGCAATCTGTCTTCGATCGCCAATGGTGTCTTGTGAGAGAAAACATCGCTGAAGTGAACCCCTTTTTGGGGATTATGCTCTGCATATTCGCTGACTTCCTCCCCCGGGAAAATAGGCACATTGATATACCTGTAAGGCACCTGTAAAGTAGAGATATATCAATCGCTGATATGCTACTGAATACGCAAGCGACAGCCAGGCTTGGATGGTTGATCATTTAACCCGCGAACACATCCGGAGCACACCCGCTCGGCGATGCGGTACGTGCAGACGCGCAGAACATTGAGCTGGGGAATGTATAACTGGAAGAACCATAAGTTAGGCAAATATACCCTCGTCAGCAGGATCGGCAGCGGCGGGATGGCTTCGGTTTTTAAAGGTGTTGAGGATGGGACGGAGAAGGAGGTGGCCGTCAAGGTGCTGCCTCCCTGGCTTGATGAGGAGCAGAATTTCCAACCCCGTTTCGAGCGCGAGGCCAAGATCCTGATGCGCCTCCATCACCCGCACATCGTCCCTATCCTGAATTTCGGAGTGGAGGATGGGATCTATTACATCGTCATGCCGTTGATGGAGATCGGCACGCTGCGCGAACGCATACGAAAGGGACCGCTCAAACCGGAGGAAGGTGCGCACATCATCCGTCAAATTGCAGAGGCGCTCCAGTATGCCCATGACGCAGGCTTGGTCCACCGCGATGTCAAGCCTGCCAATATCCTGATGGATAAGGAAGGCAATGCCTGGCTCTCCGACTTCGGCACCGCTCACGTCGGGGATGCCACGGCAAGTCTGACGGGTTCGAATGTGATCGGCACGCCGCAGTACATGGCCCCGGAACAGGCGCGCGGCGAACCGGTGAGTGACAAGACCGATGTCTACGCATTAGGGATCGTACTCTACCAGATGTGCACGGGGCATCTTCCTTTCGACGCGGATACACCACTGGCAATTGCGATGAAACACGCCAGCGAACCGCTGCCAGCGCCGACAGCCATCAATCCGAACATCCCACGGGAGATTAGCAAGGTTCTGATCAAAGCGTTGGAAAAGCGCCCTGAGGATCGCTTTGCATCTGCCCTGGGACTGAGCCAGGCATTCGACCGCGCTTTACAGCAAGTCTACGACTCGAAGGCAGGTACACTCAAGCCCGGTGCGAGACGTCGCGATGACGCGACTCAGGAGTACAAACCTGAGGAAGACGACTCCGAAGATAAGACGATAATCGACGCTGCGCCAAAGAAGCGAAAGATAGTCCCGATTCTGATCCTGGCAGCGCTGATCCTCCTACCCTCCCTATGGCTGATCAGCCGTTCGGTCAACCGCGGCGCTGCGGCAGTGGGCGGCACGGCAACGCACACACCAAGCCCAACGGTTGACTGGAAAGCGACGGTTGATACACTCTCGACTGCCGTGGCTTTCGCAGCCGGGTCAAGCATGTCTGAAGAGCAGATCCAAACGGCGATCGTCGCAACGCTGCAGGTGCTGCTGATTGAATCGAGTGGATCGGATAACCCGGTCGTTCCACCAGCGCTTGATGTCACGCTGGAAGCAACCACGGCACTGACGGAAACCGCTGCGGCGTTGAATGCAACGACCAGGACGCCAACGGCCTCGCGAACTCCCACAGCGACCGTAGCAGGTACGACCAGCGTTCTGCCCTCAGCAAGCTCCACACCTTCACCCAGTGCGACGCTCACGCCCACGCGGACGGTGACACCCACAGCAACCCACACGCGCACAGCGACACCCACAGCTACCCACACGCACACAGCGACACCCACAGCTACTCGCACCTTGACTCCAACACGCACCCCCACGCCGACGCAGGATGCCTGCACACTCATTGCTGTCGGAAGCTTCTCGCGCACGAGCAACATCGCGAAGTGGGTGATCACGAACAATTCCGGCGCGACCATCACGATCGCGGCGATCGACCTCGGTTGGCCTGCCTCGAATATTGCGTTGTTCAACATCTTCGTGGACGGTACAGTCGTTTGGACTAGTGTAGATACAACGCCGCCTACATACATCGATTCCTGGGTCGGCGGCCAGTCGGCGCGCGAGGTGAATTCCTCAGCTTCGCTGGAGGCGAGCTTTGGCACCAACGCGGCTGGCGCTGGATATAACCTGACCGTCTTCTTCTCTAACGGCTGTCAGGCCTCGGCCGGGAACTAATTCGTTTGAACGGCTGGCAGCGAATGTCTAACTCCGATCCCATCGCAGCACACGTGGACAAATCACCGAGGACGAATGAAATCGATCCAGTCGAGGATCGGCTCGTCCAGGTTTCTGTGATCCTCACGAGCCGATGGGCGCTCAACATCAGGATGATGCTATGAACCGAAAAACCAGCAGTCGCTCGCGAAGGGTTCTGGGCATGACGGGCAGGCAGCTCGGGGTATTGGTCATCCTCGCAATCCTTCTGCTCCTGGTCGTATTGGCAACGCTGGTTTTCGGACTGGGCGTCTTCGACGGATCCCTGGTACCAGTTCCCCCAACCGAACCTTCCTCATCAACAGCCAGTGAGGTGAACGGCACTCCATCACCGGGTGCGCCGGTTGACCAAACCCCAATGCCGACACCCGGCGGACCATCTTACGTGGGCACTGAAACGCCGGGCGCGATATCGACGGTGCATACCTCAACACCAGCAACCCAAATCGCTACACTCAGTCACACCTTGACGCCACCGGCCGATATCTGTACCCTGCTTGACCTGCGTTTCCTCTCCTCGACCAGCAACATCGCTGCCTGGCGGCTGCAGAACGACAGCGGAGTGACGCTCACAATCACGCGCATCGAAATCGACTGGCCGAAGTCTAATGACGCGATCTTCAACGCGTTTCAGAACGGGAAGGTCATCTGGTCCAATGTGGATGTGAACCCTCCGACGCTCATGACCATCTGGATCGGTGATCCCGAAGATCGAAGCGCAGACAGGTTATCGCGGGTGGAGTTTTTCTTCGGCACTTTGGCCGCGGCTGGTGGGTATGATCTCCACCTATGGTTCGAGAACGGGTGTGAGGTCTCGACTGCAAATTGAGCGCCCCTTGATGTCATGCTGAACGAAGTGAAGCAATCTCCAACGCCCAATGGCATGTCGTTTCGAGGTGACCAAACACGCGCAGGGGCCGACCTGTGTGTCGGCCCGTCAGTGATCCGATTACACACCTGCAGGGGATTTGAAATACGGGCGCACACATAGGTGCGCCCGTACAGGTAATTTGTCATTTCGAGCGAGCCGGGGGACTCCGCTAGACTGCCCACTCCCTATTGCGTCGAATTCAAAATCGCAGCGTTCGCCAGCGCCACCACATCCTCATATCTGCCGGCTTTTAGCCCCAGCATGTACTCGTAGCCCTCATAGATCCACCACAGGCGTGCATCGTCACAGTTGGCACCGCACACTGCCGGGACGAAGTAGCCTGTGATGCCGAGCGTCAGGTCGACGACCTGCGCCTCCTCCAGGGTGAAAGGAAAACTGCTCGTTGCGACAGGGACGGTGGAATTTACCTTCATCCCTGCCGCACCACCATAATGGCACGCCCCCTCCCCATGGCAATCCATACCATAATCAAGGCTTAGCTCGTATTCACCATCATCCATTGTGAGCATAAAGGCAGCCACTTCGGGCAATCCCTCCTCCACAGGGAATTCGGGCGGCAGCATCGGCGGGACGCCGGTGAGCACAATCATCTGCATCTCGCCGAATGGGAAGGGCTCTACTTCAGGAAATACACGCCCCGTTCCGGATGAAGACAGTGGTGGAATTATGACGTCAAGCGTATAGGCGACCGGCTGTGCGCTGATCGACTTCACATCGAGGTAATAATCCTGCGTCAAAGGCAGCATCCCTACCCAGCTGAGGGCATCGGCGTGACTCGAAATCAGAACGGTGCCGTCTGCTCCCCAGATGACCAGGACAGCCGTGTTAGAGGCGATAGCCTCACCCCCCGAATCAAGCAGGTTCACCGTCATTTCCTGGTCTGCCATGGCGCTCAGCACGTAATGGTCAATGCCACCGACGGGGACTTTCCCCTGGACGCTGGCCTGGATCTTCCCCGGGGCGAACACGATGCGCATCAACTCAGATTCAAACGGTTCTGCCCCCGCGCTGATATCGCGAGCACAGGTGAGGTTGATGTTGTAGACAATCTGCTCCGGTGTCAGTCCATCGAAACAAATGGTAATCGGTTCGTCATCCGAACAAAGTGAAGCATCAATCGGGTTGATATGAATGAACACCTCACAAAGCGCAATATCCCATGTGTAGCAGAAGGCGCTGGCGCCCGGCCCCCACCCACCAGTACCCAGACATGCGGGAGCGGTCCGATCTTCCAACCATCCGCGCTCAAGCAGCATCCCGCGCATGAATTCATCGACACTCATCATATCGGTGAAATCCAGATCATTTCCCACCGCAATCGCCTGGCAGCCGCCGCCAATCTTGCCTTGATGTTCAACGGGCACGTTGATCTGCTCAATCTGGGCAGAGAGAGCCTGACCCATATCCGCCGCTAATGCATCGCATTCGGCAGGGTCCAACGGCTGAAGATCGCCGGAAAAGATCGCTTGCAGTTCTTCGGTAGCCTCAGGCATTGCTGCGGTCGCTGCCTCGGTCGCCTGCGCTGCCGCCGTCTGTGTTAATTCGACAATGATGGCGATGCTCTCTTCGTCCGGCGGTCCGCACGCAGGGAGCAACAGCGCGGCAAGCAAAAGTAAAATCATAGGCTTGATCCATCGCAAAGGGTTCATTGGCCTCTCCTTATCGTCATGCCAACTATACAGCGTAACCCCAGTGACGGCAGGTGGTGTACGGAAACCGAGATCGAATACGTTCTTCAGAGTGATCAGCAGGTTCATCGGCTCAACCCTGAACCACTGATCAGCTGACTGTAATCATCCATTTCAGCAGATTCAGCGGTTCAATTGTTACCTAAGCCCAACGCGGTTCTTTCACCCACCAGTACAGCGCAGCAAAGGCGAGTAGGTAAATGCATGCGCTGAGCGCGAAAAGCCAGCTATAGCTCATTTGCGCCAACCAGGCGCCGATCAATGGCGCGGCAATGCCAACAAAGCCTATGCTGGAATTGGCCATACCAGCGTAGGTCGGGCGGCGCCCCGGCTCACAGAATTCCATGATCACCAGGATTCCAGAAACGACCATCGCGCCGTTGGCTACCCCCATTAAAGCGAAGACAACATAGTACCAATGCGCCGAGGGTGAAAGCCAGGCCAGGAGAAATGCACAGGTGAAAACCAGCGCTCCCAGATCCAGGGATAACTTATGTCCGAAGCGATCGGCTAGAAATCCAAACGTCAGATTGCCAACGGTTTGGCCGAGAAGCAACACCCCGGTATACACACCCACCGTGCTGTCCGACACCCCCCAGCGCTGCACGGCTGCAATCGTGACAAAACCCGTCCCCATCCCTCCCATGGCCAGCATCGACCTGGCGATCAAAAAACGGCGGAAGTTGTGATCAACCCGCAGGATGTCGGGTAATTTAGCCCAAAACTGGCGGGTGTTAGTCCTTGGCGCTTCGACGGGCTGGACCGGCTCGCGCGTCAGGGCGAGGAAGACCCAACTGATGATGATGCCGGCGGCGGCTATGGCAAAGATGTAGATGAAATTGGTCGGGAAGGGGAAGGTCTTCAAGAACCAGGCGCTGATGGCTGCCCCCAGTGCTCCGAGACTTGTGCCAACAAACATACTCGTGCCAAAAAAACGGCCGCGCCGGTCCACAGGGAAACAACGAGCAATCAAGTCCTGCCATGCTGTCGCTATCAGCCCGGCTCCCAGGTTGAACCAGGCATAGGTCACCAGGAAAAGTACCAGGGCCAGCGCCGGTTCACGCACTGCGATCATGGGGGCGATCACCAGAATCAACATCGGCAGGCGCTCGAGGAAGAATCCCAGGTTGATGACAACCGGCTTTTTGCGGGCTAAACGTTCTACGGTGTTGGCGGTAAATATCTGCGGCAATGCCCAGCCGCTCTGGGCAATGACCGCGGCGATCCCGATCGGCAATGGACTGTCCGTTAGTTTACTGATAAAGAGGGGCACGATGGTCGTGGCCGAGATGAAACTGAAGCCGAACATGAAGCCTGCTGTATCCATCAGGTTGACGCCAAAATTCCAGCGGTAGTTGCGCTCCACCTCGGCTGCCACTTCTTCATCACTGCGCGGGGGGACAGGCCGGCCTGTTTGCAGGAGCCAGTGCATCATTCCTCTGATCCCGGTAATACGTTGAATCCTATGCGGCATGCAGACCTCGATCAAGATAAAGCTGGTCAGGGTGTTTCTACGGCTGCCAGGACGAGCCGGATATGAGTATCAGGCAACTGGATGCACTGAATGAGCCAAGCATGGTTCCAACACCAGCCGGATAAACTGACGAGCAAGCTGCCGGCTCGTTAAAGAGTCTAATCCGGTCGACGGCCTCTCCATTTCATACGCATCCCGAGCAGCAGTGCGGCACTCAAGCCTGCGAGCGCCAATGCAGGCACAAGTGTGGACCATTGTACACCGGTTTGCGGGGCTCCCTGTGCTTCGAGCGCATTCACGCGGGCGTTCAGCGCCTCGTTCTGTGCTTGCAGCATTTCATTTTGGATTTCAAGCGCCGCAATACTCTGCGCCTGCTCCTCGCCGATTTCGGACAGCCCCTGAATGGCAACCAGCGCGACACCAGAGGAGTCGACCGCGCTGATATATTCATCGTAGTCCCCTAACCCAAAGAGCTCATTGAAGTCCTGCGCCATTGGCCCGATGTGACGACCCTCAAGGTTGGAATCCGTGTAGTTCCAGGTCGTGATCGGCAGTTCTGAGACCAGTGCGAGGATTTCGCCGCTGTCCACGGGCTCGAAATTAACCTTGGCGTTCTTGTCGGAAACAAAAGGCACATCATACGAAATAGATTTCGTCAGGCACGGTTCAGCGAGTCCATCGCCTGCGCAGGCCTTGTAGGTGATATTGATCGTATGCCCGGCGATGGGCGGTATGAAGCCGGCGCTGGAATAGCCTGTATTTCCGGGATTGATTGCGGCCATTGCAATACTCATACAAGTCGGTGTTGAGCCAAACATATTCAACTGACGGGAAACGGTCTGGGACGTGTCCTGATCCACAGCCTTGATCTGGGCTGATTCGAGATTGATCGGGCCGGTGTTGGTGATGAGGATGAAGACATATACCTCCCCTGCGCATGTGTCGAGGTTTTCGACTCCTATCGTGAAATTTATCTCCGGTGTCGCCGTGGGAGCTGGCGTCGGTGTCGGCGGAGGTGTTCTCTCGGGGAGATGATCTGTGGAGCCTGTCTGTTCCCCATACTGCATCCAGAGCCAGCATTCCTCACCGGAGCCATCCGGCACCTCGATGATGACGTAGTTGGGCGCGCTGCTGCGGGCGATGATCTCGGCCTCATCCCCAATCATGAAGACATAGATCAAATCGTAGACCGTTCCCGGCCCCGAGCGGCAGTTGGTATTCTGAGACACACGCACCATCGGGATTGAGCGCGTGGAGGTAGGTGTCACGGTCGGTGTTTCGGACGGCGTTGGCGTCTGCGAGGAAGGCAGCTCGACAACGGGCGGTTCCTCGGTCTGGATTTGGTCTGCGACAGTTGCCACGCCAGCCGCGACCGTTGGCTCGACCGCTCCGTCGTCATCCTGGGCAGCGACCTGCGGACCAGACGATGGAAGGTTACAAGCCAGCGTCGCAAACAAAAGTGTGAAGGCTGTCAGCAATAATAGGTGTAGTTTCCTCATCTCAGCATACCTCCTGGTGGGAGTGGAGCCGCTCCGCTGCACATCTTGAAGCTGCGGTCATGATGGGCGTTCACATGCGTAAAAGGCATGTGCTTATAGACTGGGGTAAGTCAATTTGATAAGGGCAAGAGTATGTTGAATCCCGTAAGTTCGCAAATCAACCATGAAAGCCTCTCCGCAAATTAAAGCGTCGGCGATGAAAGTCAAGTGCGGCAGCGCAATTTCCGGGAAAATCAGCGTCAAAGAGCGTCTGGGTTTCGAACGCCAAGACGGTTGTGGAGACCAGGATGAAAAGTTAAATCAGGGGGAAATCGAATACAAGTGAATACAGGGTTCGACAAACATCATCATCGGACACCTTATACGCCAGTGTCCGATTTTCTCTGTAACCATCCCCCGACCACGGCCGCCGATCTGCAGGCTAAACGGGATCGCCCATGGATCTCACCCGCCCTGAGAGTTTCTTGTCGTGCTAGACTATAGACAGACCAAAGAGGAGGGATCATGAGGGACATACCGATCAAAGATCACTATCTCCCGATCTGGTTAAGGCATGTAAAAGTCCTGGCAGAGGATATTGGCCCCAGAGGATCGACAACAGAAAAGGAGAAAGAGGCCTCGGACTATTGCCGGCAGGTCTTCCGCGAGCTGCATCTCACGCCGCAGATGGAGACCTTCAAGAGCGCCAAATCGATCTACCACCCTCACCTGCTCGCAGCGACATTCATGCTGCTCGCCTTCGTGCTCTACCCGCTCTACGGTCGCACAAGCGCGGCCCTGGCCGCCCTTATCTCGTTGGTCACATACGCATCGCAATTGTTTGAGCTCAGCCTGCGCGACAATATCTTCCGGCGAATTGTGCCCAAAGGGGACAGCCAAAACGTAATCACCGTGATGCCTCCTGAAGAAGAGCACAAACAGGATTTGGTGCTCATCGGACACGTAGACAGTCACCGAACACCGGTGATATTCAGTTCCCCGGCCTGGTTGAAGGCCTACCAGACCTTCACAACCGTCGCCTTCCTCCTGGGTTTAATGCAAATACTCCTCTACATCATCGGAAGTTTCACACTGTGGAGCTGGATCTGGCCCGTGACGATCCTCAGCGCCCTCAGCGCCGCAACGCTGGCTGCGCTATGCATCCAGGCAGATAGAACGCCCTTCAGCGCTGGCGCCAACGACAATGCGACAGCAGCAGGGCTGCTGCTCACGCTTGCGCAGCACTTCCAAGACGACCCGCTTCACAACACCAGGGTCTGGTTGGTTTGCAGCGGATGTGAAGAAGTCCAGCACTATGGCGCGATCGACTTCTTCCGCCGGCACACGGCTGAACTAAAGAACCCGGTCGCGGTAGTCTTCGAGATGATGGGCTGCGCGGGTCCTTCATGGCTCACCAAAGAAGGCATCATCATACCGTTCCGAAGCGACCCCACATTAGTGCAGCTGGCGGAACAGGTGGCTGAAGAGAATCCGCATCTGGGGGCTTACTCTTCACAGATCAATGGCGGCAACACAGAGATGGCTGACGCCCTTCGAGTGGGGATTCCGGCGGTCACGCTGGATGGGATGAGCCGGGATGGTGAAGCGCCGTATTGGCATCAGGTAGAGGATACGTACGACAAGATGGATCCAGAGGTGATGGCGCGGGCGTATGAATTCACGTGGGAATTCATCACGGCGATTGATTCAAAGTATCAGCAAATGAGTGCCGCCTGAGCTTGAAGCCACACGTTCGCGACACGTGCTTCGCCAGCGACTGATGCATGAGATGAAGATGGCAGCGGTGACAGTAATGCTAAACTCGGAGAGAACCATGATGAGGGAGGCTCGGGACTGATAATTGGCAGAAGCGGAGCCATGTCTCCCAATGATCACCCCTATACGTTGTATTCAGTACATTCAGCCGTTTCAGCGCTTCAATCCAGGGAGAGCTGCTGCTGCATGGACAGAATTAAGATGCCGATCTGCTGCGCACGGCGAGGGTAAACCTCTTTACGGGTGGAACTCGAGCCAGCAGTAAAATCAGCACGACACCCATCCAAATCCACGGTTCAACCACTCCCTGCTTAACCAACCAGATGAAATGGACAGTCGCTAAAAAACCGGCCAAATAAGCTAACTTGTGAAGCTGTATCCACCGTTTCCCGAGTCGGCGTTTCCACCCCTGCGTAGAAGTAACAGCCAACACAAGCAATATCAAACCCGTTGCCAAGCCGACAATGGCAAAGCGTTTTTCAAGCAGGGCTTCCTTTATCAAGGTCAGGTCAAAGAAATAATCTACGCCGATGAAAATCGCAAAATGAATGCTCGCATACATGAAGCTGTACAACCCTAACTGGCGACGCAGCTTTAAGAGGGGCTTATAGTTGAGAATTGTGCTCACCGGGGTGCAGGCCAGCGAAAGCACTAGCAAGACCAGTGCGGTTTTCCCTGTGCGCAGCGTAGCCTCGCGGATGATATCAGGGCCGAGATTATCATGCGTAAAATCCCACAACAGGATGGTCAGAGGGACCCATACACCGATGGTTGTGATGATCTGCAGGGGGTGGAATCTTCGACGTTTCATTAATTTAGCATCACGGTATGGGCGAGGGTAAATCCAGAACAGTCCGTCGCTCACACGGTACGAAATCCTCCCATTAGTAATTTATAGCCAGGTCCATCCCGGAATAAAGATGAGCGACTTCGTCGGCATAGCCGTTGAACATCAACGTCTCCCGCCGGCCGAACTCGCCGATTCGGCGCTCGCTGCCCTGCGACCAGCGAGGATGGTCGACTTCGGGATTGACGTTGGCATAGAAACCATACTCATTCGGGGCGGCATTCATCCACAGTGAAACCGGCATTTCCGTGACCAGGTCGATCTTGACGATGGATTTAATGCTCTTAAAGCCGTATTTCCAGGGGACTACCAACCGCGCAGGAGCACCATTCTGGGGCAGCAAGTCCTTCCCATAGAGCCCGGTAGAGATCAAGGTCAAATCATGCATGGCTTCATCCATGCGTAACCCTTCGACATAAGGCCATTGGTAGAAGGGATATTTACTGAAACCAGGCATGCCCTTCGTGTCGTGGATGGTCTCAAAACGCACGTACTTTGCCTCGGCCTTAGGCTCAACCTGCTCCAGTAGTTTCCTGAGTGGAAATCCCATCCAGGGGATGACCATCGACCAGCCTTCCACACAGCGCATACGGTAGATTCGCTCTTCGATCTCGAATTTCCGCAGGTCATCAACGGAGAATGTAGTGGGATTCCGCACCAAACCGTCCACGTGAACGTCCCAGGGTGAAGTGGGATACCCCTCCGCCAGCCTGGCAACATCGTTTTTATCCGTCGTGAACTCGTAGTAATTGTTGTAGTTAGTGATGTCGTCGAAGGTGTTGAGCGGATCGCCTAATTCGTCCATGGTAGAACCGGCCGGCGGATCAATTTGATCCACAGTGGGATCTCCCTCAAGTCCCGGCTCGAGCGTCATCGGCGGAGACTGCCCATTGCAGGCGGCCAACAGGGCTGCCGCCCCCGTTAGAATCCCCATGCTTTTCAAGATATCTCGTCGGGACAAGTAGAGATGTTCGGGGGTGATTTCCGAGGGACTGATTTTACGCACGATGCATACCTCCTCGATACCAATAAGCTCTACGTCAAGTTCCAGAATTCGCGAGGAACGTTTTAATCACCTTCGTGGTTGTTTCGTTGGCGCCACTGAGAATGCAATGACGAATCCGGCCTCAGCGGTTCAAACTGGAACCACTTGGGTATTATAAGAAATGATCTTCTGACCACGCCAATGCAATGTTCACGGCAGACGCGTTAAGACAATAACAGGAATGACGCGAGTTGTCTTTTTCTCATACTCAGCAAAAAAGGGATATTGGGTGGACACCTTTCCAAATAATTCTGTGCGTTCGGGTTCTTGAACAATCTCGGCCTGGGCTTGAAACTTATCGGACCCGACCTCAACGGTGACCTCAGGATGGGCGACGACGTTGTGATACCAGGCAGGATGGGTCGGCGCCCCGCCTTTTGAGGCGATGATCACAAATCTTTCGCCATCGGCCAGATACACTACTGGATTTACGCGAGGTTCCCCGCTCTTTGCGCCCGTTGTGTGCAGAAGAAGCAGGGTCATACCCTCAAAATGCCCGCCAACCTTGCCGTCGTTGGCGCGAAACTCATCAATAACGGCTTTATTCCAATCACTCATGTTCAACATCTCCAAAACCAGGACCGGCACGATCAAGACGATGTAATGCAGGCGAAGAAGTACCCTGAGGGTACAGCCCCGTTCGTCTCTACAACCTCCCCATAGAATTAACGCTATCAATAATATAGAAGCGTTGAATACCTCTAATCTTACCTTTCCAAACGATTTCTGGTGAGAAACTTAGCGGTGGATCGTACACACCTTCGCCTGGCGTTCGCGGGGTATTAACGCGAATGGGAGGATCCTCATGGTCGGTGTGGACCTAATCGATCTCATCAACAACTGGCTTTTAATCAAAACGTGCCTGGGGGCGTGGTTGGGAAGGGGTAGCTATCTCCTGGAGAGCGCCACGCACTACAGAATTCTTCGAAGCATTTCTTGGTGCGCGGTCCTTGGTTTGCTGCGTCATGACAGCGGCAGATGTATATCGAAATAACTCGGGACGAAGCTTGAGGTTGGATCGTCTTCAAGATTCAGAGGTTGTAAAGACTCTGAATAACAATTCGATTGAAAATCAATACTTTCTTGCGGGATAAATCATAATCTCAAGTGGGCTCGCAGATTGCCACCATCGATCGGGATTCTTTCATGCATACGCTGCTGGGTAGATCTATGTGTGTATCTTGAAACGCCGTTGCTCTGTTTCAAAGCGGTCCACTAAATCCCCGAGGCAGCGTAGCAACTTCGTGATAATTGGGTCAGTCGTGTTCAAGGCTTCGGAGAAACGCCGGGCGTAATAGTCCATCGACGAGGTCATAAGTCGGCGTCGGAACGTTGCTGGCACGACCTAGTTGGACAATCTTCCCACTGAATGCCTCGAGCTCGAACGGCCCTCCGCTGGCGACATCACGCTGCATCGATGATGTTATCGTGGGTTCCAAGCCTTCGAGCAATTTCATTGTCTCGTCTACTACATCCGGGGCAAGTATTATGCCCTGTGCGCGCGCCAGGGCTTCGATTTCACGCATCGCGTTGACCAGTAGCGAACGGGTTTGCGGGACGCGCAGAATCTCTCCTACGCTTGCGCGGGCTAGCGATGACACGCTGCCGAAAGATGCGATGAAGAGGAATTTCGTCCAGATATCCACGAAAATATCTGTAGAATGAACGGCATCCACACCACAGTCTCCCCAGGCAGCGATGATCTGTGCCAGGCGTGGGCCAGGGCGCTTGTCAAGTTCGCCAGCCACGATCCGGCGTAGTTGGCTCGCCTGGCGGATCACGCCTGGCGCCTCAACCATCGTGGAGAGGCTGCAGAAGCCACCAACAACCTGGTGAGATCTGAGTGAGGAGATCAGGATTTCATGTGCGTCGACGCCATTGAGAAGAGGGAGGATTATGGTCTGTGCGTTGATGAGAGGCTGCATGCGACCAGCAGCCTCTTGAAGCTGATAATGCTTCACGGCGACGATCAGATATTCAACTGGACCGACCTCCGCTGGATCGTCCGTTGCAGCGATATTCTTGAGGTGGAAATCCCCGTGTGGACTCTTTACTTGCAAGCCATTCTTGCGCATTGCCGCAAGGTGCTGACCACGGGCGATAAAGGCGACATCATGATCTGCTCGGGCGAGTAGTCCACCGAAATAACCGCCGACGCCGCCGGTGCCGAAAATTGCTATCTTCATTGAATCCTCATAACGTGGCTTTGGTTGCGCCACCGTCGAACATCAAGGCATGGCCATGGATGAAAGAAGCAGCCGGCGAGGCTAACCAGGCAATGGCTTGCCCAAACTCCTCCACAGTACCCATACGACCTAGTGGTATATCGCGTGTCGCCCTGGAAGTTTCCTGTTCGATGCTCGCCCCGCTTCGGGCAGCTATATCGCCCATCAGCTGCTCGACACGCCCTGTCCAGGTCCACGCGGGGTTGATTGAGTTGACCCGGATGCCTTTTGGACCGAGTTCATTCGCCAGCGACTTCATCAAGCCGATCACTGCCATGCGCAGGGAGTTGGAGAGGATCAGATTGTCGATGGGCTGCTTCACGGAATAGGATTGTGTGGTGACGATGCTCCCCGAACCTCGCTCAAGCATGTGAGGAACGACCGCATAGCATAAGCGCACCGCGCTCATCAACGTGAGCTGCACAGCCGACTCCCAATCCTCTGGTTTGAGATTCATAAAGTTTCCGGGGGGAGGACCCCCGGCGTTGATAATCACGATATCGATTTTCCCAAAACGCTCGAGGGTGCTTTCAACCAGGTTCTCAATATCCGCGGGCACGGTAACATCTGCATGAATCGGCAGCACTTGTGCGTTTGTTTGGCGCTGGATCTCAGTTGCGGCTGCATCGATCTGGTCGCTTCGAGAGCAGATCGAGACGAGGGCTCCTTCATGCGCCAGAGCGAGCGCGGCCGCTTTCCCTAACCCTCTGGACGCCGCCGTTACGAGTGCTACTTGATCTTTAAGCCCCAGGTCCATGTCGTCTACTCCATACAGTTTGTGCTGGTTCGTTCAGTTTAAATCGCTCGAAGTGCTCCGTTGATCGACCTCTGCCGCTGGCGCCCTCCGCCCTCGATCCTCGACCTGAGCAGCAGAATACACTCGTGGATGCATCTACGCTTCTTGCTGCCAAACGGTTGTGTTTGTCCCGGAAAACCTTTACCTAATCCTTGCTGGTCTGCTTCTTCTTGCCCTGACGACGTTCATCTAAGGCCTTCTGTGCAG
>JBARSI010000047.1:0-2861 GCA_049644665.1 Anaerolineales bacterium
GAATTGGGGCGCCGCATGAATGCTCCCGATGAAGATGCTCCCACGATCCAATCCCCTGAAGACGCAGCAGCCATTCTCATACCGAAGATGGGGCATCTCGAGAAAGAACGGTTGCTTGTGCTTCCACTCAACACTCGCAATCGTCTTATCGGTGAACCGATCGAGGTTTACAACGGTTCATTAAACGCCAGCATAGTTAGGGTGGGGGAAGTCTTCCGTCCTGCCTTACGAGCCAACGCTGCTGCGATTATCATCGCCCACAATCACCCCTCTGGCGATGTGACGCCTTCACCCGAGGATGTCTCCCTCACCCGTGCTTTTGTAGAGGCGGGGAAGATGCTTGATATCGATGTGCTAGACCGTGCGCCGTGTAAGGTGATGCTGTAGCGTTCCTCCAGGAACCAGACGCCTACCACGTCTGAGCCTGACCAGGCAGGCGACGGATGCTGTGCCCTCCGTGGTCTGAAGCCCTGGGAACAAGCGGGAACGGGCGATAATCCACCTCGCCTCTGACCGCAAGGCTGAAGTATGAGAATGGCAAGCGAAAGCAAACTCTTGGTCGAACCGCCTAGATACATCGAACTTACCCCGAAAGGTGGAGATATGGGTAAGGAGACAGTCCAACCGGGTTCTGGTTGAGACAAAGGTATAGCCCTTCTGGTCTAGGGGCACGGTCCGTCAGGTAGGAAAGGGCGGGCTGAGACTGTCGAGCCTTCAAGGAGAAGGCACAGGCGAATAGAGAGTGCCTAACCTCATGCGACGACGACAGCAACATCAACTCGGGAAGGCCCATGAGCTGCCCGCAAGGGATCGGCTGGCATGAAGCTTATATGCCCATGGGCTGGCGGAGCCGCCGTAGTAGTCTGAGCCAGGGAAAGCCTGGTGCGTGGCGAAGGGCGGCAGGTTCTAAGGCTTCTTGAGAATACTAGGAGACTAACAGTATGAAACCAACAACTGAGACGCCGGTGGAACTGTACCGGATAAATGTTTCCGAACTGCAAGGGAAGCTGGCTAAGAAAGCGACTGAAAATTCTGAACATCGGTTTAGCAATCTGTATGACTTGCTCACCTGGGAGCCGCTGATGGCCTGGGCGTTTGACACGCTCATGACCAACAGGGGATCACGCACGGCAGGCATCGACGGAATGGATAAAAGGACGGCCATCAGGAATAGGGAAGCAATTCTCGCAGACCTGAGAACCGCCCTGAAATCCAGGACGTACGAACCTTCACCAGTGCGACGGGTCTACATCTCGAAGTCCAACGGGAAGCAACGCCCGCTCGGTATCCCAACACTGACAGACCGGCTGGTCCAAATGATGGTGAAAGCCATTCTGGAACCGATCTATGAGAGTGACTTCCATCCATCCAGCCACGGCTTCAGGCCCCAACGAAGTTGCCACACGGCGATGGCCTATCTCCATCAGCAAACTGCACCGAAGCAGAAGAAGATGAACTGGGTTGTCGAGGGCGATATCATGGGATGCTTTGACCAAATCCAGCACAAGATCTTGATACGCCATCTTAGAAGGCGCATACAGGACAAGAAATTGCTGGCGTTGGTCTGGCAAATGCTCAAAGCCGGGGTGATGGAGGGAGAACTCTTCAAGAAAACGCCGGAAGGTACACCCCAAGGGGCCATAATCTCGCCTCTGCTCGCCAATGTTTACCTGCATGAATTGGATAAGTGGATGGACGAGAAGTACACAGGTCTGAACTCTAACGAAAAGAATCGGCGCAG
Source organism: Anaerolineales bacterium (assembly GCA_049644665.1). GTDB lineage: Bacteria > Chloroflexota > Anaerolineae > Anaerolineales > E44-bin32 > E44-bin32. The sequence goes on from JBARSI010000047.1 coordinate 1,742, forward strand.
ACGCAGGAAGGAAGGCAATGCCTTCTATATCCGATACGCTGACGACTTCGTTATAGCCTGGAACGGTACGAAAGAAGGTGCAGAACGGCTCAAAGCCGAACTGAAATCCTTCCTGGGTAAACACCTTGGACTAGAACTGTCAGACGAAAAGACCCACATCACGCATGTCACCGAAGGATACGACTTTCTCGGCTTCACCGTGAAGCGTCACATTGACGAGAAACGGGGATACAACGAGCTAAGGTTCTACCCATCGAAGAAGAGCGTGATGAAGCTGAAGGGCAAGATCAAGGATATGACAAAGCGTGGAACCACGCTGGCAAGCGTCAGAGACAAGATCACCGCCCTCAACTACTTGCTCCGTGGCTGGGCGTATTACTACCGCCACTCCGCGGCTAGCAGCACATTCAGCTATGTCGGCTCATACGCCTTCAGGCGAATGGAACTCTGGATACGCAAGAAGACAAAGCTAAGGGTCAGAGCGGCATACCGTAAGTACTACCGCAGGGACAGATGGTCCACCTGGGCGGCAGATGGGGAGTTTCTTTACCATCCCGCTCAAATGACCATCCGATATAAGCGGTATGCACACCGCCCCAATCCATATCTAGACCCATCCAAGTCGGTTGAAATGCCCTACCACCTTGACCCGTATCCAGGGAAGAGGGAATGGGATGGAATAAACAGCCGCTATGGGGAAGAATGGACAAAGAGGCGAGAGGAAGTCCGCCGCCGGGACGGAAACCGATGCACCCTCTGTGGTTGTGCGGATAGGGTGGAAGTTCACCACATCCGCAAACACAAAGGGAATAAGGAACACGATCTCGCAAAGATGATTGCGTTGTGTGCAAGCTGTCACCGCAAAGCACGCAATCCTCGAAGCGAGACCAGTCGTATGATTACCAGAAACTACCTTGGAACTGGAGAGCCGGATGAGGCGAAAGTCTCACGTCCGGTTCGGGAAGGGGCATAGAGAAACCCACTTGTGAAAACACAAGGAAGGCGCTCTATGCCTACTTCACATCTCGTGATTGGAAAAAACCGCTACGTTTCGCTGAAATCAAAAGGCATGGGGTTTAATAACTAATTATGGAACATCAGGTAATCTTGCTGCCTCGTG
>JBARSI010000048.1:0-6310 GCA_049644665.1 Anaerolineales bacterium
GTTAAAACCCACGTTTTCACGACGATCACGGGGGCGATGAAGAACGCCTTCGGCGGATTACTCCACCGGGACCGCCACTGGACCCACGCAGTGATCCACGATACGCTCGTCGACCTGCTCATGATCCAACGCGAAATCCACCCGGGCCTGTTCGCGGTGATGGATGGCACTTTCGCCGGCGACGGTCCTGGACCGCGGGCAATGCACTGGCACCAGAAGGACATCCTGCTGGCCTCAGCCGACCAGGTCGCGATCGATGCTGTCTCCGCCAAGCTCCAGGGCTTCGACCCGATGCAGCTCCGCTTCATCCGCCGGGCGCATGAACTCAATCTGGGTATCGGAAACCCGGATGACATCGAGATCGTTGGTTATGATATCGAGCAGGAACCCCCCTGGGAGTTCATCCAAACGGACACCTTCGCCAGCCGTGGTCAAAAGATGATCTACCATGGCCCCTTGAAACCATTTGAGAAACTGCTGCTGCAAAGCCCTCTTGTTCCCTGGTCCTACTTTGCCAGCAATTTCTATCACAACGTCTATTGGTATCCCTTCGTCGGTCGCAAGCGGGTCGAGGCTGCCCTGGAGAACCCGTGGGGTCAACTTTTTAAAAACTACGGGGATGGAGAAGTCGTCCTCCCCGGCATGGAGCCGAAGACAGTGATCCAGGCTGTCGTTGGTCTGACGTTGTTGGCCGCGGCGGTGATTGGAGGCATAAGTCTGCTTCGCGGACGATGATGCACTCCCTCCGTCGACGGCTGCTGGCCGGTCTCGTCCTGGGCTTCGTTGTCGCTCTTGGATTGGCACTCTTCAGCGATATCCGCCAGGTGGGTTCCCATCTGGCGACTTTTTCCTGGTCTTTGGCGCCATTAATTCTCGCTGGAACGCTTTTCAACTACAGCCTGCGCTTTATCAAGTGGCATTTCTACCTGAGCCAAATCGGCGCGCATAATCTATCCCCGCGAAAAAGCGCTCAGTTGTTTATTGCCGGTTTCCCCCTGGCCGTCACGCCCGGGAAAGTGGGCGAAGCATTGAAGGGTGTCTGGCTCAATCGAGAGACACGCATACCTGTTGCCCGCGGCGTGACCGTCGTTCTGGCAGAACGCATTAGCGACGGGTTGGCAGTTTTGCTGCTTTCAACGCTCGGCGTGATCGCATACCCGCGTTTCTGGCCCGCATTCGCGATCGTTCTCACCCTGCTCATTAGCGGGATCATTCTTTCTCAGATTCGCCCGGCTGCGCTCTGGGTATTGGACTCAACGGAACGCCTGCCACTGCTCAAGCGCGTCAGCCATCATTTACGGGAGTTCTACGAGGGCACCTATACGCTGTTCCGGCCTCGTTCAACCCTGATCGCCGTTGGTCTAGGGATCATCGCCTGGCTTGGAGAGGGCATCGCCATGTACCTGGTGCTGCTGGGCCTAGGCGTCCCCGCTGGCTGGCAAACATTCTCGATGGCAGTATTCACCCTCTCCTTCTCAACCGTGATCGGTGCAGTGTCCACCCTACCGGGAGGGTTGGGAGCTGTGGAGGTGAGCATGACCGGCATGCTCGTACTGCTGCTAGCTCTTCCTGCCAGCACAGCTACAGCGGCGACGCTGATCATCCGCTTCGCGACGCTATGGTTCGGCGTCGCGCTGGGGCTTACCATTTGGCTCTTCTCTAAGAAGTTGCTTCTCCTCGAGAGCGACCAACCGGAGCCAGCGGAGGTGGCATGACGCTGCCGACCTAATCTAAAATGAAACTATTGAGGTCCCGACATCCATGACCAACGTCAACGTTGAACTCCATTGCCACACTTACCATTCCAGTGATAGTCTGATGATGCCGCAGCAAATCCTACAAGCTTGTGATGTGCGCGGCATTGATCATGTAGCAATCACTGACCACAACTCGATCGCCGGAGCGCGCGAGGCCGCGGCATTGGACCCTGAGCGGGTGATCATCGGTGAGGAGATCCTCACCACTGAAGGTGAGATCCTGGGCTACTTCGTTAAAGAGGAGATTCCCAAGGGTCTCCCACCAATGGAAGTGGTGGAGCGGCTCAGAGCGCAAGGTGCCGTGATCAGCATATCGCATCCTTTCGATCTCACTCGCGGCTGCCGCTGGTCGATGGAGACCTTGGAAACCCTCTTCCCCCATATAGACGCACTTGAGGTGCTTAACGCCCGCTGCTGGAACGACCAACCCAACGAAAAAGCTTCTGATTTTGCTCGCAACGCCGGTCTTCTATCAACCGCCGGTTCCGATGCCCACGCACCCGTCGAAATCGGACGCGCCTACCTGAGCATTCCTGCCTTCACCGATGCCGATTCGTTCAAGGAAGCGCTAGCGCATGCACATGTCCTGGGCCGCCGCTCCTGCCCCCTCGTGCACCTCTACTCACGCTACGCGACCTGGCGCAAGCGGCTTGGTTGGACGCCGCCCGAACGTTAGCCCCGCGCAGTGTAAGGATTTCTAGTAAGGGCGAGCCGATGGCTTGCCCTTGCAGGTCATATACATGAATAGAGAATGGGCCGACACACAGGTCGGCCCCTACGATTTAATAATGCAAATGCGCACCCATGGGTGCAACCGAATTTCCATTCACCTTGGACTGGCTTATGCAGGATGGCACGGCGATGCCGTGCCCCTAAAGGTCTTGAAAACGGATAGAGAACGGGCCAACACTTGCGTCCGCACCTATGCCTTTATTCCGAGAACTTCAGGGAACCCCTCTCTCGTCAAGGACGGCTCAGGATTCCTTTTCACTTGACCCTTCTCCCCCCTCCGCTTCCACCTCCTTGCTGCGCAAGTGCGGGAAGAGGATCACTTCACGAATGCTGGTCTTATCGGCAAAGAGCATTGTTAAACGATCGACGCCCATGCCAAAACCGCCGTTTGGCGGCATTCCATAGCGCATCGCCCGGAGATAGTCCTCATCCATCGGGTGAAGCTCTTCATCGTCAATGTCAAATTCACGCCCCATCTCCCGGAACCGGGCTTCCTGTTCCAGCGGGTCATTCAGCTCCGTAAACGCATTGCAGAGTTCCATGCCGCCAATAAAACCTTCAAAGCGCTCCACGGTATTTGGATCATCCGGCTTGCTCTTGGCAAGGGGCGAGATCTCGCGGGGGTAATCGTACAGGATCGTCGGCTGGACGAGTGTGGGTTCAAGCGCGCTGCTGAGTAAAATATCGATCAATTTCCCTCGACTGGCCTTCGGTGATGCCTCATAACCTTCTGCCGCCATCGCTTTTCGCAGAGACCCGGCATCCTCGTGCTCGCGGATATCAATTCCCGCGGCATCCTTCAACGCCTGCGCGAGTTCGATGCGTTTCCAGGGCGGCGAGAGATCGATCTCCTCCCCGCGGTAGTTGACGGTCGTCGTTCCCAGCACCTGCTCCGCGGTGAAAGCGATCATCGCCTCGGTGAGGTCCATGATGCCCTCGTAGTCCGTATATGCTTGATAAAACTCGAGTTGGGTGAACTCGGGGTTGTGCTTGAAAGAAACACCTTCGTTCCTGAAATCACGCCCGATTTCATAAACGCCCTCAAATCCGCCCACAATAAGGCGCTTCAGATAAAGCTCAAAGGAGATGCGCAGGAAAAGATCCTGGTGGAGCTGATTGTGATGCGTCGTGAAAGGTTTTGCCGCTGCGCCGCCGTAGATAGGCTGCAGGATGGGGGTTTCTACCTCCAGGAACCCGCGCCGGTCCAAGAACTCGCGCAAGGCGCGGATGACCGCCGCGCGCGTGCGAAAAATCTCTCGCACCTCGGGATTCACGGCGAGATCTGCGTATCGCTGCCGGTATCTCGCCTCCGGATCTGAAAATGCGCTGTGCACCACGCGCTCCCCCTCAACGATTTCTTCCTTCGCCGCAGGCAGTGGGATTAGTGACTTCGCAAGCATACGGAACGCGGCTGTCTGCAAAGTGATCTCGCCGCTGCGCGTGCGAAACATCGTGCCCTGCGCTTCGATGAAATCGCCGAGGTCGAAATGATCCGCAAATTGCTCCATTCGCTCAGCGCCCAGTTCATTTTCCCGCAGGAAGAGCTGCAGCTTTCCTGCGCCGTCTTCAATATGGGCAAAGGTTACCTTGCCCATCTTTCGTATCGATCGCAGGCGCCCAACAACCGTGGCCTCGATCTCTGCTGTCTCCTCGGCACCTTCGTATGCCTGGATCGCTTCTTGAGTCGTGTGCGTGCGCCGGGCTTGATGCGGATAGGGCTCCTGACCTGCTTTTCGCAATCGTTCGCTTTTTTCAAACCGGATTTTTTCGAGTTCGCTCAAACCCGCCATGTGCCTATTTTCCTTCCCGTTTCCATTTTGAATAGATCGCTCAACAGATTGAGCTGCGTTTCCCTGAAGATAGTTTACACGAAAAGCGCCCCGCTCGGCATCGCACAGGCGGGGCGCACTAAAGACGAACGATCAATCACTTGATCTTCACAACCTTGAAACGGATTACGCCATCCGGTGCTTCAACTTCCACGGTATCTCCGACCTGCTTGTTGAGCAGAGTCGATCCGAGCGGCGACTCGTTTGATATCTTGCCTGCCTTTGGATTCGCTTCCGCGGCGCCCACAATCGTGAAAGTCTCCGGCTTCTTATTGCCTTCTTTGATGGTCACCGTAGCGCCAATTTCAATGGTGTCCGATTGGTTATTATGCTTAATGATCTGCGCCTTAGCCAGCATACGCTCAATCTCAATGATGCGCCCTTCAACGAAGGCCTGTTCATTCTTGGCAGCTTCATATTCAGCGTTATCAATCAATTCGTCGCCGCCTTGAATGGCCTCACGCAACCGCAGGGCAACTTCCTGACGGCGCACGCTGCATAGATACCTCAATTCCTCTTCCAGTTTCGTCAAACCTTCAGCAGTGATGTAAACATCTTTTCTTATCATTCTTAGTCCTGTTTCTATAGTTCTCACAAACCCCAGATGAGGTTGGTGCGAATAAAAAACTGAGAGAGATCTCTCAGCGCGCCTTTCCAAATAGTTGCGGCGATGATAGCACATCTTTTCTTAACTGTCCAGAATCTTAAATACTGGTCAACTCATCCTTCAGCACCTCAATGCAGAATATTCCTGAACATCCACTGCCTGGGAATTGCATGCAGGTTCGAGCTCCCTGTAGACCGGGTGTCCTCTTTGCGAACCCTAAATTAGATCGGGATTGGTCCCCGCCGCACGCGTTAGTAGTGGAATTCCACCCTGGGAATCATGGTAATCGCGCAGTTCTGCAAATAACTGTACATCATCCTCCCAGAATGTGGAAAGCTGGGTCTGATATTCGGTGATGGCGTGAGCCCATGATTCGACCGCCTCTTCTGTCAACGGCACAAACACACAATCACCGCTCGGGCGACCCAACTCCAGCGGCACGTCCCTGCCGCGGGCGGCGTATGGGAAGTCAAAATAGTATGTCAACGGATGTACGAACCTCTCCGCTGCCATGCGAATGATCCGATGGTCTACATGCCCCCCCATTGCCAGCGGGCAATACACTTTCGCCATGGAGATATCCGCTTCCATGACCGCAGCCATGATTTGCTCCACGAGGTCCACGTCCTGCGCGTGAACTTCCCCGAAGAGCGCCTCCTCGCTGGGGTACAGCGGCATCAATTCCGGGTCCGCGCGGTAGATGGCGTCTGGGAAGTTCAGGTGGACGACGGCCGACCCTAGTCGTCCGCAGGCCAACCGGTCCTCGGCTCGGCGTACGGCGATCGGGGGACCTGCCTTCCCCCAGCGGGCGTGCAGGTCAGCCGCCAGCGGTGAGATGTGCCAATCCGGTGGATCTCCGGCGAAAATGGTAAGCACCGAAACCGGTTCACCGCGCGCGTCCTGCATCGCCATTAAGCCGCCGCAGGAGAAGACGGCATCGTCCAGGTGCGGCGAAAGATACAGGTGAGCGGTCATATTTGAGATTATATCCCGATTTTTTAGGGATTATGTTAGGCTATTTGCTTTACATAAGTAGAGATTCGGTCGATTTACGGCCAAAAAGTGTGCTTCGGGGTAAAGAATCGAGGGGTTGCGTTCATGGAGGGACAGCGCATGGAGATGCGGTAACCATGCGTGCAATCGAGGCAGTCGTACTTATAAAAAGACGCGCAATCTTGCCTGCCCACAGGGTACGCTCAGGGGCGGGCCCATGTTTCCGCAAGGATTGGGCGGCTGCTGCCCCCCAATCCTATGGACCAACCTTTTCCCATGAATAGGGCTCTGGAAGTTCCCCCTCGCTCGCTGTTCCACCTGGCTTAAACCCGTCCGATTCGTTGACGCCTCCCGCCGCCGGGTGATACAATCGGAGCCGATGCGCCGTTAGC
>JBARSI010000049.1:0-1618 GCA_049644665.1 Anaerolineales bacterium
ATCTGGAACGATTATGCGGGCATGGCTCAGTGGTAGAGCGTCTGCTTCCCAAGCAGAATGTCGCGGGTTCGAATCCCGCTGCCCGCTCTAATCAAAAAGCCTCCAAGAATACTCCGGGGGCTTTTTACCATCAACCTGCGCAATTCAAGAAATACCCTATAAGCATCCCAATATTTACAGCCCTTTCTCACTCCACTTTTGTAAGCGGACTGAAAGGTCCGGTCACGCTAAATAATGCTAAGCTAATATTGCACGGAGCGCCTTGCAGTAGTATCGGAGACAACAGGATATTAATAAAGAAAAGGGTGTCTAGAGATCCGACGCTTATAAGCGGCCGGCCTGCGCCCCAAATTTTTACCGACAGCCTCCAGATATCTATTGTAGCCCAGCTCTTTGTTCTCCTCCTCAAGAGCCCTCGCTGTGACGACGAGGGCTCTGCTGGCAAATGGGCACTCCATTGACTATAATCTCTCAGTAGTTGGAGGGAATTTTTCGAATTGATCTCTTATGAATGAAGATCTACGAACCATTCTGTATGTCGAAGACAACCTCGATAACCGCATACTCGTAAAACGCATTCTCGAAGCTGCAGGGTATCAATTCCTTGGTGCCGATAACGCTGCCGATGGGATTGAACTCGCCCAACTCCACCTCCCCGACTTGATTCTGGTAGATATAAACATGCCAGAAATCGACGGGCTGACCATGACCCAAGAATTAAAGGCGGATATCAAGTTTGATAAAATTCCCATAATCGCTATAACTGCTAATGTGATGCACGGCGATCGTGAAAGAACTATAACTGCGGGATGTGACGGCTATATTCAAAAGCCAATAAATGTAGATCATCTCCCGAGTCAAATTGCACAGTTCTTGCATCAGTAAGATCTAATTGGCAACCTTTGACATGGAGTAGATTAATGTGACCAGTGATCCTGAGGAAATTACAGTACTGATCGTCGAAGACAATGTCTCGAATTTTGTCTTAATGGCCCGTATGCTTGACCATATGGGAATTCATTGCGAATGGAAAACCTCCGGCTATGAAGTTGTTGAGTATGCCGACACCCTCCCGGAGGTCCATCTTATCCTGATGGATATTAGACTGCCATACGAGGACGGATATGAAGCGCTGCGCAAATTACGCGCCTCGGAGGCACTGCGTGATATCCCCGTCGTCGCGGTCACCGCATATGCAAGTGAAGAACAGATGCAACGTTCGCGAACGGCGGGATTTAACGGCTTTCTCGGAAAACCGCTCGACCCAGATCGTTTTCCCAGCCAGATTCGCAGAGTCCTGAATGGTGAAGCTGTGTGGGAGATTGAGTAGCAGTGGTCAGCCCGGTAATCCGTCCACAACCTACTGATCAGAGTGATGTTCGCGGAAGTCTCGTCCGTCGAATTCCATTCATCCTCCTGCCCATAATCCTTTTCCCCCTGATTTCCTTGGGTATTGGTGCATTCATTGGCTCTAGAAACCTTATGGAGGATCAGGCCGCGAGCCAGATGATCTCAGCTGCACAGGCGCAGGTCCAGGTCCTGCAGGAATGGACCGACATCAGCGAGCAGCGCCTCCAACTTGGAAGCCAGCGCTCTACTCTTCGAGAGACCGCGTCCG
>JBARSI010000050.1:0-13405 GCA_049644665.1 Anaerolineales bacterium
TCAATTTCGAATGCGGCAGTTGATGGGCACCAGCATTGCCGAATGTGAGACAGCCCATACTATTCTCGCCTACCAACACCACGTTCTCCGCCTGTGAAAGGCGCATGACCAGGCCTTCGCCCGCAGAGGCGACACTGCCATTGATCACCAGGATGACCGTAGTGTCGTTGGGGATCAAAGGCACCAGGGGGAAGTACGGACCCACCCAGTTAGGTTGGCGCGTCCCGCTTTCGAATGCCTCGGCACTTATTGTATGCCGCTCTCCATCATCCCTGTAGAGAGTGACATCAGGATTTTGCTCATACAAGCCGGAGAATAAGTTCGCGCGGGCAGCCATCGTGGTTTTGCTGGTAAGCTCCGAAAAGATGAACACGGATTCCGCTCGCTCGCCGGTCAACCCCTGGATCCAGCTAATTGGCCAACGCTCGTTACCGCCATGGTTGCCGCGGATATCGACGATGATCACTGGCTCACCGCGATGGCTGCTGGCTGTTTTGACGAATTGGCTGAGCGCATCCGCATATGGGTCTGAAAAAGAACGAACACGCACCACTGGAATGCCGCCGATGATGTCCTCACGGAAGATATCTTCCGAGTAATAGGTGAAATTCGATTGTTGCAGCCCGATCTCAAATTGACGCTCCCCGGTTTCGTCCGCGGCCGTCAGCAGCAAAGACACCGGTTCTGCCGAAGAGAGCAGGCCCATGCGATAGACCGGTTCCCCCTGATGATTGAGTGAGGGAAGAATGAACGGTGCGGGATCACCACCGTTGATCGACACCACCGTGTACGCTGTGTCATCGGCAGCAAACTCATATCCGCCGCTTTCCAGCGCCAATTCCAGGCTCGTGTCATACCAGAAATCTTGATGACTGGCGTATTGGATGTCCCCGATCTTCATATGGCAGTCGACGATAAAACTAAGATGGTCGTGGAGTAAGATGGAAAAGGCATCGCTGGACCAAGAGGATCGGGACGGTAGCTCCTGCAGGATGCGCTCCTTTGCCTGCTCGAATTCTCCATTCTGGTTGAAGAACGCATACCCGGAGTAACCGTGGGAGAAAAGGTAGAACAGGCGCTCCACGTCCTCCGCCGCCTGCTGGGCAGAGATACGCCATGGGGACCTGGCATCCACGTCTATCGTCAGGTCCGCCAGCGGCAGTTCGGCGTCGTCCCACTCAAAGAGGAGTTGATCCACATAGTCACGCACACCTTCATCCAGCTCGGCATCGAACATGGTTTGAATCCAGTTGTAAGTTGGTGGCGCAGCGGCGATGATGGTGCGGGCTGCTTCTTCAGCCGCGTTCCGCGTCAGAAGCATATCTGCCCCAGAGCAGATGGTTACGGTCCTGCCCTCCGTCCAGGGGCTCTCCTTTTCGATGACGACGTGGCGATCTGTGGCCGTGCGGAGCATCTCGATCTCCTCCGGCGTCAGGATCCCGCGGATTATCTCGCCAGTATAGGCGGCATCTGGATGACCCAGGAGAATCAAATTCTTATCCCACACTGATTCGGGCGAAACGGGACCATCGAGGATGACCCATTCCAAGCGCAATTGACTCAGCAACAATGAAAAATCCTGGCTGAAGCGCGCGTCCGTTTGGTTCGCCAGGATGACGGTATTCTCCGGCGTCACATCACCTGGCTCGGCTGCCTGGACCTGGTAATCATCCGCATTGCCATAGTTGGGTAAACCCACAAATAACCCCAGCACAACAGCAATGATCAAAAACCTCAGCTTTTTATCCAAACGTCTACTCCTCCCAGAAAAGCAATTCTCAATCATCCCCTGGGCCAGCTGATGAACTCTGTCTACTTTTTACAGAGATGACCGTGCCAAGTGACCGGCTGTCTTTGAGTCCTCCCTTTTTAGCATGCAGCAATACGGTGGGTAATGGCGAGAGCAATTCACCAATAGTTCCTACCATCGAAACGCTGGCTCTTGATCGAACAGATCTCGAGTCTTGTAGCTGACAGACCGTGCTAAAAGTACCCCCCGCAGCTTTGCGAATAGGTTTTCACCATCGGCAAAGCTGAGGGGAATGCAAGCAGTGTGAAAGAAAAACTCTGAGACTGAACCCACTTAGGGCAATACTGTCTGCAGTAGGTAAGCTCCACCCTCTATAAGGCGGAAGCCACTGCCATCTTTTTGTAAAACTGCCCCCTCAGATCCGCTTACTATGAACTCAGAAGTTTCAACATTAAGGGGAATATGAAGGACAACATCGTACATTCTGATTTCGCTTATCTCGGGCGGATTTTTCATAACGTTGATATCTCTGCCACCAATCGTGACCGTCTCTAGTGCGTAATGCACCTCTGTTGAGCCCTGGGTTTGTACGGATGCCAATTCGTCGGTGCTCATTTCCGCGAAGATCTCGGTCGGGAGATTTAGGTTTGGGGCCATTTCTATCGTCTCGAAACACCATAGACACACCTTCCCTACAACCGCTGGAACGGTTCCGTTTACTTCTATCCGCAGCATTCCTGGCTCTTCCCCTTCCATGAACGAAGCCACGCCATCGCCCACGGTCTCCGATATGGATGGGATTTCCAATACCTCTGACGTTGTGAAGAAAGGATAAATGGGCGTGGGTGTGATTGTAGGCGGGATGGGTGTAGGCGTAGATGTTGGGGGGCCAGGCGTTGGAGTGGATGCCGGCTCAGCCGGCGCTCCGCCGCACCCAGCCAGTAACAACACGGCTAGCGTCAAACCAAGCACCTGCGGCCAGAGTCTTCTGCTGCTCCTTTCTTTGCTTCTCGAAACTTGGTCTGCGTGTTTCATCTTGATCTCCTTTGCCCGATGCAAGATCATTCTCCGGCGCTTGACGGCTGCGGCGTAAACACCGTCGCCGCCAAGCTGCCTTAAATGCGGGGGTAGAAACTTGAAAAGCGCGCCGATCCGTCAAGTCGCGTTCATACCGGTGGTTGGGCGGCAGTTCCGGCGCAAACGCATCAGCTCAAACTTGAATTAGAGTCAATGCTCCGCCCGGTACAGGAAACCGGGAATTTCGTTAATCTTCAGTTGATCCTTGATAGGCGTAGAATAACATGCCAATTTGAGCAATAATGGCTATCCAAAGACCATAACCTGTCTTCACTTCGCCGCCACTCCAGGTTTTCATCTCAAAAGGAATGAGTATAAATGGTAAGAAACCGACAGCAATCATAACAATCATTATGATCATCTGATTTCGCGGGAGTTTCTCGTCTTTTTGGCGCTTTCCCAGAAGTTTTGGCAGATTCAGTATAAGGGCGACTAAAGCGCTAATAGGAGTTAACAGAACCAACCCTAACGGTAAACCTGAGGCCCGGCTGATAAGCGATGTGAATAGATACAATCCTGAAGCTGTGCTATTAAAAAATCCCCGCATTACGATCCACGGCAGGAAGAAACAAATCAGAGACGCAACAGCAGATATCACTAGCCAGCGATTTGCATCTGTAAGATTATCCAGCGAAAATTTTTTACCATTTGGTTGATCCATTGTAGTATCTCCTTTTTGATTGCTTTCATCGAGTATTTTTTCTCGGGATTTTTTTTAGACATATATTTGTTCTCTGGCTGCCACCTCCTTGGCTAAATTGATGCAATTACTCATCCTCTAAGATTGCATCCCAACAACCTCGATAGGTGAAGTCCCACGTTTAGCTCCAGCGAGTGTTAGTCAGAACGGCTACAAGGATTCGTTGCGCAGCCGCCCGCTGTTATTCATCACTCGAACACGCGCATATAGGTACCTGAGCGCCCGTCGCCGAACTCCAGCACCGGGAATTCCACGCTGCCGGGCAGTTCTTCAGTAACTTCAACGACGACGAGTTCCAGAACGTGATCTTCCACAGCTTGCCCTGTATCGTGGGCGACGATAAACGGCGAGTCACCAAGCATCAATGTCGCTGGAAAATATGCAAGCAAGAACTCCCAGTCATCATTAAGTTCGTACCCTCGTGGGACCAACAACTGTGCCATCCCGTCATCTGGTGCCTCTTCCCAAAACAACTCCTTCTGCCATTCGCTGTCATCCCAACTGAAGGTCTGTCCTCCCCAGCGCTCTAACCCGGCGTCGAAATCGCCCCGCCCTGAATCGTAAAGAACGTAGTATGCGCCAGCCGGAACATCATAGAACTCGAATTCGCCATTTTCTCCCGACACGACTGCCGACTCCCAAAGGACGCAGTCAGCAGGCAGCTCCTGCCCCTCACCGACGATATGGCACAGCACAACCTGCCGGCCTGCAATCGGTATATCTTCTCCCCACGGTGTGAGCATTCCGCTTACAGAAGGACCGGTGTTACCACACGCATTCAATACCAACAAGACCAACGATAGGCCGATCATTTGCATCAACAACTTTCTGCGATTCATTGTAATTCCTCCTCAACACAGTGCCGCATTAGAGATAGGCTCAGTATGTTTTCAATCAATTGGCGAGTAAGTCTTCTCATGGTGTCCTCGTATCCGATTCTTCCCTCTCCTCTCGCTGGCTGCGAATGCTTCGAGCCTCCGCATGAGCTGTAAAACGGCTCCGGGATAATGATGAGAGTAACTCCCGACATTCACGGAAGAGCGATGATCATCTCACCCCTGATTGAAGCTTTGTCGTCCAAGCTTTCCTTATAGGAATACAGGAAGACCAGTTCGGTGATCTCTGTTCCCTCCGGGATCTCGAAGGCAAGGATCCCTTCCGCTCCCGGAACAAACTCGGCTGAGCCTAAGAGATTTGTCAGGTCCGCAAACTTGACCCCTTTAAAGTGGCGAAATGCACTCTCGTAGCTCTGGCCATCTGCACCGTGAACGACCGACCCCTCACGTTCATAACCCATCGCATTCACCAGGTGTACCCCCTCTACCCGGGTGACACTCAGGTAGATGGCGAAATACGCATGGCCTTCACTGGCATCGGCGATCTCGTACTCGGCGGGCAGCGTACGCGTCTCTTCGATCGCATCCAGCGATATTCCGATGCGGCCGTCAAACCAATCGGTCTGCTCCGTAGGTACCGGCGTGGGAGGCACCTTCGTGGCAGTCGCCTCCGCTGGTGCGGTTGGAGGCGCCTGTGTGGCCGTCGGTGGAACAGATGGTGCGGTGGTGCCACACGCACTCGATAGCAGCAAGACCAACGATAGGCCGATTATTTGCATCAACGACTTTCTGCGATTCATCTTAATCTCCTCATTACTATAACCCCTGGGTTCAGAGACAAGCTCTGTATGCGCGTGCTGCCTGGTTAGTGAATACGGCGCAGCAATTGTGGATATCCATCCCCGAAGGGATTAAATGCAGAATACCTTCCACATTTCCCGCTCCCGCGGGTTAGATGTGGATATTCATTCACAATATCTCCAAAAATAGGTCACAAAGTGGAATTTCAATCAAGAACCGTTCTCCGGTTCCCCTTTGGATCCCAGATACTTTACAACGGGAACTCAAGAAGCACAATTTGACAGAATCCCGCAATAATCGGCGCCGACCTTCAGGATATTGCTCACCTCTCCACAACAACGGTCGCAAACAACCTACAGCTTAAAGGGCAGATCCTCAGGGCTGGAGTAAAACTTCGAATTGATTGAAAAGTCATGTAAAAAACGAGAGGAGCCGGGAGCGGGAATTATCCCCCGCGCAGGACGGAGATGACCGTGCCAAACAGGCCGACAACGAGCAGTCCAAGAATGGCCAGGATGGGCGGAAATCCGCCGGAAAGATCGGTCTGGATCTCATTAAAGGATGGCTGCACGACAGGCTCTGCCGGCGTAAAGGTCGGCAGCCGCGTGGGCGGCGCGCCGCCGATATTGAACTGGGCGGCCAGCGTCGGGTCGATCGTCGCCGTGACCCGCGGCGTCGGCGTCGGCGGCGGCTCGATGATCGGCAGCAGGCGCTGGTCAGCATCCAAAACGACAAACGGCGCATACACCCAGGCGAGGTTCCCGGGGACACCGGGATAGAAGATCTGAATCCATTCCCCTCCCGGCGACCTTCCCAGCGCAGGCGCACGTTGACCGGCGATCAACACGCCGACTTTTTCGTAGTCGGTGCTCGGTCCAGTGCGCACATTAACCTGCTCAGGGACGAGGATGCTGGGCCCTTCCGGCGTTCCGGTCACGGTCGCTTCCTGGGTATGCGGCGCGGCCCCCGCTGCCGAGGTGGAGCTGAGTAGGAGCAGTACCGATCCGAGGAACATGAGCCAGGCAAAATACTTCAAGCGAGGTCTCCCTACTTTACAGGTCGAATGCCGGCGGATTATACTACACGCACGAAAGGTGATGCGAATGGACCAATTCATGCCAAACAAACCGATGGGGAAGAAGACGTTCCACGGACCGGTGAGTCCCGCTGATTTCGCCGATGCGCTTGTCGCCGAGTTCAACCAGGGCAACCTCGAAGCGAAGAGAATTGGCAGTGGTAACCAACGCATCGTCCAGATCGCAACCCCGCGCTGGAATACCTCCGGCGGGCGAACGGCAATCACGATCCACTTGAACAAAGTTGAGGACGGCGTACACGTCCAATTGGGAGAGCAGGAATGGTTTGGCGTCGCCGCCAGCCTGGGTATGACGGCGCTCATGGCGCTACGCAGCCCCTGGTCGCTGGCGCATCGCATAGACGACCTCGCCCAGGACATCACTTCCCTGCAGCTCACGACCCGCATCTGGCAGACGATTACGCGCACCGCCGAAGCTCTCGGTCTTTCCTACAACCTCTCCGAGCGACTGCGCCGGCTGTCCTGTGATTACTGTAATACGGCTAATCCTGTAGGCGCACCGCACTGCGTGTCCTGCGGCGCTCCGCTGGGCCCGAACCAACCCGTCGCCTGCGGTGAGTGCGGTTATATCCTTTCGGCGGGGACAAAGAAATGCTCCCAGTGCGGGGCCAAGCTGAAACCCTGAACCGCGGCGCTCAATCCGATCTCCCGTAAAACAAATAGGGCTGTGTGAAGAACAATTTCACACAGCCCTTTTAATATTCAATGTGGACTAAGAACGTCAACTCATGCAGGCTCTAGCTGCGCCTTGCTGAGTTCCGCCCCGCGGCGAAGCGCTTCGATATTCAAGTCGAGCAGGTTCCGGCGATGAGCGGGGATGTGAATCTTCAGGCCTTCACCGACTTGCTCGATCGAAAGCACGTCCAGCCTGTCGAGCAGGGCGCCGAGCAGGACCAGGTTGGCCAGCCGCTTGTTCCCGAGTTCTTCGGCAATCTCATTCGCCGGGACGAGCACAACGCCGATATCCTCTCGCTCCGGATTGCGATCGACGAGCGAGGTATTCACGACGAGCACCCCGCCCGGCTTCACGAGCGATTCGTATCTATCCAAAGAGGGGATATTCATCACGATAACGGCCGCGGGATTCTTTACGATCGGCGCGCCGATCTCGTCGTCGCTGATGATCACAACACAATGTGCGGTGCCGCCGCGCATCTCTGGTCCGTAGGATGGGTACCAGGTTACATGCAGGTCGTTATCCAATCCCGTGTAGGCCAGTAATTGCCCGGCGAAGAGCGCTCCCTGGCCGCCAAAGCCAGAAATGATGATCTCTGTCTGCATAGTGTCGCTATCCCTTCTTGCTTTCAGCAATGGCTGGATGGACTTTGAAATCACCGAGGGGGAATATCGGGATCATGTGCTCTCCGATCCACCCGAGTGATTCTTCCGCAGTCATCCCCCAGTTCGTCGGGCAATTCGACAGCAGTTCAACCATCGAGAAGCCCAATCCTTGGCGCTGCACCTCAAACGCCTGCCTTACAGCCTTCTTCGCTTTACGGATGTTCGCCGCATCATGCAGACTCCGGCGCACAATGTACGCCGAACCGTCCAACTGCGACAGGATTTCACACATCTTCAAGGGGAAACCATGGGTCTCGACATCGCGGCCGAGCGGCGAGGACGTCGTCTTCTGCCCGAGGAGTGTCGTCGGCGCCATCTGCCCGCCGGTCATCCCATAAATTGCATTATTGATGAATATCACGGTGATCATTTCGCCACGCCCTGCTGCGTGCAGGATCTCGCCAGCGCCGATTGAGGCCAGGTCCCCATCCCCCTGGTAGGTGAAAACGATCATATCCGGATTGACACGTTTGAAACCCGTAGCCATCGCCGGAGCGCGTCCATGCGCAGCTTCGGCAAAATCCATATTGAAGTAGTTGTAAGCAAAGACAGAACATCCAACCGGGGCGATGCCAACCGTATTTTCACGTTCGCCCATCTCATCGATGGTCTCGGCGATAAGACGAT
This sequence comes from Anaerolineales bacterium, assembly GCA_049644665.1. GTDB lineage: Bacteria > Chloroflexota > Anaerolineae > Anaerolineales > E44-bin32 > E44-bin32. The sequence continues at coordinate 8,229 of JBARSI010000050.1, forward strand.
GCGCCACACCATGTGAGCACCCGGGGCAGTAGTGCGTTGGGACCTTGGTCAAACTTTCCGGTTTGGCGAAGATTAGAGATTCCGTCATTTTCTTATCAGTCATTAAAAGGCCTCCAAACCAGGTTAGGCTTTCGCCTTTTCATTGAGTTCTTGAATCTGCTCGAAAACCTCATCCGGGAGGGGAACCATCCCCCCCATCCGTCCGTAGAAATCGACAGGGACTTTACCTTTAACCGCCAGGCGGACATCATTAAGCATCTGCCCGCCGCTCATCTCAACGACCAGGATCCGCTTCACCTTATCTGCGACCTTCTCAATTTCATCGTAAGGGAAGGGATAGAGTGAGATCGGTCGCAGAAGGCCAACCTTGATCCCCTCGTCACGCGCCTGCTTGATCGCCGATTGGGAAATACGCCCCGCGGTCCCAAAGGCGACAACAGCGACTTCCGCATCTTCCAGGTGTAAGGAGCGGTAGCGGACTTCATTCGCCTCGATTTCCTTCTGCTTTTCAACGAGCTTGAGATTGAAAACTTCCTCTTCGGCTGGGTCGATATAGATCGAGGTGACCACACGCGGATCGCGGTCCTTTGCGCCTGTCAACGACCACGCAGGTCGATCTTCACGTTTGCGCACGTCCTGCATCGGCGGCAATTCAGCGGGTTCCATCATCTGCCCAATACTGCCATCAGCGAGAATGACAACGATCGTTCGATATTTCTCGGCGATGTCAAACGCCTCAACCGTCAGATCGATGATCTCCTGTATGGTGGCAGGCGCCAGGGTGATGACGCGATAATCACCATGCCCGCCGCCCTTGACGATCTGGTTGTAATCGCCCTGCGAGGGAGCGATGTTCCCCAGACCAGGGCCGCCCCTCATGATGTCCACCAGCACGACCGGCACTTCAGAGCCGGCGATGTAGGACAATCCTTCCATCATCAGGCTCACGCCCGGGCTGGAGGAGGAGGACATAACCCTCACTCCAGCGCACGCCGCACCGTAGACCATATTTATCGCCGCTATCTCGCTTTCGGCCTGGAGAAAAACTCGCCCGAGCTCCGGCATTCTCTTGGCCATGTGCTCGAGCGCTTCAGTCTGCGGTGTTATCGGATAACCGTAGTAGGCTTCACAGCCGGCGCGTATCGCCGCTTCAGCGAAAGCGACGTTGCCTTTAAGCAATTCCTTTGCCACGTTTGCGGACCTCCTTAAGGCGTTGTTGATTTGATCTTGTCAGCCGGAACCATGCGAAATACGGTTATCGCCGCGTCCGGGCAGATGATCGAGCAAATCGCACAGCCGGTACATTCTTTGTCAGGATCGACCAGTTCCGCCGGGTGATAACCCTGGGGGGTGAAACGGTCAGCCGCTATCTTGATCACGTTTTTCGGGCAAACCGAGATGCATAACTCGCAGCCCTTACAGAGGTCTTCGTCGACGACGATGCGTCCTTTTGCCATGCCTTTCCTCCGAGAATATTCCGCTCATAACATACATCCAGCGGGAGCCTGTCTCCAGTGTTGACCGTCACTGGCTGTCAGAACAAATATCCCAGCTTGGAGTGTTCTTATCCATTTCGCACAACCCATGCCGTTAGCTAAAACTCAGGATCAAACCCTTCGCTCATTCAATAGGTGGATTGAAGTAGTTATACGCCGCACGCGAGAGATTGGCGATGAGCTTGGACGTGGGCTCCCAAACCATCTCGATTTCATTCCACAGGAATATGGAGAGCACGTAATCACCCCCGGGACTAAATACGATTCCAGCGTCACCGATCATATCCAGTGGCGAGCTGCGCCAACCGTGTTTGTGGGCAACGCGAGTCCCTTCCGGCACCCCGGCCTTGATTAGCGTTCCGAGGATGTTTTCGGAGAGCAGATCCAACATATGGCTGCACTCCTGCGGCGTAATCTCCTCCGGGAAGACCGCCAGGAACGTCCCGCCGCCCTCGGCGCAGGCATAGATGTCCCCGAGAAGCAAACTCATATCCGAGGCCGTCGTCTGCGTGTAGGAATCGGGATGGGTGTTGATATCCACTCGTTGATTGGCAGGGGTTCGATAGTACTTTAGCTGGGGAGCACCCAGGAAATAATAACCGGCGATGAATGTGTTTTCGAGACCCAATTCCTGGATCGTCTCGGTGACGAGGAGCGGGCCGGCGACATCGTACGTTTCAATTCGCTGCATGATCCAATCGGAGGGGTCATTCCCGGATTCGGTGATCATCTCGAAGAGCCAGCGTTCGGTCTCGGGGTCTAAGGGTTCGTCCTCGTAGCGAAACAAGGCCGTCATGATGTTGATTTTGATGATCGATGCCGCCGAGAACGCGATATCGGGCTCAACATCGAGATCCACGCCATCGAGAGTGGCGAAGTGAAAATTCTCACCCGTTATTAGATCGGTCAGGTAGACCACGACCAACCCATCAAAACCATCAACTTCGATGTTTTGTCTGAGGAGAATTTCCAGCGTGTCCAACGTAGGCTTGGGGACTACGTTGCCGACGACCGGTAAATTCACACTGCGGCTGGTCGGTGATTGCAAAACTGCGCCGATGAGCTCCTCTGCGCGCCCGATATCCAGTACACGGCCAGGCGTTCCCGATGTAAAGTAGGGAGTTCCAGGTCTGGGTTCGGCGGGAATAGGAGGTTCATCATAACGTGCGCCGATATCTCGCAGATACTTTTCAAGCTGGGTGATGGAGAATTCGGCTTTTAATGGGACACTGCGCGGCTCACCGGATAGATTCCATAAGAAATCCCAGAACCCGTTCCAGAAAGGGGTGCCGGTTCGTTCAAGCTCGGCTGCGGCCAACATGACATCCGTATCGGGGCGGAAACCGACATTCGCCGGGTTGAGCAGGATTAGATACTCATCATAATAAAGCTCGATGGGCGAGCTGTAGGCTTGCAGGAGGCGTTCGAGCGCTTCCGATTGACTGAGTCCCCCCACAGGAATTCCCGCGATCGTCAATTCCAGGGGCAGATGGGATCTCTGCCTGCTGTAGGCGACAAGTTGGTAAAAGAAAAGCGCGACAGATGTCAAAAGCAACGCGATTGAAACCCAGCGCTGCAAATTGAATCCGTTTCGCTTCATGCTGCCTCCAAGCGCAGGAGTATATCATACACAACAGGACTTAAAAATAAGCGCTCGATGAGATTTTATCGCACCACAGCCAATATTATTGACTATACGAATAGTCTCAAAATCCCGGGGAGCACGTTCGCAAAGCCATGTGCACCCCAGCCAGCCCAGATGGAATCCCACCGCTCTACTAACCAGCCGGCGATAACGCCAAATACGAAAACACTGATGAGCGAGAGCCATCCCTGCTGCCAGTGAACAGGTTGAAATGTAAAAAAGACCGACTGCAGGAATATCCCCTTTGCGGGCCCCAGGTTGGCGTTCAGTGTTTTCCCTAGGTACCCCCGGAAAAAAGTCTCTTCGATAAACGGCACCCAGATCAATGCCGCGAAAAGAACACTGATCCCTCCCACGGGAACGCTCCCAGCATGGATTATGCGGTAATTGAAGAACATACTCAAGCCGCGCCAGATCGCTCCGGCGAGCACACCCCAGGCGTAGTTTAAACCGGCTCGATGGCCCCGGTATGCAAACACGGTTGGGGATCGCCTGAGCACGATTAACGTCGCCCAGGGTATCACCCAGAGCATGAGCGTCGAAGCCATGGTCCAGCGCGGATGATCGCTGGGCCACAGCCCTGAAACCGCCAGGATGTTCATCACGACGATGATGATCAAACCCGGCGCGATCGCCTTCAAGGGCAGAAAGCTGCTGCGTTCGGTGGGTGGGGGAAATAAGGATTTCATTCAACCAAGTACAACGATAGCAGATTTTCGCGTTCGTGACACGATATCCTTCATAATCACGCGTAGGGGCCGACCCGTGTGTCGACCCATCCATAATCCGTGTACGTCTTGTAGGGGCACGTCGTGACGTGCCCCGAAACAAATTCCAGGTCAAAGCGCCGGCTGCGCCTGCGACTGGAAGCAGAGCTTCCTGACTCCAGAATAACCCACGGTCCTCAGAACGCGTAGGGGCCGACCTGTGTGTCGGCCCGTGTATCGGCCCGTCTCCCGCCATCTAACCTCCCGCAGGATTAGAACCTGCGGGAGGTTTAAGGTCGCGTCTTACGCTGCTTCAGTTTAAAGAATCCAACTGCTGCTTGATTTTTTCAGCAGTCTCCTCAAGCGAACGCAATTTCGCGCGCTCTCCTTCGACGACCTCTTCTGGAGCACGCTCGGCGAACGGTCCCGCCAGCAGCTTCTCGATCCTCTCCTCCTGAGATTCGGTTTCAGCGAGCTGCGCCTGCAGCCGCTGCTTTTCTATATCAAAATCGAGCAACCCTTCCAGCGGCAGATAGATTTCAACACCATGAATCACCAACGCCAGCGCATTCTCCGGGCGTTCGTTTAAAGAACTCTCGATTTGAAGTTGTTCAGAATCGATCCCGGCGAGCGCGGCGATCGCAGCGCTCGAACTGGCAAGGTATGCCGACATATCTCCGGCTTGAATCGCTGCCGGTATGCAGCGCCGCGGTTCAACCTCTTTCTCGAGACGGGCATTACGGATGGCTTTAACAATGTCCATCATCACCTGGAAATTCTCAACATCTTCTGCATCCTGCGCGGCGCCTTCATCAGGCGTAGGCCATTTAGCAACGATCAAAGCCTCTCCCCAGCCGCCTGGCGGTAGATAGCCAGCCTGGTTCTCCTCGCAGGTTCGTTTTAGATACCCCCAGAGCTCTTCCGTGACAAAGGGCATGAATGGATGCAGCATGCGCAGGCAGGCATCATAAACCTGGGCCATGATCTTCGTCGTCCGCCAGGCAGATCCGTCTCCTTCATCAAGCTGCAGCTTGGCGATCTCGAGATACCAATCCGCGAACTCGCCCCAGAAGAATTCATAGAGCTGACGTCCTGCTTCACCGTACTGATGTGCTTCGAAAAGCCTGTCAACATCCATCTGTGTATGCGCAAGGCGGCTTAAAATCCACCGGTCTGCATTCGAGCGTGGGCTCTCCTCTTCAGGAGCGGATGAACCACGCTCGACGGCGTTCATGATCAATCGCCCAACGTTCCACAGTTTATTGGCGAAATTGCGATTGGCTTCAAGGTTTTCGAGATTTATCTTTGAATCCTGGCCAGGTGTCGATC
>JBARSI010000051.1:0-7060 GCA_049644665.1 Anaerolineales bacterium
GTGGAAGGGATTGCACGGGTGATCTTTGACCCTCACAGCTCCCAATTGGGCCCTGGCGAAATATTGGTCTGCCCCGGAACCGACCCTGCCTGGACGCCGCTCTTTCTGACCGCTAGCGGACTCGTGATGGAGGTCGGCGGGATGATGACCCACGGCTCGGTGGTAGCCAGGGAATTTGGCATCCCTGCTGTGGTGGGCGTGCATCAGGCTACCGAGCGGATTAAAAGCGGTCAAAGGCTGCGAGTAAACGGATCCACAGGCGAAATCACAATTATCGATGATGAAAAGCAGCTTAATAACTTCACAGGCGCTACCGTAGATGCTTGACTCTAGTTTTCCTCGTTGTAGAATATGAAACATCGAGGCAATGCAGTTGAATCAGATGACGACATACTTTAGTGTTTCTCAACGGATGGTCATGCGCAAGCTGCCGTGGCCGATGGACCGAGGCCCATCGGCGTGGGTCAGTCGCGCCTGACAGCCGCCTGCCCCGGCAGCCTATCCACCGCCAGCCTCGAGCTGGCGGTTTCCTTTACAGGGAAATCACCCGCTGGTATCGTTTAGCCCGAAAGACAAGTGCACTGTTGTGAGGAATATCATGACCGAAACCATTCATGTAAGCGTCGCCTGGCCATACGCCAATGGTGATATGCACGTGGGACACCTTGCAGGCGCTTACCTGCCAGCCGATATCTTCGCCCGCTACCATCGCCTGAAAGGAAACCGGGTGCTCATGGTATCCGGATCAGATTCACATGGCACGCCAATCACAATCGAAGCTGACAAGCGGGGCATTTCGCCGCGCGAGCTATTCGAACATTACCATCATCGCTTCCTGGAAACGCAGGAACAGATTGGCATCAGCTACGACCTTTTCACTCATACCGACACCGAGAATCACCATCGCATCGCCCGGGATATTTTCTTGTCCCTGCACAAGAAAGAATTCCTGTATCAGCAGATTCAAAAGCAGTTGTACTCCGAAGATGAGGGGCGCTTTCTTCCCGATCGCTATGTCGAAGGCACATGCCCAATCTGCGGCTACGAAGAAGCGCGCGGAGATCAGTGTGACAACTGCGGCAGCTTGCTCGACGCCCTGGAACTGATCAACCCGCGCAGCAAAACCGACGGCAGCAGACCTGTAGTGCGCGAGACGGAGCACTTCTTCCTGGATCTGCCGGCATTTACCGATCAACTCCTGGAATATCTTGCCCAGCACGCCGACCACTGGCGCCCGAACGTGATCAATTTTGCCCGCAATTTCATCGAGGGTGGACTACAGGGGCGGCCGGTCACACGCGATGTCTCATGGGGAATCCCCGTCCCTCTGGACGGCTGGGAAGACAAGCGTATCTACGTGTGGTTCGAAGCCGTGATGGGTTATTTTACCGCTTCGATAGAGTGGGCACACAACACCGGACAGCCTGAAGCCTGGAAAGAATGGTGGTACAACCCGGAGTCGAAAATCTACAATTTCATCGGGAAAGATAACATCCCCTTCCACACGGTGTTCTGGCAGTCCGAACTACTCGGCGTGGGGAGTCTATACGACGAGCCCCAAAACAGGCCGCTCAACTTGCCTTACGATGTTCCATCCAACGAATTCATGAACATCGAAGGATCTCAATTCAGCAAAAGTCGCAACTGGGCCATCTGGCTGCCTGATATTCTCGAGCGTTACGATCCGGATGCGATCCGGTTCTACATCGCCGCGGCCATGCCGGAGAGCCGAGACACCGAGTTTTCCTGGTCTGATTTCGTGCGCCGCAACAATGGCGAGTTGGTAGCCGCCTGGGGCAACCTCGCCAACCGGGTTCTCTCGTTCACTTACAATCACTGGGAAGGGCGCGTGCCCGATCCCGGAGAATTGCGTGACATAGATCGAGATCTGCTCAAACAAATCGATGCCGGCTTCGAAAGCGTCGGTTCCTTGCTCGAAGCAGTTAAAATCAGGGCCGCATTGCAGGAGACGCTCGGGCTAGCGCGCGAGGTGAACGGCTACCTCGACCGGGCACCGTGGTTTGGGGTAATTGAAGAAGACCGCCAGGCGGCGGCCACCACGGTGTATACGGCCCTGCGCGCAATAGACTCGCTCAAGATTATCTTTGCCCCATTCCTTCCTTTCAGCAGCGAACAATTGCACGAGAGCCTCGGTTATGACAAGCCGATATTCGGTGCACAGAAGATCGTTACCTATGAGGAGTCAGAACGTCCCCATGAAGCGCTAATCTACGACGCCTCATCGGCAACGGGCCGGTGGGCGCCCAGTGATCTCGAGCCTGGTCATAGATTCAACAAACCCAAGCCAATGTACCGCAAGTTAGACGAATCGGTGATTGACGAGGAACGCGAGCGACTCGGCCAGCCAGGCGAATAACATGGGGGAGATCCACGCGACCATCTCGAAGGCATGGAGTATGGTGCACGCTCTGTGCTTGCTCCCGTGTGGACATCCCCTGTACCTACGAAATTTCCTGTAGTCTCCTGTTAAGTTTACGCACGGCTTTATTTCGTGATGTAGAACCAGAGAGTGAATTGACGACGGCCGTCAAGGACCATAGAATAGTGAATCAGGATAGCATAAAAATCTCGCCGCAATGCTCGTTTGAATTGAAATAATGCAATGAGCGTTTCGTTCGAATTTCACAGTTGTCCGATGGAAGATCTAAATGGCATCAAATGATTACTTATTAAAAGGCATCGCCGCGGCAAAGGAGGGGGACAAGGAGCGGGCGCGCGCCTTGCTCAGCAAGGTCGTACTCGAAATGCCTGAATCCGAAGAAGCCTGGTGGTGGCTTGCACAAAGCGTTGATGATCCGCGTCAGCGCGAGTTCTGCGCACAGAAGATTCTCGAAATCAACCCCTGGCACAAGGGAGCCAGAGGATTGCTGCAAGGAACCGCCGAGAGGGTCCAACCGGCAACATCCCGGACGGAAATTGCCCCAGAGCAGCCCGCTGCCCAAGCGGACGTCGTTGCCCAAAGTCGCCATCAATCCCCTCCTAAAAAGAAAAAGAAAGCCGCACGCTCAAGAGGCGCGAGGACTACGCGTCAAACGGTCATCCTGGTTCTTCTTGCCTTTGCCGTCTTATTGGTTTTCGTCGGCGGGGCTGCGTATATCTTCCTCGACACGTCCGGAGCTATAAGTCAGCTTTTTAACTTCATTGATCCTGAAATAATTCCAACTACGCCAATCCCGCCCCTCGCCGCCACCGCGACTACTGAAGGAGTCTCGCTCTCCAGCATTCCTACCTGGACCCCCACCCCTTCGCCACTACCTCCTCCGGCAACACCCTCGCCGACGCCGACTTACACACCCCAACCGATCGGTTCACCGACCCCGATCCCGCCCACACCGTCCGAACTACCATCGATCTCCGATGCTCAAGCGGTTGTCATTCACGATGGCACCGGCTTCTTGACCCTATTCCCAGACTCCTTCAGCGTCTTCCGGTTTGAGCCGAGTGAGACATTGGATCTTCAAACTGTATCGATGTTGACCTTTCACATCCTCAGTTCTGAGCCCGCACAACCCATGACGGTCGAGCTTTACATCTGGAATTCACCAATCAATCTGTGGGAAGCTTCCGGTGTGTACTGGGGCGATAACGCAATTAGTACACCCGGGGTCTTTGTTCACGATGACGGCGTGATTATCGCTGCTCTACGAAACTGGGGGGTCGATCCGATCGATGTGGATAACGCGGGCTTCACTTTCGGTGCACGCATGACAAATGGGGCTGATATCTTCTACGGGCTGGACCGCGCTGATTCGCGGTTTCCAGCAACCCCCGAGCCCACCGCGACAGCAGAATTTGGCTAATACCCCCCGTTCTAATTAGCATTGATAACGGATGATGAATATACACCTGAAGATAACCGCCCAATTTCAATGGACGGGACACTAGCCCCCTAATCACAGTTTTTTCCCACAAACAATATAAAGTCGATCTGGGTGATTATCGATATCTTTGATACCTGACAGAGATCTATTCGCGCAGAAAATATTCGTCTCGATTCGCAGGAATATACTTTCAGGCTCCGTGAAAGACCGGGGGACGTTTCTCAAGGAAGGCGGAGACTCCTTCCTTGTGATCTGCCGTTCGCCCTGCGATCTCCTGCAGGGTAGCCTCATACGCCAGAGCTTCATCGAGGGATTTCAGTACAGTTCGATTGAAGGCTCGTTTGGTGAGACCTATCGCCCTCGTCGGCCCCGCAGCGAGTTTTACGGCATATTCATGGACCTCTTGGTGGAGCTCTGAATCGGGAAAGACTCGACTTACCATGCCATACCTACAGGCCTCCTCCGACGTGAGAATCCGCCCGTCGAAGGCGAATTCACTTGCCATCGAAAGACCGAGAAGCAATGGGAGAAAGATCGAAGTGCCCGAGTCGGCCGCAAGTCCGATCCGCGTGAAACCGAAGGAAAAGTTTGCGCTTTCTGCCGCCCAACGGATATCCGTCGCCAACGCAATACCAAGACCTGCCCCGGCAGCAGGCCCATTTATTGCCCCGATAATTGGTTTTTCAATTGCCCGCAGTTTACGAACTACCTGGTTATAGGTGCGTTCCAGGTGATCATGATACGGGATGTCATCTCCCGCCTCCTGGATATCTCTGATGTCTTGCCCAGCGCTGAAGAAGCCCCGGGAACCTGTAAGAACTACACAGCGAATGGAATCTTCTTTCTCGGCAGCAGTTAATGCTGCCGCTAACTTGTCGACCATCGGCAGGTCGAATGCGTTGACCTTAGGCCGATCCAACATAATTGTCAGGACGCCGTCGTCCTGTTCTGTAATGATGCCCTTAGTCGTCATGAACACTCTCCCTTCTGCGATTCCCAGGTAAAACGCTGCGGCAGGTCTCTTTTAAAGAAAAAACCGGGCGCTTCAGCGCCCGGTCGACTTTCTTACAGAGAAAGGCCAAAATCTAAATTATCATCCAATTCATCGACATCGTCGTCGATGTCACCGAAATCGAAACCTAATTCAATTTCAATCTCATCTTCCTGCAAACGGATCCAGAGCATTAGTACGTGCCCTTCCGGGGTCTCTAACCACCGGATAGCAACGATGGGCGCTTCCTGGGTGAGACCATCCTGTGAGCGAAACTCGAGGAAGATAGATTGTCGCAGCCGCCAGGTGCGATAACAGCGTTCGACCAGCGCTGGCCCATTCGCTGTTCTTACACGGCAGAATGCCACACGCGAAGGAATTGGACCCTCGGTCAAACCAAATAGCCAGGTATCACCGACGAGTTCGAACGTCGGTGGTGGTCCTTCAATGATGGTGATTTTCTCGGGCTCAGGCATGCGTTCCTCATCGCCCGCTGATCTGCAGGCGGCGGTATCTTACCATAGATTCTACCCGCTTTTCGTGGACATTGCTCGCGGAAAATATCCCGGGGGGAATAGGCTTGGATCGACATCCATGGCCGACGTTGATTTTCTTCTCACGCCTCTTGTCAAGTTCTCCTTCCAACTGCCCTCACGATACTCCCATCCAATGAGCGCCCTCTTCCAGTTAGCAGATGTACGAAAGTTTCTCGTCCGACATCACATCAAAAGGAGGAACCATACAATCCCTAAAGAACTTGATCTTACCGCTTTCACGAGGATCGAAACCATGACTTTTCCAGACACACTTATCCAAGGGGGCAATCGTGCGCTTGATTTCTTCCTGCGCATAGACCCCCGAGAAATCCTCAACACTGGAACTCCCAGTGAGAAGTCTAGCAATCCTGCCCGGGCGATGATGAAGGCAAGCAAATCCTTGTTGGCTGATGCAGTCAATCCGGATACAGGATTGATTGACTACCACAGCTTGCGCGAGAGCGATACTTATGCCCAGTTCCGCGGGATCACCCGCCAACTCTCGGCATGCAAACCAAGCGATCTTGGCCGCGGCCCTGCCCTGCTGGCTTTCTGGATCAATCTCTACAACGCACTGATCATCGACGCTGTTGTACGCTTCGGCATTAAGGGCTCCATTATGAGTAGGCCGGGGATCTTCCGCCAGGCCGCCTACAACGTGGGCGGAATGCGGTTCTCGGTCGACGAGATCGAGCATGGCATCTTGCGACGGAACCGCCCCAAAACCCCATTGTGCATATCCGATCATTCACCGCGGACGATCCCCGTCTTTCGTTGATGGTGGATCACCTTGACCCACGAATCCATTTCAGTCTTGTTTGCGGTGCCCGTTCCTGTCCTCCAATCGCGTTTTATGATCACGAACACCTGGACCGGCAGCTCGACCTGGCCGCGGCCGCATTCATAAACGGAAATGGGGTCCATTATTTGGCGGAGACGAATACGCTCCAGCTCTCAAAGATCTTCCAGTGGTTTCTCGCGGATTTTGGTGGACTACCTGCTGCCCTGGAGTTGGTCCAGCGTCATGTGCATAACAAGAAAGTACGAAACGTCATCGAAAACGGAGATTTCCGGGTTCGATACATGCAGTACGATTGGGGGGTGAATTCGAGCGCATAACCCTTCCCAAAATCCGCGTTTTTGATAAGCGCAAACGGGGTATATCCAGGATATAAACCGACTTTTTAGGTACGACCAGATAAGCTTTGGCAGGGCACTCGCCGTATTAGGTGAGTTCGAACACCGCCCTACCTCTCCTGCAGCACACACCTACCAACCGTTGCGAGTAATACGCAAAGTATGTTCTTCTCAAATGAGATCTTGTACGCCCAGGAACCTTCAGGTGGTGTTCTCTTGGTCTAGCTCACCATCCTCCGGATTCGCGTCCTCTGTACGGACCGATGTCCGCACAGCTGCACAGCGAGGGCAAAAGAGTCGATCGCACAGAAGCGCCCGCGGATCCTCGTGAATCCAACCCACAGCGGCGTTGACCAAATCTCGGACCGGGACTATCTCAAGCCTCAATTCTTCAAATTCAGCAGCATGGGATATCCCATCGAGGCGACTCCCGATAGCCCCTAAACCATCAGGGCAGCCGGGCATATTCCTGCACTCGACAACCCCTCCTTCCGTTAATGCCCAGCGGATAAAGCCTCTGCGTCCCGCCAGGTGTTCCGCCCTGTGCAGGCTCA
>JBARSI010000052.1:0-33129 GCA_049644665.1 Anaerolineales bacterium
CGATTATGCTGGTCGATACATCAAACACTACAGGACGTTAGCAGCGGAAAACGAGTCATAGATGACAGTCCTTGATAAATGGGACCTGCGTCTTGATGTCGACGTGGTGCTGCGCAGTCAGGGTGCAGATCCAGCAGCAATCCGCAAGCGTAGCCCGAGTTTAGTTGAGTCTGCCGAAAGAGCGTTGGAGGAGGGAAAACCGCTTCTCCAGCCCAGGGTAACGGCTCGACGTCTTCTTATTGAAGACATGCACCACGGACGGTTGAAGCTCGAAGGCAATGGAAGACTATCTGGTGGGCTTCTTGCCCAGCATATGGGCGGAGCGCAAGAAGCAGTCATTGTCCTTTGTACTGTCGGTGAAGCGCTTGAGCGTCGAGCTGCGGAGATCTCCAAAGAGGACGCCGTATATGGGCTGGCGTTGGATGGCGTGGGGTCGGCTGGCGTCGAGGCGTTGGCTAACGCTGCATGTGCGCTTTTTGAAGAGGAGGCGACTACAGAAGATTGCCAGGTAACAATCCCTCTCAGCCCGGGCATGGTCTGTTGGCCGGTTGAGCAGGGGCAGCCTCAGATCTTCGATCTATTGGATGCTGGCGAAATCGGCGTGCAGCTCAACGAGAGCATGATGATGCTCCCTCGGAAGTCACTTACCTTCATTTTGGGAATTGGGAAGGAATTGATGGCTGGAGGTCGAACCTGCGATTATTGCAGCCTGAAGGAAACATGCCGGTACCGAGATCACGATGACTGATCCCATGAAAGAACCCCTCACCTACACCGTCGATTTTGAACCCATCGGACGGCGTGTGGACATTTCCCCCGGAGAATCGCTGCTTGAGGCGGCGCAGTCCGCTGGCGTCGAACTCGTGTCGATTTGTGGGGGCCAAGGGTCTTGTGATGGCTGCCGTGTGTGTGTAATGAGCGGCAAACTATCCTCACCAACGCCCAACGAGGAATCGGTTTTTACCCCCAAGGAGCTTGAAGAGGGCTACAGATTGGCCTGTCAGGCGAAACCACTGACGGATATCAAGGTAGATGTACCGCCCGAGTCATTAACCGCAACGCAGCGGCTTCAAGTAGAGGGGCAAGGTGTGAGAGTCGAGGGGAAGAGTATCATCTCCCCAATTGACTTAGTTCTGGAGCCGGCATCGCTCACTGATCTGCGATCCGACACAGCTCGACTGCGCGATGCACTGCAAATAAAGGGTTATCCAGGCGTATCATTCAGCAGGGGTGTGCTCTCCAATCTTTCAGACTTTTTGAGAGAGCAGAATTGGCGAGTGAGAGCGGCTCTGCGCGGCGAGCGTGTTGTGGCACTGCTTCCTGAGAGGGCACAAATCCTGGGTTTGGCTGTTGACGTAGGGACCACAAAGGTTGCCGCCTATTTGCTGGACCTGGAATCCGGAGATGTACTGGCGGTAAGAGGGGCTATGAACCCCCAAATCAGCTACGGTGAGGACGTCATCAGTCGTATCGATTACAGCAATAAAAATATGGGCGGTCGCGAGACTCTGCAGGGCAAGGTGGTTGCTACGTTGAACGGGATGATTGCTGAGATGTGTGGCGAGGCCGATGTTTCAGCGGAACAAGTCGTCGAGGCGGTGATTGTGGGCAACACGGCCATGCACCACCTGCTGGCTGGTTTGCCTGTGCGCCAGCTGGCGATGGCGCCCTACGTCCCGGCTGTCGGCGAGGCGCTCGATCTTCCGGCTAGCGCGATCGAGTTGGACATCAACTCCGGTGCTTTCATTCATCTACCGCCGAATATTGCCGGCTTTATCGGCGCCGACCATGTCTCCATGGTCCTTTCAACCAATATCTGGCAAGCGGAATATACTGTAGTGGCGCTTGACATTGGAACCAACACTGAGATCACGCTGGCAGTGGGTGGGCGGATGCTCAGCTGCTCCTGTGCATCTGGCCCAGCATTTGAAGGGGCGCACATTCGCGACGGGATGCGCGCTGCTCCCGGCGCTATCGAACGAGTACAGATAAAGAATGGTCAGGCGAACATTTACACCATCGGTGAGGAACCTCCAATTGGCATCTGCGGCTCTGGCATCTTAGACGCCGTCGCAGAGCTGCTTAAAGACGGGATTATCGATCACCGCGGTTCGTTTCAGGAAGGTGCAGCGAATATTAAAGACGGGATGAGTGCGCGGCACAAAGAATTCCTTCTTGTTCCTGCCGAGGACACCGGCCATGGGAAAGAGATTGTGGTTACGCGAGCAGATATTAATGAGATCCAATTAGCCAAAGGCGCCATCCGTGCCGGCCTGGAGATCCTCCTTGAAGAGGGGGGGATTGCGACTGGGGATATCGACGAATTTATCATCGCCGGCGCCTTCGGGACATATCTGGATGTAGGCAGCGCAATAACGGTAGGCATGTTCCCGGAGCTGCCTCGCGAATGCTTCCGGCAAGTCGGCAACGCCGCCGGAACCGGCGCGCAGCAGATGCTCATTTCTGTCGAACGACGCAGGGTCGCCGATGAGATTCCTGGGCGTGTTGAATACATTGAACTGACAACTCATGCTGGCTTCGAGAAAGCCTTCATGGAAGCGCTATTCTTTAATTCGTAGACACAACTTGACAGGGAAACACAAAAGAATGATTATGATTAATGGTGCTCCTTTCCTGTTCCTCGACTGTGCTTGCTAGATTGACTCTCCGCGTGAAGGGTAATTAAAACGAATGCTCGCTGGGTTCCGAGTGGTCGAAAATCGCAAAGCCACCCCTGGGAATTTAGTCTGACGCCCCCAAGCCCCAATTTTAGGAAGCGAACTCACACCGCACCGTAGCCGGTGCGGCACGGTGTAACCTGAAGGTCCTCGAGTTCCTTCGCTGCGCTCAGGACAGGCTCCTCCTAGCCCCGCTACCTAATGGCGCCCGCGAGGGTGCCTTTTTCTTCAAGGTGCAATACTCATATTTTCCACATAATTTCTAGGTCATCCATGTGTTACACTGCTGGCAGGTAAAGTCAAGAAAAGAGGTTGGAATCAATGACATCACGTAAATGGTTTGGCACTGTGTTGATCACGCTGGTTGTCGTGGCAATCTTAGCAGTTGGTGGATATGCGCTTTATCGGTATGGTTACAGTCGCGGATCTATGGCAACACCCCGGGGCGAGGAGTTCATGTTCCACGATTTTGACGACATGCCCTTCCCAGGGAGGCATATGGGCGAACTTCCGCAACGATTCCAGGACCGGTCGGAGGTACCTTTCCAGCGATTAGATCCCCGAGCAGCCCCTTTCGAACATATGCTGCCTACACGATCGACCTTCTCACCGTTTTCCATCGTGTTGCGGGTGCTTTTCCTCGGTCTGATCGTTTGGTTGCTATTTAAGTTTATCTCGCTCTTTACCGTAGGGAGGAGCTGGCAGCTAAGCTTCAACTCACAGGCAGATGCAGAACCAGAAGAAGAAGTAAAGCAAAAGGGAAGAGGGAAGTCCAATTAATTTCCCCCCGAAGGTTGAAATCAAGGCAATAATAAAATAGGCATGGGGAGCGAGGAAGGCCAACCGGACGGGCCCAGCCCCGCTACCTGAAAACGAAGCGCCCGCGAGGGCGCTTTTTTCTATCAAGAAACAGCATTGTGGAATCCGGCGTTTGTTACCGAGAAATGGAGTAAAGCCTTATCCTGCCCTCAGTATTCCGATTGGCCCCGGAATAAGCTTATGCTTTTCGATCTCTCTCAGCTCATGAATGCCGTGTGAGCCCAAGCGTTGCTCACCTCTCATAAACCAAGCTCGGCAGATTATTACGGCAGCCCGGTTATAGAATTTTCAGATCAAGGGTTCGGAGACAAAAGTGGATTAGGCGAAAGATAAGTAGGAAAAGGAGAGAATAAAATGACTGCAAAAACCAGTATGGATCGCAAGGCGTCCGGTGTTTCATTCGGGATCTTTCTTATTTGTATCGGCGTTCTGCTCTTCACAAAATGGTGGTGGCCGGGCATCATCATGGCGCTCAGCCTTCCCGCAGGCGCCGAGATGATTTTCCGTGGAAAAACTGGGTCAGGCATTGGTGTGATCGTTGTCTTCGCTGCGCTAGCCGCCGGAGTGGCTTTAATCCGGGCTTATGGACATCTCAGGCAAGGCGATCGGCGCCATGGTACTCATCACGCTTGGCGGCATCACGCTCGTGAAGGTCTTCTTTGGAGGCAGTGAACCTGTCGTCGAAGACGTTCAGGGCGCAGATAACACCGGGGAAGCGTAAATTCAATACGCGTACCTTTTCTAAAGTGACGCGATCCTCGCAGCCAAATCTCTCCACAGAATCTTGAATGGATTGACTGGGTACGTGATTGGCTGCGAATAAGCCATGCCAAATACTCGATGGGATCGTGGCCATTTGGCAAGGGTGTTCCCCCCTGTTCAAAGGCCACAGCTCAGGTAAACTGTATCCTTCGAGGGGAGGTGTGACGGAGGTGGACGATGTATTCAGGACTCATCTACGGGCATATTCTTGTGATCGTTGGAAGCATTCTCATCACGTTCAATCTGACGTCCTGGTAGCGAGAGATCATGGCCGAGCTAAAGGGGGAGTCCAACAAAAAGAAGACGAACTGGATCGATGGTCTTGCCCTACTCAGCGGATTGCTGCTCATGGCGGGTGGCGCTTGCTTTATCGCCCATTGGATCATAGATTATCGTCTCGTTAGCCCGGGTCTGTAGCGTTTCAGCGTTCCCGAGATAAATTCGCTGTAAAAGTAGTAGTAACTTTCTGGCCCCAAATGGTTATAAGAAGTATGGAGCACCTGCATGCTAGCAGTATTGAGAAGACGTAATTACGGACTGTTGTGGGTCGCCCAGCTAATCTCAATGATTGGCGATTGGGCGATGTTTGCCGCGTTGCCGTTCTTTATTTACGATTTGACCAGCTCGGTGATGGCCACCGGCGCGATGTTTATTATCCAGGTTGTGCCCTCTCTGGTTTTTGGATCGATCGCCGGGGTGTTTGTCGACCGTTGGGACCGGCGCTGGACGATGATCGGCTCGAGCCTCTTCCGCGGGGTGGTGCTGGTGATCCTGCTGGGCGTTCGCTCAGCCGATATGATTTGGCTTGTTTATCTCGCTGGCTTCCTCGAATCAACCGCGAGCCAGTTTTTTGGACCAGCGAATAACGCCCTTTTGCCAACGCTGGTTGATGAAGACCAATTACTCACTGCCAATTCACTCGACTCGCTGGGGGAGAACGGCGCCCGCCTGATCGGACCGGCGCTCGGCGGTGTCTTGCTGGCCTCGATCGGTTTGCAGGGCGTGATCTTCTTTGATATCGTCTCATATGTACTGGCCGCGCTGCTGATGTATTTCATCCGCGTACCTGCAGGCGTTGCGCCGCCGGTTCTCGCTGATGAAGGCTCAGCAGGCAGCGCGCTCTCGGCCTTCTGGAGTGAATTTGTCGCCGGCCTTAAACTGGTGGCGGGAAAACCGGCGCTTTCACGGATCTTCCTGGTGCTCTCGATCGCCGCACTTGGGGACAGCATCCTCACCGTATTGCTCGTTGCCTTTTTTCAGGACGTCGTTGGAGTGGGATCGGCTGAGTTTGGTTTGGTGCTCACGGTGCGCGGGGTGGCTGGCATCCTGGGGGGGATCGCAGTGGGGGCGATCGGGAGCAAATTCAAACCCAATCACCTGATTTCCTATGGTTTGATCGCTACAGGTACAGCACTGGTCGCTATGGTTTTCTGGCCGATCTATGCCATCTCGCTGTTGATCATGATCCTGCTCAGCGTGCCGCTTATGGCCTGGCTGATCAGCAGCCAGACCTGGGTGCAGACGCATGCGCCCGGGAAATTCCGGGGACGGGTGTTTGGTGTTTATGGAACGTTGAGCGCCCTGCTGATGCTGATAGGAATGACATTTGCGAGCGGTATGGGCGACACACTTGGGATCTCGACCACGCTTTACTTTGGCGGGGGGATTTTCATCCTGTCTGGATTGTTGGCATTGGCGCTGTTGGGCGTCGGCGACCTGTAGGTCGGGTTGCGTAACAATCTCAATGAAGTGATAGCATTGGCATAAGGTGCGAATGATACAACAAACAACTTTACGCCTCGCAGCTTTTTTTCGCTCCCTGATCAACGCGCTTCGTGAGGGTGTTGGTTCGGGTTTCACCTCATGGGATGGGGCGGGGCGGTCAATGACGGTCCTCCATACGAAATGGCGTTCTCGATCCGGGGCTGCGGAAAAAATAAAGCAATTGCTCACCCACAAATATCTGATCGGTCTGGCGTTGCTATTGGCAGTCGTCCTCAGCTTGCCAGCACTGTGGAGGGGTTGGGGTTTCGAAGACGACATCTATCACCGCGCCATCCTGCTCACTTCATCACTCCCTGAAGCGATGAAGAGCCTTTTTGTGTTCCTCGATCCAAGCACAACCCGGGCGCAGATGGAAATTGGCGTATTGCCTTGGTGGACTCTCGAGACTACCCAGATTGCGTTCTTCAGACCACTGGCGGTAGTCACATTCTGGTTGGACTACCAACTCTGGCCCGATAACTCCATGCTCATGCATGCCCATAATCTTATTTGGTATCTGGCTGTATGCGCGGCGGCCGCACTGCTTTATCGCAGAATCATGGGACATCATCTAGCCTCAGGGCTGGCCATCCTGCTCTTCGCCCTTAATTTTCCTCATGTCAATGCAGTTTATTCGATCGCCGCTCGCAGCCAACTTATCGCGACCTTCTTCGGGATCTTAGCTCTCTGGGCGCACGATAAATCATCCCGGGACGATTGGAAAGCCGGTTTCCTTCTCGGGCCGGTCTTCCTGGCGCTGTCCTTGTTCTCGGCCGAGGCGGGCATAGCTATCGTTGGCTACCTGGCAGCACATGTGCTCTTCATCGATCGTGGGCTTTGGAGGAATCGATTAAGCCGGTTAATCCCCTACGCACTTGTCGTGGTGATCTGGCGATTGATTTATCATTCGCTAGGCTATGGCGTCTGGGGTTCGGGTTTCTACCTGGATCCGTTGAGTGAACCTTTTAGATTTGCCCTCAACATCATCGAGCATGCGCCGATCTTGCTCCTTGGGCAATGGGTTTTGCCGGATCCGGTTTTGTATGCGGGTTTGTCTACGGTAGGACAAATCGCGTTCTGGTTGCTCGCAGTCGCTATCCTGATTGTTCTAGCGATGATGATGGCCCCGATGTTCGGAAAAATCCGTCGGGCTCGCTACTGGGGTTTGGGCATGCTGCTTGCGGTGATTCCGATTTGTGGAGTTTCCCTGGCAAGCGGTCGTCATTTGCTAATCCTGAGCATTGGTGCGATCGCCTTGATGGCCCAATTCATCACCGGCCGGTTCACCGAGAATCACAGATTGCTTTTCAGCCGACGCTGGAAGACATTTTCCTTTGCCGTTGCCATTTTGCTGCTGAGTTTGCACGCGCTAATCTACCCCATCATGGCTTCTACGATTCGATGGGTGGCGGATCCCACTCCGGCAATGATGGATCTGGGTCCGTTGCCCGGCGTAGAGGGCCAGGACCTCATCATCGTAAATTCACCCAGCCCAGGCCAGTCGTTGTATTTGCTTCCCCTGCGCGAAGTCACCGAAAAGCCGATCCCTGCCCATCTGCGCATTCTAGCTCCGGCGCACTCGCAGATTGAGGTGACGAGACTGGACGATCAAACCGTGCTGATTAAACCCGAATCAGGGTTCCTGCTTCCTACCGAAATTGATTTCACGAATGACATCAAGCCCTTCCCGTTGGCACATATTGCCTACACCTACCGTTACGGGGACGCTTTTTTCCGGGAAAACAGCTTGCACATGCCCCTGAACGGGAGGGTTGATCTTCCTGGAATGCAAGTGGAGGTGAGTTCGCTCACCCCTGACAGCCGCCCCTGGGAGGTGCGCATGGTGTTTGCTCGACCGCTGGAGGACCCATCCCTGAAATGGCTGCAGTGGGATTGGGATCTTGAAACTTATGTGCCTTTTAACGTCCCCGAGATCGGGCAGACCGTGTATGTGGCCGGGCCTTTCTAAAATTATTATTGTCCGCATATCGAGTCTGGATGTGTAAATGAACCTGAAGCGCTTGCGGGTCGGTTGGAGTTCGGCAAACCACATTCCCTTAATATATGCACCAAATATGGCTCTTAGAGCGTCAAGTCTATAATTACATCGAATGCAGCATTATGCGAAGTGGTGGACGAAATGGCTGGATAGGCAAACTATATTTTGATCGACCCGGGGAGGGATCATGAACACGCAGAAAATCATTGTCGTGACCGATAGCTCAGCCTATATCCCGGATGACCTCATGAGCGGGTTGGATGTTCGAGTTATCCCGCTTTCGCTCATATGGGATGAGGATCGATTGCTAGATGGCATCGATATCCAACCACAAGCCTTCTACGAACGTTTACGGGCCTCAAAATCCCTGCCCACATCTTCTCAACCATCTGCAAAGGAGTTTGCGGACTTCTTCCTAGAATGTGGGAAAGATTGCGATGCTGTCGTCGCTGTTCTGGTCTCGACCAAAATCAGCGGGACAATCGCCTGTGCACAGGCCGCGTTGGACGAGATCCATGATCTGCCGATCCATATTGTCGACACCGGCTCCAGTTCGATGGGTCTCGGTTTCGCCGTTCTGGCCGCGGCACGGGCGGCTGCGGCAGGGAAATCGATCGAAGAGGTCGTCCTTGCAGCAGAGCGCATGCGCGACAATGTACAATTGATATTTGTGGTTGATACCCTTGAGTATTTACACCGCGGTGGTCGCATCACTGGCGCGAAACGGCTTCTCGGCACTGCTTTGCAAATCAAACCGATCCTCCACTTTAAAGACGGCTTAATCCAACCGCTCTCCCAGGCACGTACGAGGAAGAAAGCGCTGGAGCAGATGTTGATCGCAGTTGAGGAACGTCTATCTGGAAAAGCGATGGCGGAGGCCTGTGTTGTCAATATCGACTGTCGCGCTGAGGGTCAGGCGTTGATGGAGATGGTAAAGCTCCGCTTTCAACCAGAAAGCCTTTATCTTGCTGATTGCAGTCCGGTCGTCGGCACACATGTCGGGCCAGGGGGTCTCGGCCTAGCCTATTATCCTGAAGCATGATGGTTTGCAGCTCGCTACCTGAGAACGAAGCGCCCGAGAGGGCGCTTTCCATGTTATTGAAACCGTGTTTAGATTCGCATACCAGATATAAATTTACTGGTTCGATTCCACAACTCCGTCTACAAGAAAACCGCGGCATCTAAGCCACGGTTTTTATACAATTCTCTTTTACGTTTGCAGATTACATTATGTGAGCATAGAAAAGCAGCAATCTATTTAGTAAAACTAAGCTCATCGATTTCACCGTGATACGAAATGTCGCCCTCCCAGCGGATACCTTCTGAATTGTTCTGAACCGTAACATGGTAGCTTGAAATCAAAGGTGCAGCAGGGGCAAATTCAATCTCTACAACCCAGGAGCCTGATGCAAATGCTCTCACTGTCGTATCGGCATCAGTGTGGGTATAACCCTGGTCGACCCACTCACCAAAGAAGGGGAGGGTGTATGTATTCAAAATATATTCCAAAACAGCATCACGAGCTTGTTCTTCGCTGAGTATCGTCCCCGGGGGAATTACCATATTTTCTGTAATGTGTCTGTCAATACTCAATGTGCCTTCCCAATGAAACCCATTTACGATAAAAGATGCTTCTTCTATTGTATACATTGAAGGGCCCGGTGCCGCGGCGGGTGCTGAAACTACGATAGTCAACGGGCCAGATACAAAGCGGATCGTTGACGAGCCCACAGCATCAGCAGGAGTGATGTTCTGTTCTAGCCAAGGGTCTGTCTGCTCAATGCCGTATTCGCTGTAAAAATATTCGGTGATAAAATCACGTGCTTCAGAAAACCCAAGAATCTGGATAGCGGCTTCTTCGATTGGGTCAGGATTGTCTCCCGGTGAACATTCACCTGAAAAGAATTGGAATTCGTCACAGGAGGAGTTGTCTGGGAAGCGGCATATTCCGATATTGGACCCTTCTTCTAGATCAAAACCCTGCGTTTTACAGAACGTGAATTCTTGGCCGCAACGTCCTGAGAGAAAATCCCACTGAGCGCATCGCGACCTATCGGGGAAGATGCAGTCAGCATCCTCACCCCCGTTACGAATGACATTCTCCATGGAATATCCCAGTCCCTCACAATATACCGCCGCAGGGTTTGCCATACCGGCAATGTTCTCATCCTCTTCTTCTTGATTGTTGGCAGCAGGGTTTTCGCCAGAACATGCTGACATGAAGAGGATTGTGATTAGGGCTAGTCTCAAAACCTTGGGAAAATTCGATTTACTCATCTTGACCTCCAATATAAGCATATGTGAAATGTGATATTTTCCGTAATTGTAACGTTCCTGGCATGTTTTTTGTTCCCTCCAAAATGGATCGTTGAATCAACGCTTACGTTCAACTTGGAAATTGCAGGACCAGCCTGACGATTCTGATCCCGCTACCCGAGATCGAGGCGCCCGAGAAGGCATTGTTTCGTTAAAGAAACAGCTCTGATGTATGTTTTCAGATGCGGATTAAGATGTGGCGGATTTGTGTCCTCAGTTTTAAATACCTTCGTTGTTAATATGCTTGACCCATGATGTCTCGACTAGATGGGTGAAAGCAACTAGAAAATAGATATCGTGTGCTTCCTTAATTAATCAGATTATGTTTGAACTATTGACAAAATGCCAATAGATAATTAGACTATAGACGACAAGCAATTAGGGTGAGGGAGGAGCCTATGCCAGGAGGACGAGGTAGGGGCGGCGGCAGAGGGCGGCGACGCCAGGGATTGATGGGTTTCTTGCGACCGTGTCTTCTATTTCTGTTAGCAAAAGATGATGCCCATGGTTATTCATTGCTTGATGAGTTGGCCGAGTTCGGCATTGACCCCGAGCAAGTCGATCCCAGCCTGGTTTATCGAGCTCTGCGCGACATGGAAGATGCGGGATGGGTAGCATCCGAATGGGGTGAGGAAAGCCAGGGACCGCAGCGGCGGGTCTACCGGATCGTGCCTGAGGGGAAATCCTATCTGGCTGACTTGATGAGTGGTCTTCGCAGCCGGCGAGATGAAATCGATCATTTGCTTCGGGCTTATGATGAAGAAGTTTGATAAGAGTGATCGCCGAAAAATCATGAGTTTACGCGTATACGATTGAATATTAACCAACGATGGAACGGGAAAGGGGAAAACCGATGCCAGCAAAAGATAGAACAGGACCGGAGGGTGAGGGCGCCCGAACTGGCCGAGCGGCAGGCGATTGCAACGATGCCGTCGAGTCCAAGATGCCTAGCGATGGCGCTCGTGGAGGCTTCGGGCGCGGCGGTGGTCGTCGAGGATCGAATAGAGGCCAGGGACAGGGGGGCAGGATGGGCCGCCGGCGCGGGTTTGGTGCAGCCGCGAGCGATGGGCAGTGCGTCTGTACGAACTGCGGGCATAAAATCGCTCATGTCGCCGGGCAGCCATGTTCACAGCAAGTATGCCCCAGCTGCAACGCCCGCATGACGCGCGCATAGAGGTCCACAGGAGCTCTACAAGACAGAAGGTAAGGAGAGAGTGACGATGAAAGTAGCGATTTCTTCACACGACGGCAAGCAGGATACCACCTTCAGTTTACGATTCGGACGCTGTGATTATTTTGTGTTCATCGACTCCGAATCGCGCGATTGGGAGTCGAAGCGCAATCCAGCTGCGGACGCCCGCGGAGGCGCTGGACCGAGAGCAGTGCAGTTTTTGTCGGAACAAGGCGTGGGTGCCACCATCACCGGCCGCTACGGTCCAAACGCATTCACCGCGCTCGAGGCGGCCGGGATCCAGGCCTTTGAGGCCGACGACGGAACGCCAGAGCAGTTACTCGAGAAATTTCTGGCTGGAGAGTTGAAGCAGGTCCATGCCGCAACGGGCCCCGAGCTGCATTAGGGGGGCAAGTAATTATGGTGATTGCTGTAGCCAGCGGCAAGGGGGGAACGGGAAAGACGACTGTCGCAACCAGCCTTGCTTTGGCGCTTGCCGAATCAGGCAAGCCGGTGGCCTGCCTTGATTGTGACGTCGAGGCACCGAACGTCCATCTCTTTCTGCGACCTGCACTAGATAACTATAAGCAAGTGGACTTGCTTATCCCCAAGGTGGACAGTGATGTTTGCACTGGTCGCGGGGTTTGTGCGGAAGTCTGTCAATTTCACGCCATCGTCACATTGGGGGGGAAGACGCTCGTCTTTCCAGAGCTTTGCCATGGCTGCGGAAGCTGCACCCTGACCTGTCCTGAGAAGGCGATCACCGAGATCCCAAAATCACTGGGACACTTAGAAAGTGGCCATGTCAACGGCGGCATGTTCTTCGCCCATGGCGTATTAGATATTGGCGAACCCATGGCGGTTCCGGTCATATCCCAATTGAAAGACTGGAAGTCATTCCCTCAATCAACGATAAGCATCCTCGATTCTCCACCGGGCGCTTCATGTCCAGTTGTCGAATCCCTTCGAGGGGCTGACTTCATACTGCTCATTACCGAGCCAACGCCATTTGGATTGCATGATCTCCGTTTGGCGGTTCAGCTCACTCAGGAGCTCAATATTCCCGCTGGAGTTATCGTGAACCGTGATGGTATCGGTGATGATGGTGTTGATCTCTACTGCCGCGAGAACGATGTGCCGATCTTGATGCGCATTCCCTTTGATCGTGAATTCGGCGCAAACCTCGCCAAGGGGAAATCTCTGGTTGAGATTGCCCCCGAATATAAACAAAGGTTTGCAGACCTGTATTCCCATATTGAAGCGATCCTGGAAGATAGCGGGAGGAGGGCATGAAGCAGCTTGTCATCCTCAGCGGAAAAGGTGGTACGGGGAAGACCAGCGTTGCGGCTGCTTTCGCTCACCTTGCATCCAACGGCAGCAAGGCGATCCTGGCGGATGCAGATGTTGATGCTGCCAACCTGGAATTATTGCTCGCACCCGAGGTGCTGGAGTCGCACGAGTTTGGCGGTGGCAAAGTTGCCATCATCGATGAAGAATCCTGTGACGGTTGTGGGATCTGTAAGGATGTCTGTCGCTTTGATGCAGTGCACGAGGATAACGGTGTTTTCCGGGTAGACCCGATTGCCTGTGATGGCTGTGCGGCCTGTGTTTACCAGTGCCCAGCAAAGTCGATCCACATGCAGCCGCAAATGGCGGGTCATTGGTACCGCTCTGCAACCCGTTTTGGACCGATGTTTCACGCAGCCTTACGTCCCGCCCAGGAGAATTCCGGCAAGCTGGTTACGATGGTCAAGCAGCAAGCACGACTGCTGGCCATGGATGAATCGTACGATCTGGTGCTCGTCGATGGACCACCCGGGATTGGCTGTCCAGTCATCTCGGCGGTTTCCGGGGCAGACCTGGCCTTAGTTGTCGCCGAACCGACGGCCTCCGGGACGCATGATATGCGCCGGGCTTTGGAGACGACGGCACATTTTGACGTGCCAGCGATGGTGTGTATCAATAAGTTCGACCTATATCAAGAGGGCGCGGATGAGATCGAAGCGTATTGCCGCGAGGCGGGGATCCCGGTCGCGGGCAAGATTCCGTTTGACCCCTGCGTGACCGAAGCCATTGTCCAGGGTCAACCGGTGACGGTTTTCAGGCCCCAGGCGCCGGCCAGTGTGGCTTTGGTGGAATTGTGGGAACGAGTCATCCATGAACTCATGGAAGGTGGTCCATGACAATGCTCGATAAAACGGACGAGCTCATGGAGAAGATCAGGGAACGATTAAGCACGGTCATCGACCCGGAGACCGGCGCTGATGTGCTGCGGATGCGTCTGGTGGAAGATCTCGTGGCCGACGACAAGGGTCGCGTGCGTTACACCTTTCGGCCATCTTCCCCGCTTTGCCCGATCGCCGTATCTCTGGTTAAACAAATCAAATTGGCTGTAGCTGATGTGCCCGGTGTAAGCATGCAGAAAATCATCGTAGCGGGGTATGTCGCTTCCGAGGAATTGACCCAACTTATCAACAAGGAGAATGATTGATGCGCATAGCTATTTCAGCACAAACAAATAACGGATTGGAAAGTCTCGTCGCTCAGCACTTCGGGCGCTGCCCCTATTTTGCAATTGTCGACGTAGAGGGCACGGAGGTGCAAACCATTAAACTTATCGAGAACCCCTTTTTCGCCGGCCATGAAGTCGGGCAGGTTCCGGGCTTTATCCATGAACAGAAAGCGGATGTCATGCTCAGCGGCGGCATGGGGGGGCGGGCGATCCAATTCTTCGATGGCTACGGCATCGACGTCGCAACAGGGGCCAATGGCACTGTGAAGGCTGCGTTGGAGGCTTACTTCGCCGGTGGGCTTCACGGAGCTGCCCCATGTGCGGAGAGTATAGAGCACGGCCATGGTGACGATAACTGAATCGAGTGAACATACGGTTCGGGGTGAATAGCGATGGCCAGTGTTTTTCTTGACGCGCTCGGTATCTGGATGCGTGAACTGCGCTATATCCCCGAACCGGTTCAAGTAACACGAATGCATGCGGGGTAATAAAGTTCAAACTCGATGGGTTTTGTGCGAGAGTTGTCGAACCCTTTGTGTATCATCGAGACCATATGGATGAATAATTGGCTTCATGGTCCCGGTGATGATCGTTCTCCCGAAAGGTTCCTAGACTAGGACTGCTGCGCAGTGTATCGAATGACCGACTATATATAGCGCTTCAGCGGAGCTTGACGATGAAATACGTCTATGGGCCGGTTCCATCCCGGCGCCTCGGGCAATCCCTTGGCGTTGATCCCATCCCGCTCAAGACATGCAATTGGAATTGTGTCTATTGTCAATTGGGGCGTTCAAAACCCTTGGTAAATGAACGAAGTGAATATTACCCGACTGAGGCGATATTGGCGGATGTCAAGCACGCGCTGGCTTCGCATGCCCCCGGGGATTTCGATTGGATTACATTTGTCGGATCCGGGGAGACAACCCTGCACAGCCGTCTCGGATGGCTTTTACGGGAGGTCAAAGCCTTATCCCAACATCCTGTTGCGGTCATCACGAACGGCTCCTTACTCTACATGCCGGAGATGCGTGAGGAACTGGCACCCGCCGATGCTGTCCTTCCTTCCCTTGATGTTGGTTCACAGGAACTGTATCGACAGGTAAACCGACCGGTGGCTGAACTGCCCTTTGAAAGCCTGCTGGAGGGATTGATCGCTTTTCGAAAGGGGTACCAGGGTAAATTGTGGGTAGAAGTCATGCTCGTGCAAGGGCTGAATGATTCAGAATATGCGCTGCGAGACATCGCCAATGCACTCGTGCGAATTCAGCCGGATGAAGTGCATATCGTATTGCCCACCCGGCCGCCGGTGGAAACGTGGGTCCAGCCAGCGGATGAGGATGGCTTACTGCGTGCCCGCGCCATCCTCGGTGACATCGCCCATGTGGTCCACCCGGGCAGTGGATCGTTTGACCTCAGCGGGAATGAGTCGTTGGCGGACGCGCTCGTTGGGATCATAACCCGCCATCCGATGAGTGAGAGTGAATTGATTGAAACTCTCCAACAATGGTCGCCCGGGGAAATCGCAGAAACCATGCTCGACCTTAAGGGCAGCGGCAGAGCTCAGATTGTGGAGCGCTTTGGCATCCGCTTTTGGTGCGCGTCACCCTCGATCTATCCCGATGTTGAACAGAGTGAGCGGACAGATCGACGCAAGACCGGAAACGGGCTTCGATGATTAATTGCGACCGCGAACTAGAATCATGAATGAGACAGGAGATCAGAATGAATTCTAAGACGAAGATCGGCATCATTATTTGCGATCGCTACCGCCAATGTGCTGGAGGGAAATGTTTCCGGGCGATGAAGAACCGCGAAGGAGCCTTCAGTATTTATGCGGATCAAGATGTGGAATTGGTCGGCTATACAACATGCGACGGTTGCCCGGGTGGAAATATCGAATATGCCGGCGACGAAATGGTGAAGAACGGTGCCGAGGTTATTCATCTCGCCACTGGGTTTGTTGTAGGTTATCCGCCCTGCCCGTATATCAACACCTTCCAAGAATTCCTGACAAAGCGATACGGGGTGAAGGTGGTTGTAGGCACGCATCCGATCCCTGAGAAATACCTTACGATGCATACAAGTCTGGGAACCTGGAATGATTCGGACGGGAAAGCGCTCATCGCGCCTACACTCGCCGACGAAAGGACGCGCCTCGCGTACAATTAGGCTCCCAAATGCCAGGGATGAAATAGCTGAGTAAGGTGTACTCTTTCTCTTCTGGATGAAATTTAGTGTCGTCGCCGCCGAATTCTCCACATTAGTGCGCTTCAGAAGGAATAGAGCGCCCGATAAGGGGCGCTCTATGAATCCTCCAGCCGAGAATTTCAGAGTGCGACTGAGGGGCGCTGGTGAAACCAGGGCTGTGCCCGTTCTAGTTGCCCTGCCAGCCGGAAGAGCTTGGATTCATCGGCATAACCGCCCATGAAGTGCATGCCGATCGGCAGTCCTTCCTGGTTCCAGTATAGCGGAACCGACATGGCGGCGCCGCCCGAGATGTTATGGAGCGGTGTGGAGGGGACGAATTCAAAGACATCCTCAGCAGCGGTCTCGATCAGTTTTGCCGCTTCGAGGGCCCAACCAGCATTCAACCTTGTCAAAATCTCCATCAGTGTTCGCTGAATTCCTTGCATCTGAAGCGAACCAGTGAGGGGAGGGGGTGTGGATAGTGTAGGGGTGAGCAGCAGATCATACTCTTCGAAGAATGCCCCAAGCGTGCGGGAGGTCTCTTGCAGTGTGCGCAGGGCTTTGATTAGACGGGTGGCGCTCATGCGGCGGGCGATGAGAAGCAGAGCCCAAGTCGAGGCTTCAAAATCCTTGGGCGTAGCTTTTACTCCTAGGATCTTCTCGGCAGCCGCGACTTCAGCAGCGACACCATTGGCAACAATGGTCATCATGGCCATCGAAACCGGCAGGCGGTCAATAACTGGCGCGTCCTCGATCAGTGTATGGCCTTGTTCTTTGAGCAATTTTACGGTCGATTCAAGCCCGGCGATGCAGTCCGGGTGCATGTTCTTGCCAAGCAATGGTTTAGGCGTGAAGGCGATGCGCAGCTTGCCCGGATCTCGCTCGATCTCTTCCAGGTAAGGCCGTGCGGGAGGTGGTGGAGAATGGGGTGCGCCGGTGTGGTAGCCATGGGTTGCGTCGAGCATGGCCGCGCTGTCGCGCACGCTGCGGGTGAGCACGTGTTCGACCACTACATCGAACCAATAGGCGCCGGCGATCACACCGATGGGATTGCGGCCCCGGGTGGGTTTCAATCCGAACAAGCCGCAGCAGGAGCTGGGGATACGAATAGAGCCACCCCCATCTCCTCCGCTGGCCATGGGCACCATCCCGGCGGCGATAGCAGCACCCGATCCGCCGCTCGAGCCACCAACTGTTCTCCCTACATCCCAGGGGTTGTTGGTTGGTCCGAATAGCTCTGGCTCAGTGTAGGGGAGGATGCCGAACTCGGGAGTGTTGGTTTTCCCGACAACGATGACCCCCGTCGATTTGAAGCGCCGCACCAATTCACTATCCAGCGCGGGCACAAAATCTTTCAGGAATCGAGAACCGCTGCGCATCGGTTCTCCGGCGAACTCGGCGAGCAGATCCTTCAGCATGAAGGGCACGCCCTTGAACGGACCCTCCGGAAGTCCAGATTGAGCGGCAGCCCGGGCTTGATCGTACATGTTGTGGATAACAGCATTGAGCCGGGGATTGAGCGCCTCGATACGGCGAATGGCCTCTTCAACGAGCTCAAGGGGTGTGACCTCCCCTTTACGGACCAATTCAGCCAATCCAAGGCCATCCTTCTCGCCATACAACGATTCGATCGACATGGGAATTCCTCACCTCGCGGTTACCTTATCATCGCGTATTATTCGAGGAAGCTCAACTAGAAATCCGGATTTATTAACGAATCGATATTTTTACCCAACAGGGCCATCCCGGAAGGGTTTGACATTGTGACGTAACGTTAAGGTGTATCATCAACCTTGTTGGGTGACATCATGGCATACACGATTAAGGAAATCGCAGATCTGGCTGGAGTGACAACCCGGACGATTCGTTACTACGACGAAATCGAGTTGCTGCCTCCAACTAACATTAGGAGCAATGGTTATCGTTATTACGATCGGGAGAGCCTGCTGCGCTTGCAGCAGATCCTGTTTTTCCGTGAGTTGGGTGTGCCCTTAAAAGAGATCGAGCACATCATGAGCCGGCCGGATTACAACCTGTTGAGCATCTTGGAAGATCATCGATCGGCACTCGAGACTAAGGTGCATAGGTTGGAAACATTGATCGACACACTCAACCAGACGATTGCATCAGAAAAGGGAGAAGGGATCATGTCGGATGAGGAAATTTTCGAAGGCTTCGACGAAAGTCAATATGAAGACGAAGTTCGGGAACGCTGGGGGGATTCGCCCAGGTTTGCCGAGTCGCAGGCGAAGTGGTCCAATTATTCTGAAGAGCAGAAAGAGGCCATCAAGGCTGAAGGCGGTCGTTTGGCCGTCCGGATGGTCAGCGAGAATCCCGATGCATCTCCGGATGACATGGATGTCCAGGCCGCGATCGGTGAATACCATGCCTATCTTAATAAATATTTCTACACCTGTGATATCAACTTCCTGCGCGGACTGGCAGATAACTGGGTCCAGGATCCTCGCTTTGCCATTAATTACGAGAGGATACGCGAGGGCGGGGCGGCATTCTTGCGTGAGGCAGTAATTATTTTCTGCGATCGGAACGAGTAATCTCCAATTTATGGAAGTAGAGTAAGAAAAGGAACAGCACAATTTGCAGGAGTAGAAGCGCCTGGAAGGCAAGCGGGCGGATGGCGAGTCTCAACCGCGCAGCTTGTGAAACTATGGCGGTCGTCTTCTGCACTTGCCTGCAGTGGTTGGGAACCCATTTCTCGCCGAGTCGCATATAATATGCAACGGCCTTCCGGAAGTTGCGCGTCGGCTGATGATAGGCAATCTCTAAGCGAGTATTCGCAATGACGTAGAGAGAGATAAATTTTCGAAAAACAGAATTCTGACAAAGGATAATAATAAATATGGAACGAACTCGGGTACTCATCATGGGGGCTGCTGGCCGGGATTTTCACAATTTCAACGTATATTTCCGTAACAACTCCCAATACGACGTGATTGTCTTCACTGCTACGCAAATTCCAGACATTGAAGGACGTGTATATCCTCTGGAACTTGCAGGTGAACTTTACCCCGAGGGCATCCCTATTTATGCCGAAGATGAACTTGATGCTCTCATCAGAGATCAAAAAATCGACCAGGTAATTTTCGCCTATTCTGATATTTCACATCGGGAGGTGATGCACAAGGCTTCCCAAGTTCTCGCAGCAGGAGCAGACTATCGTCTGATGGGTCCGCACTCAACTCAGGTAGCGTCCACCAAACCAGTGATTTCTGTATGCGCTGTGCGTACCGGCTGCGGGAAGAGCCAAACGACTCGCCGCGTCACCGATATCCTTCAAGCCATGGGGAAAAGTGTTGTTGTTATTCGCCATCCAATGCCCTATGGTGATTTGCGCAAACAGATTTGGCAGCGCTTTGCTGATTATGATGACCTGGATAAGCATGAGTGTACGATTGAGGAACGCGAGGAATACGAACCACATATCGACCGGGGGGTCGTAGTTTATGCGGGTGTTGATTATGAAGAGATTTTAAAACGTGCCCAGGAAGAAGCTGATGTTGTCGTCTGGGATGGCGGTAATAACGATCTCCCCTTTTACAAATCTGACCTTCAAATTGTAGTGGCCGATCCACATCGAGCCGGGCACGAGATTGATTATCATCCTGGTGAAGTCAACCTTCGTATGGCGGATGTTATCGTCCTCAATAAAATTGATACAGCCGACATGGCGGATGTCACCACCGTGCAGAATAATATTCGATCGCTAAATCCCAAAGCGACTGTTGTTTTCGCCGCTTCCCCGATTACAGTAGAGGATCCCACTTCTATTGCGGGGGCGAGCGTGCTTGTGGTTGAGGATGGACCGACCCTGACGCATGGTGAAATGACGTTCGGGGCGGGCACTGTTGCTGCAGAACGTTTCGGTGCCGCGGAGATTATTGATCCGCGTCCCTACGCTGTACGCTCTATCAAAGCAACTTACGAGAAATACCCCGATATTGGCATATTGCTGCCGGCGATGGGCTATGGTGATGAACAAGTCAAGGATCTCGAAGAAACCATTGCAAATACCCCTGCCGATTTGGTCATCGTGGGCACGCCCATTGATCTCCAGCGCGTCATCAAGATCAAGCAGCCTAGCCAGCGCGTCCGCTATGAACTCCAGGAGATTGGTCAACCGACATTGGCTGAAATTCTAAACCAGAAATTTGGGAAAGAAGGGTAGTACGAGCTGCGTATTGCTTGCCTTCAGTAAATGCTTCTAAGTTCCGCAAAATGAGAAATGGGGCTGTTCTAAAAAGACAGCCCCATTTTGGTTATGCGGATCGAGGTGAGGTTGGATCCACCGAGATTAAAGGAAAAAAGATCGATGATGATTTAGGAAGGATGGGCTAGATCTGAGTGTTCACGTTTGGTTTTATTTAGCTTTTCGTTTCCAGACGTTTTCTTTCCCGATGCGAGTTAATGTATTCAACGACCATTGGCAACACAGAGATGAAGATAATTACCATGATGACAATCTCGAAGTTCTCTTTTACAACCGGGATATTGCCGATGAAATAACCGCCGAAAATAAAAATAGAAGCCCATAAGAAAGCGCCAATAATGTTGTATAACACAAAAAATCGATATTTCATTGTGCCCACCCCGGCGACGAATGGAGCGAACGTTCGTACGATGGGGACAAAACGAGCAAGGATAATGGTCTTTCCACCATGTTTCTCAAAGAATCTCTGGGTCTTTTCAAGGTGCTCCCGATTCAAAAAGCGACGTTCCTTTTCAAAAGCGCGCAGGCCAATTACGCTCCCTATCCAGTAATTGACGGTATCCCCCAATACGGCCGCCGCAAAGAGAAGGAAAAAGAGAAGAATAGGATCGAGTGAGCCAAGAGCGGCAAAAGTGCCCGCGGCAAACAACAACGAATCTCCGGGCAGAAAGGGGGTTACTACAAATCCTGTTTCCATAAAAATGATCAAAAACAGGATTGCATAAGTCCAGCCCCCGTAATTCAGAATGATCTCACCAAGATGGACATCCAGGTGGATAAAAAAATCAAGCAAGGTAGCAAGAAAATCCATTGGTAGCCTCTTATTTAAGCGATAGGTTCAAGTCTTAAATGATTTCTGGATTCAACACTTGAGTGTAACGATTTATATGCTCATCGATAGAAATATTGATATTTTTTATACGGGAAGATTTGGAATACCTTATTAGATCGCCCTATATCGACAAGTATAACATTCCAAGCCCAATGCTGGGCGAATACAAATCACGCTGCGCAATTTCTGGTGCGGCAGGGTGATACCGGAGGTCCTTGTCTTCCCACAGTTCACTCTTGGATAATCTCCCTATCCCCACCGGTCGATGAACTTCTGATTTATCCTTGATGGCAGATTGGGGACATCTCACCTCGAATAATTAGGTGATTGTTCGCGCGGGGAAGCGATGATTTCCATCGATAGGCAGGCGGTTTTATCCGTGGTATTGTTTCATTCCTTGAGGCTTATTATGAGAATTCTGGCTTTCGTCCACGATCACTACGGAAAACGGATTGTCGATAATATTTCTAGCCGAGCGCCTTCCTCATGGGAGGTTAGCTCGATTACTGCGCCACGCTCCCTTCCGCCCATTGTGGATGAGCCGCTGGAATTTCTATCTCCCGAGCTTCCACAAGCCGACCTGGTTTTGCACCTGGCAGAGACTGCTCGGGCTGCACAACTACTCCCTGGTTTGGTTTTTCTAACCAAGGCGAAAGTTGTGATCGCTCCTGTAGATAGCGAAGCCTGGCTTCCCTCCGGGTTGCGTCTGCAGCTCCAACGTGAGTTGGCTGAACAAGGAGTTGAAATTCATTTCCCCAAGCCGTTCTGCTCGTTGAATACAGCTGCTTGGCTGGATAAGACTCGGGATGCTCCCCCACATCCAATACTGCAGGAATTTGCACGTTACTTTGGGCGCCCCAGCCTGGAGATCGTACTCGAAGAGGACGGCGAGACTATCCATGAGCTCATTGTTGAGCGAGGTGCTCCTTGTGGCTCGAGCCAGTATGCTGCAAAACGCATTGCTGGCTTGAAGATGAGGGAAGCTGTCCCACAAGGTGGCCTCATCTGTCTTCATTACCCCTGCCTGGCCTCGATGCAGCCCAAGACGACCGATGAAGGGGTGGAGACACTGATGCACACTTCGGGCATCATCTACAACGAATCCCTCTCGCGAGCGATTGAATCTGTACTTTCCAGTGTGAATCTTAAAGATCAGAGCAAGACCTCAGACGGTTGATAAGTCCAGGCTCTGAAGGGCGGCTGGAAGAACCCGATGGTAACTCCGCCCCAATGAGGTTCGGTAAACGCGTGTACAGCCCTAACCTTGAAACCGATTACACCTAAGGCTAGAGCTGCAGCACAGCGAATACTTTATTTACCCCAATCAGAGTTGCTTACAGGTAGGCAGGTATATTCTCAACCCGTGCTAATTCTCCCTGTGATTTTCAATGAGCTTCTTCGTTCCAGGCAGCAACAGAACCACAAGCAGCACTGCGCTGACTATCGGCGCTGGCAAGAACATGGAGAAGCGTCCAAGCCGGATGACATCTGTGAGACCTACAGGAATACCCCCGAAGATGGACATTGAAGCGGCGAAGATGCCTGCGGGGATAGTCCAGGATTTTCCCTTAATTAAAGCGAAGATGAAAACCACCCAGGCTGCTGCTCCCCACCAGTTGACCATTTGGCCTACACCGTACATTCCAATCGCGAAACTTTGCTCAACTGTCTGGTAGCGAGAGATTGCCCCAACACCATCCATGAATGTCAGCACATAAGCTATTCCGCTGAAGAACGCCAGCGCGAGAATTTTTCCCTGCACGCCTCCGATAAAAAGCATGCCAAACCACAAAGCGAAGGCGATCAGGAAAACCCAGATCGTTGGATAGGGCATACCTATGCTGGCGGGTGGGATCATGGGGAAGAAACCAGCAACGATCTGCGCCATCGCCGCCACGGACCCCCAACCCCAAGCCCATTCCTTGTTGTTCTGGAAGCCGTACAGTACGACTACCCACAACGCCCCGGCGGACATTCCCACCCATCCTAGCAGGGCGAAGACAATGCGCACCGTAATGGCTTCATCCGGGCGGCCGTCCAGAATTTTCCCTTCAACTGTCGGCATGTATATGCTTGCCAGAAGATAAAGAAGCAGCAATCCGGTCAGGATGCCGAGGATGGCTAACGTTCTTCCTAATTTATGATTGCCTTTCATAACGAGTCTCCTTAGAAATCGCTTGAAGAGGGGGCAGCTGAGTGAAATGCTCTAGACCAGGTAACGCCGTCGAACAATCTGAGCGAGGCACTCCATCGGGCTTCTGCCTTCAACCGGGTATTTCAATGGATTAGACGAGGAACCATGATCAACTATTATCACGGTTCCTCATAGTGCTATTCTTCGCTAATAAGATGTTTCTTAAAGTATGGCACCACGGTGAAGAGCAGCACGCCAAGGGCAAGCAGCGCCCCATAAAGGTAGTCCAGTGTTTTTGTGCGGAAGAATTGGGTTGGGACATCAATCATCAAGATGGCAACCGTGCCGATAACGGCTAACCACCAGCCTTTGCGCTTGCCAACAGCCAGCAACGGAATGGACAGGACCAATAGGATGACTGCCACCCAGTTGACCTCTCCAGCCCAGTTGAACAGCCACCAGGTGAAATCCGGATACATGGGGTGCCCCGGGCGGGTCATCATCGTTCGTTGCGCCCCGACACCGATCGTGAAGGCATGTGTGGACAACATGCCGATGAAGGTCATGGCGCCAAAGCGAGTCCATTTCTGAATTTTCTCGGCTTTGCGCAGGAAGATGAAGCTCCAGTACCCCGTCAAGCCAATGGCAGAGATGATCATGGGGATCGGAAAGCCGTCAACAAAGCTGATATAGGGCAGGAACATAAACATGCCGCCGATTGCCGGTAGTGCGAAAAGAGTCATCGCCACCGGGTATGACCACTCTTCGCCTTTCCTGATCTCCTGCGAAATGACGATCAAAGCAGCGCCAGCCACAAATATTAACGCCCGCCAGACCGGGTAAAAGAGATCAAAGAGCTTTAACCCGCTCGAGAAAGTCGGGTTGCCTGCTTCGATATGGATAGTTAGATCAGTTAAGACCCTTTCCAGTGCTGTTTGCACGATGAATGGTATGACGCCTGCCATGAGTAAACCGATGACGATTGCCACGGCCGACATGATCATCCGATTCTTTTGCGGGGTTTCTTTCATTTTCATTCTCCTCAAGATGGAATAAGAATTGCGAGCTTGTGAAGAGTATCACATAAAATCTACAGTAAGTTGTTGCCTTAACGCAAATAATGCCCCAACTGAGGGGATGCTTGTCCAGGGAATTAACTCAATGTTTCTACGGGGAACAGGCGATCTTAAAAGAGTGAGAAAGCCAGCGGATATGCAGTCCTTTATCGTCCATGAGAGAGATTGAGGAGTGCGGCTATAAAGTCGGATGTCAAAAAAAGGATGCCCTTCATCCTCTAATCATTCTGATTGGAGCCGGCTAAAGCAGCGAGCCCTTCCTGATCCGTGATAGAGAACTCCGTGCGGGTGATATGGATCAGGTTCTCGTCTGAGAAGCGGTAGAGGATCCGGCACACCATCTCTCGGGTTGTTCCGACATACGCAGCCAATTTGTCCAGGGTGAGGTCACGCGCCACCGGACCCTTACCCGTACTACCATAGCGCTCGAGCATCAAATTCGCCAGACGTCCGGCCACGGGTTGGAAGGCGAGACTTTCCACGATGTTGCTGGCTTGTTTCATGCGCATAATGAGCAAACCACAGAGCGACCAGAGCGCTTCCCCATTGGCGAGGAGGAGGGGAAGTAAGTCATCGCGCGACCAGGATACCAACGATCCTGATTCAACAGACTGCAAGGAGACGGGCATTGTGGATTCTTTATCGAAGAAGGTTAACCCCCAAAATACATCACCCTGGGTGATCGTGAGGACCACCAGATTCCGGCCCTCTTCGGATTCCTTTACCCCGTGGAGAATTCCATCCTTCACAAGGATCAGGTAAGGCCATGGTTAACCATGTAAGGTGATGAATTCACCTTTGTTAAACCGTTGCTGATGAGCCAATGATGTGATTTCCGCCCTACGGGTTTCATCGAAGTATGCGAAGGGATCCGTCTCTTTTAGCAGCTTCTGAAGGTCACTCAAGACATTGCTCCTCGGTTCGTTAGCGCGATCAATTTTCTAGTCAGTGAACAAGGAACCATAGCATAAAACTAATGATTTCTCCAATGTAAGCATATCACCAGTGGTGGCAGGGAGATCGGCGGACTGAGTCGATGCAGTGATGGGAAGGATAAATTGAATGAGGGGCAAGCTCCGAGATTTGAGGGCGGCTGTGTTAAATGTATGATCTTACGTGGGTAAGAATCGTGAAGGCGTCAGAATTCCTCCGCCTTCAGCCGATGTCACCGGCAAAATAAGCGCGAGTTCGCTCGTCACGCGGTGCGACAAACATCTGAGCAGCGGGACCAGATTCAACGAGTTCACCCATCCAAAGGAAGACGATATGGTCAGCGAGGCGTCGAGCTTGCCGCAGCATGTGCGTGACAACGACAATGGTTCTCGTTTCCTTCAGCTCACAAAGCTGAGACTCGATTCGCTGAGCAGCTGTCGGGTCAAGTGCCGACGTGGGCTCATCACAGAGCAGCACATCCGGCGCAACCGCGAGCGCCCTGGCCAAGCAGAGCCTTTGCTGCTGCCCGGTGGAAAGCCTTGACGCAGAGGTTCGAAGCCTATCCTTTACCTCCTCCCAGAGTCCAGCTTCCCTTAAGTAACGCTCCACGATCTGGTCCAAGCCCGGGCTGTTGTTACCCTTTCGATCGATTTTCCGGCCGTGAATTCGAGGACCGTAAGCCACGTTATCGTAGATAGACATGGGGAGAGGGAAAGGCTTAGGGGCCAGAAGTCCCACACGGGTCCGGATTTCAGTCACATCCACACTGGGGTCATAGATATTAATGTCATCCAACCAAATTTCACCTCTGACATCCATCCCCTCGGTTTCGTCAATCAGGCGGTTTATGCATCTCAGGAGTGTCGTTTTTCCGCAGCCCGAGGGACCAATAATTGCGGTCACACCCCTGGGTGGTATTTCGGCGGTGATATTTGTCAGGATCTTGTGTTGTTCGTGCCAGACGCAAAGATCCTGGATCCGAATATGAGAACCGGACATGATTTTTCTCCTAACGGATGACGTGTTCTGTCAATTTCCCGGTCAATCGACGAGATAGCATACTCAAGCCAAGAACGATGATCGTTAACACTAAAGCTGATGCGTATGCCCGATTCTGCACGACAGGAAAGGGAGTGTTTAGTTGAAAGAAAATGGCGAGCGGCAGTGAGGCAACGGGCTCAAGGATGGATCCAGGGAGGTGATCGGTGAACCCGGCTGTAAATAGAACTGATGCCGCATCTCCGATACCTCTTCCAAAGGCCAATAGAGTCGCAGTCAACAATCCTGGGGCTGACTGTCTAATTACAACCTTCAGCGCTGTCTCCAAGCGGGTGGCCCCTAAGGAATACGAGGC
Organism: Anaerolineales bacterium; assembly: GCA_049644665.1. GTDB lineage: Bacteria > Chloroflexota > Anaerolineae > Anaerolineales > E44-bin32 > E44-bin32. The sequence goes on from JBARSI010000052.1 coordinate 26,766, forward strand.
CTCTTTCAAGGCGGGCGGCACCATGGCGAGGGCCTCGTCCATTCCCCTGGTCATGATTGGTAATTCAAGCAGTGTCAAGGCGATGATGCCCCCCAACAGCGAAGCTCTCAATCCCAGCCAGAGCATTAGAATGAACGCGAAGGCGCCATAGACAATACTGGGTATTCCCCACAACACATCTAATGCCAGTCGAATAATCACAGCTTGACGGGAGTGAGTCACATAGAATTGCATATAGAGTGCTATCGGCAAGCTGATCACCAGAGCAAGCATAGTCGCTCCTCCGGCAAGGTATAGCGAACCCGCAATAGCGTTTAGGATCCCCCCTGCGCCGCCCAGGTAATACCCACCCTTCGGGGTTTGGGTAATCATGGCGAGATTCAATGCAGGCAACCCGCGAAAAACCACTGTGACCAGGATGAGAGCAAGGCTGCCGAGCACAATCACTGCAGAGCTAACCATGAGACCTTTGAAAATGCGCTCCTCTATCTTGCGCCTGTTCATGTTCGGTGCTCCTATTCGCCCCGGATGATGCGGACAATGACCAGCCGTGAGGCGATGTTGAAAACCAGCACAACCAACAATAAAATAAAGGCAGCCCCAAGCAATGCAGCATCGTATAAGGGAACGGACATCACCTCACCGTAGTTGTTCGCGATTAGGGCCGTAAGGGGATATGCTGCATCAAAGATCGAGAGGGGAGCCTTGGGGAGATTCCCTATTACCATCATTACAGCCATCGTTTCGCCGAACGCGCGCGAGAATCCGAGCATCACGGAAGCTAAGACCCCGGCCTTAGCCCGACGGAGCACTACATGCTTGATTGTTTGCCACCGAGTGGCTCCCAACGCTAACGATGCCTCACGTAACCCCCCGGGAACCGCGCGGATCACTTCCTCGGCAACCGCAATAATGATTGGAAAAACCATCACCGCAAGCACAATTCCTCCGGCAAGCACACTATAACCAGTTGGGTTGTCGCTGCGGAATAATGGGATAACCCCGAACCATCGCTGTAGAGCTGGTGCAACGAAATTGCGAATTAGAGGCACAATCGTCAAAACTCCCCATATGCCATAAACAACGGAAGGGATCCCGGCCAGTAAGTCGATGAGAGGTTTCACAAGTGAACGAACCCTCAAGGACGCGTACTCGGCGAGGTATATCGCGGTTAATAGCGATGGGGGGACAGCAATGATCATACCCACTGACGTTACCCATAGTGTGCCCATGATGAAGGGATAGAAGCCAAAGTCGCCCTTGAGGGGATGCCAGGAGGCGCTGGTCAATAACTCACCCAATGGCGAATAGTTCAGGATTGGATAAGCGCGTATGAAGAGGGCGCCGGTAATTAAAGGCACCAGCAGCACTATCGCTATTGCCAGTGAACCCATCAACCTGCCGGCCAATCGGTCCATTAATGGCCGGCATAACCTCGAGGGCTGCTCCATTTGCCCAACCGGGGGCTTAGTGGGAAAGAATCCGAGGATCTTTTCCATTACCGACGATTTCATTCCAACGCGCGCAGCGCTTCCTCTAGTTTCTCCATCGTTATGGATATATATCCAACCTCGCCTACGTACTGCTGACCATCGGTTAAGGTCCACCTTATGAAGTTGCCTGTCAACCCCGTTGGTTTTCCTCGGGTGACCAGATAAAGATCACGAGCAGGCGGCGACGGGTAATTGCCCGTTGTGACAGCTTGTAATGCTTGCTCTTTCGAATAGATCTCCTCATCAGAGTCGACTGTTCCGTTTTCATTAATATCAATAGGGACCACAAACGCGCCAATGACTGGCTCACCAGTAAAAAAATCGAAGGCGAAATTCAGATTATTAAACCCCAGGCCCAGGGGATCTTTGATTACTGCCTCCAATACTCCGGGGTCGCCGTATACACCAATACCAAGCAAGTCCTCCTGTGCCTTGCCAAGGTATGCCGCCCATGTAGCTGGAGCACCAGCCGCGTCGGATCGAGTGAACACGTGAATCGGATCCACGATGTTGGCTTTGCCGATGACCTGACCCCAGGTCGTAACCACGCCGGTGATGTAGATTCCAATGAGTGTTTCTCGAGTAATCCCCAGCTTTCGAAGGTCTTCTATGACAGGGTTGTTCTCATTGACGGTGAGGAATACGGCATCTTTGGCGACCGGGACTCCGCAAGCTCCCTTCTCGATTTCCTCGCGATAGATCTCACGGGAGACCATGCCGATATCGACTGCATCCACCAAGGCATCAGCCATTCCCTTGCCTGCGCCGCCGGCTGAGATATTGAACCTGACGCCCGGATGCAGAAGCTGGAATTCCTCACTCCAGCGAATCATTAACGGGTATAGAGCCCATGCTCCAGAGACCGTGATTGTTCCCTCCAGGGCACCTTCTTGCGGTCCGTTCTCTGGCGACGGCTTACAGGCAGAAACCACTATGACTGCAACAAGGAGGTAAATCAGGACAGCGCTTGAATGCTGCTTTTTCATGATCTCAAAACTCCCTATAGCAACGAGAAGACCACAAATAGATCTGAGGTCTTCTCGATATCAGATTCATCCCTTCCAATGCCGGCGGGGTTAGCTGACGGATTAGGGCAGGAAGGTGCCCATCTCGCACTTGCGAGATACACCCCAATTGCTGGGTCCCCCGCGCAGTCTGATTGCAAACCTATTTGGCGACAGCGGGAATCTATGCAGTTGTTGGCATCGCGATAACCTGACGCGTTCGTTGATTTAAAACGAATTGCCGTTTGCCCTCAAGTTAACGTAGAGCGGTAACAAACTTGGTTGCTGAGCGGTAACAAACAGGTAACAGAATTTGATAGGAGTTGTTGACCGATAGGGTTAAGGGGTGTGGAGGATGGACCGGTTTGGGAGTTCCATGAATGGAAGGCGGGGAAAGCCGCTCACGGTTTACTGCGGATCGATGAGATTATTGCTCTGCGGATACATCTGGGCCAGATATTGGGAGCGTGATGCAGAACTTTGTCCCCGAATCGTCGCTGCTTTCCGCCCAGATGCGGCCGCCATGATTTTCAACGATCGACTTCGCGATTGCCAGACCCAGACCGGAACCACCGCTGTCGCGCTGGCGCGACTTATCCGCCCGATAGAAACGGTCGAAAATGTATTGGATGTCCTCATTTCCGATGCCTGGTCCGGTGTCTTGGATGCATATTTCGACCTCTTGTTCCAGACATGAAGCGGAGATGGTTACGCTCCCCCCTTTGAGTGTATAGCGCAGCGCATTACTCAGTAGGTTACCTAACACCTGCGCCATTCGGTCGCGGTCAACATTTACATCAGGTAGACCAGATGCAATTTCACTGTGTACAACAATCCCTCTCTCAAGAGCAAGCGGATGATATGCGGCAGCCACATCTTCCAGCAGCGTGTTTGGTGGAATGGGGCGGCGCGTGAGCGGCAGTTCTCCTGCATCCGCCATTGAGAGTATGCGTAGATCTTCGACCAGGCGTTCTAGACGGCAGGCTTCATCACGTATGATATCGAATGTTTCCTGGGTGGGAGGGAGAACGCGATCATGTACCGCATCTGCGTGGCCAAGGATAATGCTGATTGGTGTGCGCAGCTCATGGGCGATATCAGCAGCCATCTGGCGGCGGATGCTCATCGACCGATCGAGTTCTTCGCTCATTCGGTTAAACGACGCAGTCAGTTCACCCAATTCATCCCTCGAGCGTACCGGAACCGTCAGCCCCAGATCTCCCTCAGCGACTGAGCGCGTCGCCGCAGTCAGCTCACGAAGTGGGCGCATGAGGGTGCGAGCGAGGAATCCGCCCAGGACGAGAGCGACAAACAACGCCCCGATCGCACCAATAATTAGTGTCTGATTAATGCGGTTCAGGAAGAGTGCTTCAGACGGTCCCCGTCCGAATTCCATACGCATCGAAAGTATCCAGCCCACAGACTGTCCATCAACTACGATTGGATCAGCGTCTGCAAATTCAGCCTGAGAGACCGTATCCCCGATTCGATACCCTGAGCCGGCGACGATGACTTTTCCAGCCTCATCGGTGATCGTGATGCCGCCTCTTTCCCTCGAGGTAGGGACGTGGCCATCCAGGGGAAGCCTACCGGAAAACGACACTTCAGAATCCACGCCTGCCCATTCACCATGACTGCGATAGTACTCCTCCAGTTGAGAGATGTATCCTTCCAGATATTGGTCGAAGATGAAGTTGGTGAACTCCTTCGCCGTTGTTTGACTGGCGATGATCGCCACAAGCGCCACTGCAATCACGACGACAATCAGAAAGGCCAGGATGAGTTTCAAGCTTAGTGAGCGCATTGGATTTATTCCCTGGTGAAGCGATAGCCCACACCGTAAATCGTTTCAATATAGCGCGGTGTACGCGGGTCGGGTTCGATCTTTGAGCGTAAGTTCTTGACGTGAACGTCGATTGTGCGTTCGTATCCTCCATAGGCAACGCCCTGAATGTGGTCCAACAGATCCAAGCGAGAGAAGACCCGACCCGGTGATGACATCAAAACCGCCAGCAGATCGAATTCCGAGGGGGTCAGGTTCACAAACTTGCCTCCTACGCTAATGTTATGACTTTCTCTATCGAGGGTAATATTCGCATGGCGAAGGATCTCAGCAGTTGGCTCATTTTCTCCAGCGCGGCGCAAAACGGCGCGTATGCGCGCTAAGAGCTCACGCGGCCGGAAAGGCTTCGTAACGTAATCGTCCGCGCCCAATTCCAATCCGATGACCTTGTCGTCTTTATCCACCTTCGCAGTGAGAAGGATGATCGGGGTATTTTGTTCCCGGCGATGAAGGCGCATGAACTCATAGCCATCCATCTCCGGCATCATGATATCCAGGATGATGAGGTCAGGTTTTTCGGTCCGGGCTGCTTTCAAGGCTTCTTTGCCATTCCTGGCCGCCGCAACCCAAAAGCCTTCCTGCTTGAGATAGGCTTTCACCAAGGACACGATGCGCTCTTCGTCATCGACAATAAGGATCTTTTTCGCCATCGGATTTTCCAAGTCACTTTTTTTATTTTGTCCGAGAGCTCCAGCGCGAAGGGGGCGATTTTTGTGCGTGAGAGCTGGTGTTCTCGAATGATCACTGCCAAGCATATCAAGAAAACATGAAGATATTGTGAAAACAACTCGAAGTTAAATTAGTCCGGTCTAAATGCATATATATGCCTCACGCTAACGCGGGGGCGGTTCAAGAATCGCCCCCGCGTTTCCATTGGCACACTTACGATTGCGACCTTTCCTCGAGCATCAGAATGAGAGGATTGATCAAGAACATCGTGGATCGATCTCCCAAAGACTGCTTTTCGGCTCGTTCCGCCTGAAGTGTGGCGATTTGCTCCGGATCCAGGTCTCCACCGAGTTCACCAATTCCCCCGCCTCCCGGACCACCGCCCATACCGCCGCCTGGGCCACCGCCGAACCCGGGGACCATTCCGTTAAGTGCACTGCTGCGTGGATCACCCTCGGCTGTAAAATCACCGCCACGGGCAAGGCCAAGTTCTTGTGTGAGCTCGAGGACACCCTTCTGGGTGAGTTCCATCGCCGCGATTGCTCCGAGCTGTTCAGAACTCATCGTCTCCAGAATCTGGTTGATGATCGCCTCGATCTCGCCTTCTGCGGTGATATCGCTCAAGCTCAGACTGCGAATGGCTTGCCAGAGCGTAAGCAGCTCAGCGGCTTGCTCTGCATCAATCGCAAGATCGGTCTCCTCCAGTTTTAAGGTGCCCAGGGTGAGCTGGGTCTGGACTGAAAGAGCGTCAGGATAGTCCTCATTCAACACCGTCCTCGCACTAATTTCTCCGCCATTGGTGCCGCCGCAGGCAACCAGGATCAATGACAAACTAACGACCAGCCCAAGAATTTTTACCTTTTTCATCACTTCACTCCTCACTTTTCTTATGTGTAGTTTTTCTTTTTCCAAAATAAACAATGTCCCATCACTGATAGCTTTTACTGATGCCGTAATGCCTCAATCGGGTCGAGTTGTGCGGCTTTGTTCGCTGGATAGAAACCGAAGAAAGCACCGACAACCGCAGCTGAGGTGAAGGCAATGAAAATGGAGCTTGGGATGATGACGGTTCGCATGTCACTTGCCCAGCCGAATAGCCACGCCCCACCTATGCCGACGAGAACACCGATTAATCCACCAACAAGACTCAAGAGCAGGGCTTCAGTCAGGAACTGCCAGCGGATGTCATTCGGTGTGGCACCAACGGATTGCCGGATCCCGATTTCGCGGGTCCGTTCCGTTACGCTGACCAGCATGATGTTCATGATGCCGATGCCTCCCACCAGAAGGCTTATTCCGGCGATTGCTCCCAGGAACAATGTGAGCACGTCGGTGATCTGGGCGGATACGTCGAT
>JBARSI010000053.1:0-5453 GCA_049644665.1 Anaerolineales bacterium
AAGTGCCATGCCCTCTACCGGGGTTGTAAAGCCCTCGATCTGGCTAACGAGTGAGCCGTCCAAGGCTCTCACAATCTGCGCGTTTTCCATCTGTACAGCGGCTACCAGGCTTCCATCCATCGAGTAGGCGATCCATCCATCGGGATGGTCTATCCTCGAAATGATGGCGCCGTCCGCGGCCCGCCACAGAACCAGATGCCGGTCTAGGCCGTCGAATTCCGAGCACGTGGGACAGTGAAGGGTGAACACGTCGCCCGCTAGGGTCTGCCCGTCCGGGGAGAACAGCACGCCGTCTATTTGCACGTAGCTCCCTTCCAGCATCTGAACGCGTCGCCCTTGTTGATGCTCGTAAAGTGATATTTGCCCGTTGGCGAACAAGGCTATCAGCGTACCATCCGCCGAAAAGGAAGGTTTGACTCCGTGGAATGGCGCTGTCATCATATCGCGATCGATATACGCCAGCCTGACGGTTGCATTGTCTTCCAGCCAGAGCAGCCCCCCTGGAGTGAACCCCGCATTGCGTACATTCCATTTATTTACCTCGATCCCGCCGCGGGTCTCGTACAGGTGGACCCGATTTTCGCCATACACGACGGCCACAGCCAATTCGCTGTCCGGGGAGAACCGCAGCCTGTCTCCGGGGAAGGCGAACAGCCTTTCGCCGCTCGCCAGCGACCAGACGGAGACCTCCCGATGCCAGGTGACGGCGGCCAGCATCGATCCATCCGGTGAGAACGTCAGCTCCCAATACACGTCGTCCGGGCTGCCCGACAGCTCGCCCATCAAGACGCCTGTCGCTGGGTTCCAAAGGGAGACAGCGCCGATTTCGCTAGTTGCTATGAGGCTCCCCTCGGGCGAGAAGGCGATGAAGGCTGTCCCCACGGGAATCCTGCGAAGTTCTTCCAATGTGACGGCGTCGTAGATATAGACACCAGCTGAGGTCGGGATAGAAATCCACAGTCCATCAGGTGAATAGATCGGCATGCCCTCAGGTGTGAAAATCGGGTGTGACAGGATGGTCCCCTTGCCTAACCTGGCCAGCTCTACCACCTGCCCGGCGTTACCGGGCTCGATAATTTCTAGACCGGTGTCGGTTTGCGGGTTGAGGATTGGTGGTTGGTAAGGTGAGGAAATGCGCGTGGGAGTAGGGGTAGGATGCAGGTCGCTGGTCGTGGACGCAGCCGTAAGCAGGTCGGGAGCTAGCGTGAAGGCTGCATAAGGCACCTCTCCACAGGCCGCCACAACGAGCATCAGGATCGTTATGGACAAGTTTTGGAACAAACGTTTATAAATCATGGTAAGTCACCTTTGGATTAATCAAATGTAACTACTCAGGCTAAAGCCTGGGAATGGGTTTTCATACTCTGGACTGAGTAGTTACCCCTTCCAGCAGAATGGCTGTTGATCTTTGAGCCAGAGTTCACCGCCGTAATATCCAATGTTATGAACGCCAGGGTCAAATATTCTCCGAAGCGCGTATCGAAGAGATGTTCTCCGCCTGGCGGAATGTTCAACTCAAAAGGCCCGATCCTTACCAATATTTCCTCTTCTCTTTGATTAACGACATTGAGTATCTGGTCGGGCGTCACGCGAGTGTAGCGCGGGTCCGGGACTTCTGCGCACAATGTGACAGTTACCTGTTCGCCATCTGCTTTAGTGCAAGTACCGGTAGCTGTTTCCTGGGAACCTGGAGTCGCTAATACAGTGGGCGTGGTGGTCTCAGGCACGACCTCACCCATAAGCCAGTATGGGCCGGCACACTGGTCGGGCACCGGCTCACGCAATTGGGTCTCGAATTCGGGGGTCATTGGCATTTCTCCGCCGCCTATTCGGATTGTTTCGCCGACAACAGCTACAACCTGGCCGTCTCTATCCAAAATCTCGATTTTGCCGTTGTGATCGTTCAGGAAATAGTCCGGCTGCCAGATGATTAAGTGACCGTCGCCGTTATTTCCTGCACAGACGCGCAGACACCCTTCTATTACAATCAGCTTGCCTTGCAAGAGCGCCGTCATAAAGTTCGCGCTGCGCACACGTAATTGGGGGAGAAACAGGCCAAGAACGGGTGTGATGGCGAAAGGTATTTCATCGCCCAGTGGCACATATGTAGCAATGACTTCAACATGCTCAGGCAGTTGTATCCCGGTCTCCTGCGTGGATGCTTCCCATAATTCTATATCGGTGACGTAAAGCTCGACCTGGTTCTTCTTCACGTTGATACTTGACGAGAAAGGGAAATCTAACTCGTTGACCATTTGCTTGACGGATTGTTGTATGGTTTTGAGTTCAACCAACGATACCTGTGCCACGCAGAATTCGACGAATTCAGCCAGGGAAGTGTTCTCAATGTAGGGTTTGATCGTCTCTTGCCCATTCCGTGTAAATGCAACCACAATGCGGTATTCCGGTTCTTGTAGTATCCACAATCCTGCAAAGGTTTCTGCTTCTTGCTGCTCCAACTTTGCACCCAGCGCACCAATGGAGTCTTGCAGGTTCAAACGGTGGATGGCTTCTTCCACGGAGATGCCCAGATCTTCGGCCATGGCGTCGGCATCTTGTCGCAGGGCATCGTTCAAGATGATGGTTGGTGCGGGAGTGGGTTGAATTTGGGTACCGAATGGTGGCGTGCAAACCGAGAGTAGGATGCTAGTGAACAGCAGTGTTAAAAAAGTCAGCGGCGTTTTATTTCTTCTCATCATGGTCGATTCCTTGAAAGCGCATTCCTATGTACCGTGAACGGCCAGATGGCCGTACAACTTCATGCTTCATCGAAAAAGGAGACTTTACTACTCGGCCTGGTTATGGAAAGGCATTCTCGGTCTTCAGCCCGGGTAGTTACGATCAAATTTTTATAAATACTAGTGCCCCAAGTCGAGCACCCAATCGGCGCTGGCGCAATCATTCCGTTGGACATCCTGGCATCTCCCAGCAGTTTTCCGGCCACCTTTGTCTAGCGCGTCACTCAGGGCCTACCTATGATCATGGAGCTTATAAGGGCGTCCAAGGATTCCAGACCCGGCTCAAAATCCCCCGACTCAAGCATGTCCAATTTGGAGGTGATATCTGCCATATACGCCAAGTAGCCTGTGTTGAAAGCATCCCAGTCCTCAACCTGGATCTGGTCCGGCAGGATCGAAACATAAAGCGGGAAGAATGCGGCCACGTACAGGCTTCCATCCTCGGTCAATCCCTGGAAGGTATAGAAAATGCCCGGATTGACAACCGGGGCAACCCCCTGAGAGTGACGGGCAATGAAGCGCAGGCCGCGACCTCCTTGAAACGCCAGAGCCTTTACTTGACCGCGAAAATCTTGCGCGCTGTTAAATGTGGGCAACACCGGCAGCTCTCCCACGGCAGGAAGGGCATTGTCATCCAGGAGGATTCGCAGAGCTTCAATCCGCTTGCTAGCCAGAGGACTAATATCCCCGTAATCCATTGTTGGGAAGATGAAGATTAGAGGCTGAATCTCTGGTCCCTCAGGAGTCTGATGTCTTAACCAAGGTATCCAACTGGGCTGAAAACCAGCAAACGGATCTTGCGTAGAGTATGGGCGGAAAAAGTCAAAGCGCACGTGCTCCGGGAGGTCATCGTACTTAAAACCTGATGGATCGACATAAGCGGGGATGATCTGAGCGACCGCCTCTTCCGCCAACCAGGATGGATATCTAATGTCAATCCCTTCAAATGCGATTATTTTCTCATCCAGACTCCCTCGATTGTTTGTTGCTGACGGGGGAGGTGATGTAACTTCTAACTGGACCAATCGTATTGAGGAAATCACCTGATCGAAATACTCAAGAGGATCCGCGCCATGGTTGGGCAATGCCTGCAGATAGTAATCCCCAATCTTTCCCAGGACGACAATCTCAGGCAACCTGCTCTCTTTATTGATGCCAGATATCCTCCTGGCCTGTATCTCGCCTAGCCGCAAGAATTCTGACTGGTATTCATCGAAGTACTGTGACTCCCAGCCCGTAGAGGGATTTTCCCGGGTAAAAATCAACACGATGTCCGCCCTGGAGCCGGTTTGCGGTAGGGGAAGTGTCTCACTTACAAACCAGACTTGATCCACAACGCTCGGGTAATCTGCGGTGGGCGGCTCTACTACATTCCAACTCGAGGGGAGTCGAGCGGTGAATTGATATTTGGCGTTGGTGTAATCTTGCCATCCATTTTGATCGCCAACATCAGTCTGTAGACTATGCTCATCAGGGATGGCAATACAAGCAGCCAACAGGGCTACACTTGCGCAAAGAAGGATAACTTGCTTTATTGTTTTCAAAGTACACCTCGTTCCACATATTCTCTTTGTTCATCGCTTTCGTTCATGAGAGCCGATCACTCTTCAGCTGTATTCAGCTGACAACTATGATCCCAAAGGTTGTTGAAGGGACCAACATGGTTCTGATGTCAACGTTCTCAACCGTAGCTATTGAGCAAGGAAATCTCTCTGTTGGTAGGGCATGACTAATTCCTGCATAAGATCCGATCAACAGCACGGATACGATCCATCAGCATTTGCGTTCTATAGTAAGCATTAAGTGATAACTGGCCTTTGTTCGTTGCCTTCTAACTATCCCTCCTCCAAATTCCCGGAGAGGATATGACAAGGTAGTTATGGATAGATCCTTCCTCGACATAGGCTGTGATGATGAATTCCACATTTTTCCCAGCCAGGGGCGATAGATCAAGATCGACTTCCTGAACCTTGGCATCATAAACCTCATGCCACATGCCAAGCATGTTTACCGTCCCAGAGATATCACGATATTTGACTCCAACATGGACATCGCATTCGATATTCCCTGAGATACAGCTAAATGTGACTAGAAATCGGTCTCCATCTTGGATCTTGAAATCTGGAAATCTACCTTCAATCCATCCATCGAGTTCATTTGGCGGAAAAAGCACGATCCCCGAGGCTCCTGAACTCACACCGTTTTCGAGGCTCTGGCCGCTGGATTGGAATACGGCTCCCCCTGAAGCGTTTTCCTGACCGGGACAAGAGAGTTCCCCGGCCTCACTTCGCCAACTTGCTTTGCACAAATCGGTCAAGAATTCATACACCAATATCGGATTGTCATCAGATACCCCTGTGCTGGTAGCTGTAGGTGTCGGGGTCTCTTCTGGCGTTGGAGTTTCCGTCGGGGTGGGAGTCGGAGTGGCCGTAGATGTAGGTGTTAGTGTGCTTGTAGAAGTCTGTGTTGGGGTAGCGGTTTCCTGAACCTTCTCCCACCACACTTTCAACAATGCCTTACCCGTGTTCTCGTAGTACTCCACGATGATTTTATGTTCTCCAGGGGAAAGCGCCGTTTCCACTTCGTAGACCGTGATCCCACCGCTGGAATGCCACTCATTAAGAATGCGAGTCCCGTCCAGATAGATGCGGATTCCGTCATCTGCATTTGCCTGAAATCTGTATCTTGCACCTTCGAACTTAATGTTCCGTGTCC
>JBARSI010000054.1:0-2596 GCA_049644665.1 Anaerolineales bacterium
GGGAAGGCCTGGATGAGCATTATCTTGCTTATCGCCTTGGCCAGACCGCTTACCTCGTCGAAGGACTGCATGACGCAGGGATTCCCGTCGTCCTGCCACCCGGAGGTCATGCAGTCTACGTCGATGCCGGCAGTTTTCTGCCGCATATCGCTCGCGATGAGTACCCGGGCCAAGCGCTTTCGATAGAACTTTACCTGGAGGGCGGGATCCGCGGCGTGGAGCTGGGCTCGGTCGCCTTCGCCTACAGCGATCCCGAGACAGGCGCGAAGCACTACCCGCTGATGGAGCTCGTACGCCTGGCGATCCCGCGCCGAATGTACACCCAGGCGCATATGGATTTTGTGATCGAGACATTTAAACGAATCGCGGAACGCAAGGACGCAATCAACGGTTACCGGATCACCTACGCCCCGGAGTTGCTGCGGCACTTCACGGCAACGTTCGAGCCGCTCTAAATAAGTGCTGCGCTCCTGTAGTTAGCTCTCCTGCCCGTAGAGTCGAAAGGAAGAGGGAGCATCTTACATCAAACGGGCGCTCCCCTAGATGCGCCCGTACAATTCTCTTCATTGCACAGGGACTGTCTAGAAAGTCACTTCAGACAGTCCCTGTTTTTTCGTTGATGGTGGATCTCAGCTCGCCCGGTTAAGGGTGTGTGTAGGTAGCCCAATTGAACGACATCGTCATCAGGTTAGCGCCGGTGATGTAGATATATCCGTACTTCCCGTTGGTGGTCTGGTAGCAGTAATATTTCTGATCCAGGTCGATATTCGCGCCGCCCAGGCCTGTCGCCTGACAATCACTGCCCGAGGGCTTTGTGGCACCAAACTCCCCGAAGGTCGCGCTGTGTCGCGGATCAAGATCATGGGTCTCCTTTGGTACTGGCGGCCAGCCACCGATTTCCAGGTTCGCGTCGTAGCGGAAGTCCGCCTCCCCGGAACCACAGGAAACACTCGCTCCGTCATCCAGATCGAAGCAACCGCCGTCGGTCAGCGATTGACCTGTCCCACTCGAAACGAAGAGATCGACAACAAACAGCGGCTGCACGAGCAGCGGCGGGATGAATACGCTGTCTTCTGATTCATCCGCTACAACGATCTTCGCCCAGAAGGCTACGTCCCCACCTGCGCCCAGGCCGAAGAGAACGTCGTCCCCGTTGCGGAGAATCCAGAAACCTTGATAGGTCCCGGGATCTGCTGGCGCCACCATGTCGATCGACAGATCCACGATCTGTCCGGGCATCACCGAGCCCGATAAGGCTACTGCACTTGCCGCACTCATGTGATCCCCGTGGTGGAAAACCAGATCGTAGGAGGTGTTCCATGAGCAAGTACCTTCGTTTCGAAAGCGCCAGACCTTCGTGAAAGCTTCACCGGCTTCGATTTCTGTATCATCCGGAATGGTGACGTCCATGATGAACGCAACTCGGTCGGTGCAGGGTTCGACTTCCGGTTCCGGCATAGGAGTTTCTTCCTCTTCAGGGATCGGATCGTCCAGTATTTCGTGGGCTTCGTCGACTTCGGTTTCGATGGTTTCGGTTTGGATCTCAACTTCCTGATTCACTGCGTTATCATCGACTTCTGGGAGGACATCCGCCGGGGGCTGGACAACAATTGCTGCGTCTCCTCTCATTCGAGGTGGAAGCTCCCTTTCCCAATGTCGCCCGAGTTTATTTCCATGTTGTGGCTGTACCAGATTTTGTAACCCGTTTCAATGGTAGGACACTTGGCTTCCTTCAACGCCTGCTCCTGCTGTCCCAATTCAACGTCCTGAGACTCGCCTCCAGTCACAGTTGGCTCTGGATCATCCGCACCGGCGCCAGGCAAGTTGCAGGCCGCTAATCCAAGGATAAGGATGCCACAACACAACCTAATCAACATCCTCCTTCTAGCAGGTTTTTTATCCTCCCACATCGCGTCCTCCTTGGTTATGCTAACCGCTCAAATTCTGGTCAGTAGAACTTAGATCCTTAGCGTTCAATAGACAGACGAGCGTGACCCGGCTGCCTTCAGGCGCACACGCCTTGTGATGAGCTTGATTCACATCTATAACGATAACTCTTCTCGATCTGTGACACTCTCGTTTTAGGCGGCTCTCTTCTGTGAATATGCCATCAATCACCATCCGCTCAAACGGGTGCCTTGTAACTACGCTCCGCCGCTGTTCCGAACATGGTCCGGCTTTGGCATCCACGCCTGCCGGATCTGCAAAAAAAAAGTCCCGGGTAGGTCCTTAGATAGAGCGTGCTCTGCCATACGTTGCCTGCCGATAGGACTTGCACGAGGGTCTGCATTGCAGGATAACCCCAATTCCCTAATAATTCACAGCCTTCGCTTCACTCGCGAATCGCCCGACATACGCTGGCACGAGACCCAGCAAGAAATAGAGGGGGATTGACCTTCTCCTCAAGGGCTGGGGGTTTGGGGCTTAATAAACCAGTGGTCTGATGGTGTTAACTGATACCAATAAAATATGTACGTTTGGTCGCCCTCTGACCCAAGCGTAATTCCATCGTTGGTCATTGGTATGGATAAGTCAAATTTGAGATCCACCTCCGGTCCGGAGATTTGACCCGCCATATCAATCGGGTCACCGCAAC
>JBARSI010000055.1:0-5218 GCA_049644665.1 Anaerolineales bacterium
TTGTTTGCCCGAGCAAAGCGATTTCGTTTGATGATCGAACCGAGGTTGACGGCGTCAAACGCTGGAAGATCAATGCTGAGGCATGTTTCACGTACTGGAATACAACCGGCACAGATTGCGGGCGCTGCGTGCGTGTATGCCCATATTCACATCCCGATAACGTACTCCACAATGTCGTTCGTATCGGCGTACGAAACTCGTCTATATTCAGGGTACTGGCCGTCGCGATGGATGATTTCCTCTATGGCAGAAAGCCTCCTCCGCTGGATTTACCGGCGTGGATGGATGTTGATGCAGATAAGGAGTGACAGCTTGCCATCGTCGAACCCTAACATGATACTTGTTGACTAATTCGGGGCGCCTTGAAGCCCATATCGGGCTGTTTGAAATCGAATGGAGGGATTATGCTTCCGCTTCGAGATCTCAATCCCACTCGCCGAACACCTTTCCTGACTTACGCTTTAATCGGACTAAATATTCTAGTCTTTGTCTGGCAGCAGATGTTCTCACTGCCCGACCAGCAGAACATTTTCTTGAATCTATCGGTGGTCCCGGCGAACATTATCGCTAATCCCTTCTCGCTGGAAACGCTCTTGGACACCCTGCGCAGCATGTTCTTCCACGGCAGTTGGTTCCACTTATTCAGCAATTTACTTTACCTGTGGTTGTTCGGGGACAATGTTGAAGATCGATGTGGCGTGTTTTATTACCTCTTTCTCTACTTTGCCAGCGGGTCCGTAGCTGTATTTGCTCAAGTCATAATTGATCCCACCTCCCAGATCCCGCTTATCGGCGCTAGCGGCGCGATTGCTGGTGTGCTGGGGGCTTACTTGATCCTTTTCCCGGGTGTGCGTGTTCAGGGGATTGTCCCCTTGGGATTGTTAACTCGACTGGCGGTGTGGCCGGCGTGGGTCGTCCTGGGGCTCTGGTTTGCTCTCCAATTCGTCAATGGCATCCTTTCGCTTGGATCTCAAATGGGCGGCGGGGTTGCCTTTTTCGCTCACATCGGGGGCTTCGTGATGGGGTTAGGACTCACCTGGGTCCTTACACTTTTTATCCATCAACCTCCACCCGAGGACAGGCGAGAGATGCTTTACAGGCGGGCGACACGCGGCCGAAGGTGATGGCTAGCTACCGCCCAGTTGGAAAACCCTAGGGTCCAGTGACGTGCAAGATCCTAAGGTTTAGCAGCGGATTAATCTCCAGCCAGCGTTCGACGCTGGCGTAGAGCGAAACGAGCAGGAAGAGAGCGCGAATATTTCCGCACTATCGATCCCGATTCGAGCATATTGGTCCATGAGCCATTCACGAGCGCAACAACTCAACGAAATGAGGCCCGTACTTTAGGGAAGGGAAAGAATGACAAAAGAGATGCGGCGGTTTCTCATCATGGCACTATTCATGTTGATCATCATCTCGGCGTTGATCATCCTGCTGGTTCCCAGGCTGGACGCGTTTCTTTCCAGTTCACGAAGCGATGGACCGCGGATTGGACTTGGCGATGACATGTATAAGGCCGAGGTATTTGAAGTCATCGGGGAGGGAACGGCTACGCTTGGGGAGAGAACCCAGTCTTATCAGGTCTTACGCGTCGAAGTGTTGGAAGGTCCCCACAAAGGGCTGATCACGGAAATCGACTATGGCAAACGGCAGATTCGGCCCGAGGGTCTGATTTTGAAACCTGGGGATCGGTTGTTAGTCGATATCAACCAGGCTCCTGATGGCTCAGTGAACGCATATTTCATTGATTTCGTTCGGACGCAGCCGCTTCTGTGGTTGCTGCTTGCCTTTATGCTTTTCAGTATCCTGGTGGGTGGTTGGCAAGGAGCGAGAGGGCTTTTGGGATTATTCCTTAGCCTGGTGGTCATCCTGGTTTTTATCATCCCCGGCATTCTCGCTGGCAAGGATCCCATTGTAGTTACTTTATTTGGTGGATTTCTACTCTTGGGGATAACGCTCTACTTGATTTACGGTTGGGAGCTGAAAACCCATGCAGCAGTCCTGGCTTTGCTGTTCACTTTGGTGTTCACGGGATTGATGATCAACTTTTTCGTTGATCTGACTCGACTGACAGGCTTCGGTGATGAAGATATTCTGTTCGTCATCCAGCAGGTGGACATTAACATAAACCTGCGTGGTCTGGTGTTGGCTGGCATGTTGATCGGCGCTATGGGAGCATTAGATGATCTGGTGATCACTCAGGTTTCTGTCGTTTTCGAATTGCATGCAGCTGATTGTGGGCTTGGATTACGCAGTCTATATCAGCGGGCAATGCGAGTGGGGCAGGATCACGTTTCGGCGATGATCAATACGCTTTTCATGGCTTATGCCGGCGCAGCGCTGCCGACTTTGCTTTTATTCTCTCTATCAGGACAAGGATTTGTGGAATTGGTCAATCTAGAATTCGTCGCCGAAGAGGTGGTCCGAATCCTGGCCGGATCTTTGGGGTTGATCGCCGCGGCGCCAATCTCAACCGGAATCGCCAGTCTGCTGGCCGTGTATCGGGGACGGCTACTTGGATTGGGTCATTACCATCAGCCTGGCGGGGAGCATACGCATTTAGCTGATCCCGATAATAAGTAAGACCTCTGTGGTATAGGAAGTATTCACCTTATGGGACGAAGCGTATATGCCAATATGAAAAATCGTCGAATGTGGCGCCCAGGTTATAGGTTTGTGAGGCGCGAACATACAGAGCGAAAAAGCCAAAGGAGCGGCTGTATTCTGAATCGACGATAAAACCAACTGGCTGGTTGTTGATGAATAAGTAGAAGCGGTCACGATACCCCATAATTCCCAGACGATTGGTAGCGCCAGCTCCTGTAAGGATCGTCTCGGTCGGAGACCAGTCATTTAGTGCTCTTGGACTTTTGGTTTCGCGGTGCAGGCGGATTCGCCAGTTTCCATCGCAGGATACCTCAAAGCCGTAGCCGCTGGCGCCGGTCTCCTCATCGATACGGATGGCAATGCCCACTGAATCTTTTTCGATACAATCACCATTCGTAGCGCTGACTTCAGCATAGACGTTTCCTGATTGCTTATTGAGGATAGACCAGTAGGTATATTTTTCTTCAGGAACGTAGTCAACCCCAATCAGTTCACCGTTTTCTACCCGATACGCGCTGTTGCCCTCGACATCAAAGCGGTTCCAGCCATTAGGGGCATCGAAAGAGTCGGTGTAATCCGGTTCATTGAGATCGAGCTGAGCGCGCGCATCTTCTTCAGGCGGCGGCACCCGTGTGGGTGCGGCAGGCAGGGGATTGTCCAACGCAGGTTGAGGATTCTCTGTCAATTGAAGAGAAGTAACCGTTGCCTGGTTCGGATCGGACTCTGGAACCGGGCTGCGGAACCAACCTCCTGAAAAGCCCACGATTGATACAAATGCAGTGAGGATCAAGCCAAGCGCGATATACAACGTGCGGCGAGGGATTTTAGGCCGTATCCGAATAGGTGTTGGCTTGGCTTCCGCAGCTATTGCACTCTCCAGATCAGCGGCAAAAGCCAGCGCGTGTGTGTAGCGTTTGTCAGGTTGCTTAGCCAGGGCACGCCTCATGACCTTAATTAGCGCAGCACCGCTGGATGGCAGAGAGGGGGGTGGAGTGTGCACTTGTTGGTACATGATCGATGCGGGAGTGTCCTCGGCAGACTTGAAGGGCAGCTCCCCGGCAAGCATTTCATAGGCAAGGACGCCTAGGGTATAGAGATCAGAACGTACGCTGACTGCTTGTCCTTCCACTTGTTCTGGACTCATATACGCGGGAGTGCCCATTATGGTACCGGGCTCAGTTTGCTCTGAGGAGAAGCTGATCCGTGCCAGCCCGAAATCTGTTAGTACCGGCTCGACATCGGGTGGAAGCGGATTCCCCATCTCAAAGGGGGTGGCTCCACTGCAGAGCATAACATTGGCGGGCTTGATGTCTCTGTGGATAACCCCCTCACTATGCGCGTAATCGAGAGCGTCAGCAAGCTTCTTTACCAGGCGGATGACAGACTCTCTCGGCATCTTCTCAGACCTGGCTCTCAAACTATGCAGATACATTTCTAAAGAGATGCCATCCAGTAATTCCATCACGATGTATGGTTGACCATTGACGATGTCGAAATCGAAAACTTGGACGATATTGGGATGGCGCAAAGCGGCAACAGCCTGAGCCTCGGTGTGGAACCTTGCGATGTGACGCGGGTCTTCGGATAGGTGTGCGTAGAGAATCTTGATAACCATGGAGCGCTTCAAGGTGCCATGATGCCCGAGATAAACCTCAGCCATTCCTCCACGGCCAATACGTTTCTCAATTAAAACCTTCGATAGCGTCTGACCGATCCATTCGGTCAACGTGAACCTCCTACAGATAAGTGGTGTTCGCTACAATCATAACGTAAAGAACGACAATCGGTTGTTTACGGTTGCCTTTCATTTATTTTAAAGGCAACAGCCCTTTCTGGGACTCGGATTGATTAGAAAGACGGGATAAGGGATTCAACGAACGGATATTCAAGTACGTGGCTCAGCTTGCATGGTCAAAACCCTCATTACAATTGCCCTACAATAGTCGATGGGGCAGATTCCGATCAGTTCCATCATGGAAGCTGATCCCGCCAATCTGTCCTCCGAATGGATTCTCTATGATTGTTCTTCAAGTCGGTTATATGGTGGACTGTAGGCATTAGGGACAGTACAAATTCCTGGTAATTCAATGGTGTGTTGATTGTGAAATTATCACATGGATACTTCGCATTCCAATCTCTTGGAAGGGTAATAGCTTCAAGACTTTGAACACCATTGCGTTTACCTTGCTATTCTTCATTCTTCAGGTTGCGCAACTGTCGCTTCAATCCAGAATCAACCGCGCTCGTTTAAAGCGAACCATAGCCATCACGAGCAATGCCAGGTCCAATACAACCAGTAGGGCTATAACGATAAGAATGATCTGGGTGGGATTGGCAGCCTCCACCAGTTCTTTGAGAATTGCCTTGCCATTGGGAACCAGGTTAAGCAACAATAGAGGAATCATCTGCAGAAGGATGAGAGGAAACAGTGTAGCCGTCATCAGGCTCTGTTGAGCCTCCTGTACAGTCGCGGCTCGCAGTGATATCAGGACGCCGATGCTGGCCACGAGGCTTGCCAAGAGCAGGCTTATAGCTACATTGGCCAGAGTCATGATTGGGGTGTAGAACAATACCTGGCCATCCCAGTGGGTGATGTTAACCATCACCAGGC
>JBARSI010000056.1:0-6951 GCA_049644665.1 Anaerolineales bacterium
GCAGAAGGTCGTGGGTTCGAATCCCATCGCCCGCTCTCATAATCTCAGCATTAAACCATGGCGACGTCGCCAAGTGGTAAGGCAGGGGTCTGCAAAACCCTTATCGTGGGTTCGATTCCCACCGTCGCCTCTAAACCAGATGATCGTTTGCGGCCCAGAGTCCAAGTTGTACCTGATGACTCTGGGTCGCCTTTTTTACCAATGCCGTGTAATCCTTCTGCCCCTCGTATAGGGTTGGCTCCCACCGTCCATACGCAAAATCACCGTAGTCAACACATCTGGAGAGAAATCGTCAGCGGGTCCAATGCCTCATCGCCACTCCTGCATCCGCGCACGTCCCATTGCTGTCGGTTTCAATTCACAAATACTGATGGACCTTACAAATGCTTTTCAAATCAACCGCAATTGCTAAGAATCCCATTACCCTAAAGTACGTCAAACAATATAAATCCGGTCAAAAGAAGCGCAGGTGCCCTCAAACCCCGTAAAGTCGCGCCAAACCGATGAGATCGATTTGTGTTTGGTGCAGGTTTCGCCCCTGCAATCACCACTTCAATAGAGTGGAGACGAAATGGAACACAGCAGGACTCAACTTCTAAACGCAAGACAGGCGGCAGAATACCTGGGCATCAGTTTATCGACTCTTCGCCGCATTGAGCGAGAAGGTAGTCTGATTCCCTTCCGAACACCGGGAGGACACCGCAGGTATCGAATAAACATGCTTGATGAATACCTGGAGCGCAGCCGGGGTTTATACCAACCATCGACCCATTTAGCCAACGAACTGATACTTAGGGAATAAAAATGGGGACATACTCTGCTGAACGAAACCGGTCCATCGAGATTTGCGATATCAGGTGATCCGTTAGCGTCCTTAATCGAGGCTTAACTTCATGGAACCAAACTTATTAGCACAACAGCTCAAGAGACTTCAACTAAAGAATTCCCATCTTCCAGATCTTGAGACCTGGCAGAAGTTCCTGCAAGAAATCGAGCGGGCATACGCGGATGCGGAAAATGAACAGGCTCTTCTAGAGCGTACGAAAACAAATTCATCAAAAGAAATGCAGGAGCTATATGATGATCTGAAGCAAACTTCGGAGATGCAATATCGACTCATCTTTGAGGGTGTACAGGACGCGATACTAGTTCTTGCATCAGACGGGATGATCCTCGATTGCAATTCGCGTTCCAATGAGATGTTCGGCCGTGACAAAGAGGCTATGCAAGGAAAAAACTTGACATCCCTTGTCACGCCTGAATTTTCAGACGTCGTGATGGAGGAGCTTCGAGCGAGGGATCTGACTGATTCACCGTATGAGGCACTTGGTGTTCACTCAAACGGAGAGCACTTTCCCGTCGAAATCACAGCCCGGCATCAGACACTGAACGACATTTATGTCATCCTGGTTGTGGTCAGAGACATCTCTGAACGCAAACATGGAGAGAAGGCTCTCCGCGAGTCAGAGGCAAAATTCCGCGACCTGGCCGAAAAATCGCCGAGCATGATCTTCATCAATAAGGATGGGCGGATCGTTTATGCCAATGAAGCTTGCGTCCAAATTATGGGATATTCGCGAGATGCCCTCTATCACGAAGATTTCAATTTCCTGCAGCTGATCGCTCCAGAATACCAAAATAACGTCCTTGAGAACTTCCGGGTTCACCTGAGCGGCGAAGAAGTTCCCCAGTACGAAACACAGCTCATCACAAAGGACGGCCGGCGGCTTGACGCCATCCATGCCACACGCCTGATCCCCTATGACGGGGAAACCGCCATTCTCGGCGTTGTGACCGACGCGAGCGAACGGACACGTGCCGAGGAAGTTCAGCGACAACGCGCGGCTGAGATGGAGCTATTAAATGAAATTGGGGGGGAGATCGCCTCTGTTCTGAATCTTGACAAAGTTTTGGAACGAAGCGTCAAACTCGTTCAGGAGCGATTTAACTATGATCATGTGGGTCTATTCCTGCACGATCCTGAAACAGGATTCCTGGTATTAAAGGCCCGTGACGGGCAATATGCCCCTCTATTCCCGGATGAACATCGTTTACAGATAGGACAAGGCATGGTGGGCTGGGCTGCGGAATCACACGAGACTGTCCTCTCCAACAATGTCGAGACAGAACCCCATTATGTCAATCTCTTCCCGGATTTAATCCGGACCCAATCAGAACTGAGCATCCCAATCACCGCTGGCGAAGCCTTGCTGGGTGTGTTGGATATTCAAAGCGAGAACCTTAATGCGTTTGAAGATCACGATCGCATCGTGATTGAAACGCTGGTCGATCAGATCGCAGCCGCGATTGAAAACGCCCGTCTTTATGAGGCTGCCCAGCGGGAACTGAGAGAACGCAAGCGCGCTGAGGGACAAATCCTGCTGCAAACCACTGCCCTGGAGTCCGCTGCGAATGCGATCGTGATTACCGATCGTGAGGGCAAAATCCTCTGGCTAAACCGTGCCTTTGAAATTCTCACCGGATATCCCGCCGAGGAAGTCGCGGGGAAAGACATGCGTATCTTAAATTCAGACACCCAGGATGATGCGTTCTTCAAGGAGATGTGGGAGACAATCCTGGCTGGTCGAACCTGGCACGGAGAGATGGTAAACGTCCGCAAGGACGGAGCACAGTACATCGAGGAGCAGACGATTACCCCTGTAAGAAATGAGTCCGGCGAGATCACTCACTTCATCGCCATCAAGCAAGATATCACCAACCGAAGAGTAGCTGAAGAAAGGATTGAACAACAAGCTGAAGATCTTCAACTACTGAGCGCACTCAATGAGCGGATTAACCGCGGCGATACCTTGCATGACATGGTCGAATTCTTGTCGAATGAGTCGATGGACATCTTCGACAGCCTGGGCATGACGATTTACCTTCTCAGTGAGGATGAAAAATTCCTCGAAGCTCAAAACCTCAGCCTCCCCGCTTCATTGATTAATCGCATCGAGGAGAAGATTCAAGCCAAAATAACCAACCATCGCTTGGAAATTAGGCCCGACAGTGAGATCGGGAAAATTCTCGATTCACAAAACCCATTGCTTGTGAATGATGCCGAGGGGATTAAAGGGATCATTGACGAGTTTGCTGACCTCATCGACTTGCCAGTCACAAATCTGGGCTCACTGAGCAAAAAACTTCTTCCATCGATCCTGAACCTGATTAAGGCACATTCAATTATCCTCATCCCGCTTAGCTCAGAAGGCCGCTCGATCGGTCTGTTAGTAATGGGGCGGACGAAACCCTTTACAGACAACGATCAGGCACGCATCATCTCAGTCGCCAATCAGGTTACGAGGGCGATAGACCGCAAACGCACAGAGGAGGCGATGCGCCAATCTGAGTCTAATTATCGGAACGTATTTGAAGGCGTTCAAGACGCGATATTTGTCGAGAGCATGGATGGAAGGATCCTGGATATAAATTCTCGCGCGTGCGAAATGTACGAATGGTCACGCGAAGAACTGCTCATGATGACTGTTGAAGATCTGGTTCCCGAGGGTCATCCCGTCGTACTCCCACGGGAGATGGTCGCGGGCGGGCTTTCTGACCAAATGCTCAGCACAGCGAATATTCGTTCTTCAGGCGATATTTTTCCGGTTGAGATCTCTGTTAAGCTGCAGAAATGGGGCGATCAAGATGTTATGTTGGTCGTCGTTCGCGATGTCACGGAAGCCCAGCAGGCTCAAATGCGAGCCCTGCTGCAGGACCGCCTCGCCGCTGTCGGGCAGCTCGCGGCGGGGATTGCCCATGATTTTAACAACATTCTTGGAACGATCATGCTGTACAGCGAATTATTGCTGAATGACCAGTCGATCTCCACAAAAGGCAAGGAACGGATTGACACAATCTTCAACCAGGCGAAACGAGGCTCCACCCTCACTACACAGGTACTCGACTTCAGCCGGCGCTCGATTATGGAGAAACATGCATTCGATCTTGTGCCCTTCTTTACCGATCTCGAGAAACTCCTCTCACGCACATTGCCCGAGAACGTCAAAATCAACATGGATTTCAACGGCGAAACAGGGTACTTCATCAACGCCGATCCAACGCGCATGCAGCAAGTAATAATGAATCTGGCTCTAAACGCTAGGGATGCGATGCCGAAGGGCGGCGAGCTCAGCTTTTCGCTCGATCAATTGGATGTTCAGGATGGGCAGCCTCCCTACCCGGGGATGCAGGCAGGAAGTTGGGTTAATATCCGCGTCTCCGACTCAGGCACGGGGATCGATCCAGATGTAATGATGCATATTTTCGAACCCTTCTTTACAACGAAGCCGCAAGGGAAAGGCACCGGGCTTGGTCTTTCTCAGGTTTACGGCATCGTCAAGCAGCATAGTGGTTTTATCGATGCTGAAAGCAAACCTGGGGAAGGTACAACATTTATGATCTACCTCCCGGCGATAGATGAACAAGTTGAGACTGAGGTCATCAAAGGAGAAATCCAAACACAGACTGGTCTGGGAGAGACGATCCTCGTCGTGGAAGATGACGATGCAACACGCAACGCGATCTGCGAGATCCTCGAGGATCAAGGGTACACCGTCTTCTTTGCAAAGGATGGCACTGAAGCGCTTTCGGAACTGGAAGCAAGAGGGAACACCGTCGAACTGGTCATCAGCGACTTAGTGATGCCGAACATGGGTGGCAGAGATCTATACGATGAGGTATCAGACCGCTATCCGAAGATCAAGATGGTCTTAATGACCGGATACCCCCTCGGTGGTCACACGCGAGAGCTGCTTGATCGCCAACGGGTAACCTGGCTTCAAAAACCCATCACCTCGGAAACGCTGGCCCAAACGGTTCAGTTCATGTTGAAAACGGAGAACTTGGCTGTCTAACAATCCCGCGTACTGCCTTCGCTTCACTACATTTGAAGGCATCAACACGGGGATTTCTCCATAATATTCCGCGAAGATGACCGTCCGTTAAAGTGGTTTCAAATGGGTTGGCTCGATCAAAGCCCTGCGGACAAAAGAGTGAATCGGTGAACTGCGGCGCTTAACCATCATAACGGTTACCTCGGCACCGCGCGCCACCCGTTCGGGGAATGTGCCCACCAGGAAGTTCCTAAACACTGGCTCTTCCGTTGCGCCGATCACAATCAAATCATAGCCCTGGGCTTCTGATAGGATTGTTTCCACCGGATCATCACCTTCTACGTACTTCTCATCGATCGACACACCCTCAACGCCGTGCCTGCTCTCGGCAACGGCTCGTTCAGCGCGGATTCGACCGACTTCATCAACGCCCTGGGGCAGAACATGGATGATGGTCACCGTCGCAGGTTCCGGTCTTTCAGCATTGGCCATGTTAACCGCAATACGAACCGCCCGGCGCGAATTGCGGCCGCCCGTAACGGGAACCAGGACGCGTTTCAAAGGACGCCACTTGCGATGGCGTACGACAATGACGTCAGCCGGCGGATTGTCAACGATGGGATCAGCGACAGACCCGAACAGTTTTCCTGATGATTTTGTGAATCCCGGCCAGCCCAGCACGATGAGATCTGAGGCGTTCTCAATCGCTGTCTGACGGATCGCATGGGCCACATTTCGCCCCAAGCGGATGATTGTATGCACCGGGACATCAGACCTTTTCGATTGCTGGATGACATCATCGAGATACTGGCGGCCATCTTTGAGGAATAACCTGCCCTCTGATAGGTTAAGTTGAAGGGGAACTTGCACCACATGCAGCGCGAGGACTTCCCCACCCTTGTTAAACGCCAGAAGCGCCCCGATTTTTCCCAGGATGCGAGCCTGCGCTCGATTCGCGACTGGGATAAGAATGGAGTAATCCCGGCTTACCAGGACCTCCTCCAGCAGAATTTCTTTGGGTTTCTCCATCTCCTCGATCCGCGAGAAATAAAGGGAATACGCCAAAAGCCCGGTGGCAATCCAGATTATGGCAAAAACCCAGGCGATCATGCTGAAGCGGAAGATATTTATCGCCAGGAAGGCATTTGAGAGTATTGCCAATACTGGAAGGATTGGGAAAAGCGGCACACGAAAACCGCGTTCAAGTTCCGGGCGCTGCAGCCTCAAGAGAAGCACCGCAAGGTTCACGAGCATAAACAACAACAGGAACATTATGCTGGCCGATGCGGCGACATCCTCGATGGGAAGTGTCCACGCCATGAGCGTCATCAGCGCCCCCGTCGCTACGACCGCCAAATACGGTGTATGGCGCTTGGTATGTATCCGAGCGAAAAATGCGGGCAGGTTGTGGTCCCTCCCCATAGCGAAGGAGACTCGAGAGGAGGCATAGGTCGTCGCGTTCAGCGCCGATGTTGTGGAGGCGAGTCCACTAAGCAACAGGATCAATCCGCCAATACCCCACGGAAAGACTTGCTGGGCTACTTCCACAATCGCCACTTCCCCTTTATCGCCCAGATACTCATATGCAGCGAGATCGCCGGGCGGTGTGATCGCGCCGACCGCCACGGTGCCCACCAAGATATAGATCACGACTGCCACAGATATTGAGATAAAAATTGCTTTCGGGATATTTCGGATCGGGTCAAGCACTTCTTCGCCAGATTGAGCGATGATCTCATACCCTTCAAAGGCGATAAACGTGAACCCCATGGCGATGAAAACACCGATGAAACCGTTTGGTAAGAACCCCGTGCTAAAGCGGCTTTGCCAGCCATCCGCGCCTGACATCGCTAATGCGCCGAAGATGACCAATAATCCGAGGATGACGATCTTGATCAGTGTAAGGGTATTTCCGATACTCGCCGTCTCAGAAGCACCCATGTAGTTGATAATGGTGAAGGTGATGATGATGAGCGTCATGAATAAGAGCGAAACCTGGTTGATCGAAAGTCCAAAAGTTGATATCCCCGAAACATGGACCAACTCAGCGGCAAAGCGCCCGAATGCTAATGCGTACAAACTCCCTGCCACAGCCTGTGCAAACCAACTCATCCACCCG